>UQIV01000003.1 GCA_900541205.1 uncultured Collinsella sp. | reverse complement strand
TCGACGTTGGTGCGCAGGAAGGGCTCCGGGTCGGCGATGGAGTTGTCGTTGTGGCTCTCGGCGGCGTAGTGCACGATCGCGTCGTGGCCGGGGACGAGCCTATCGAGCAGCTCCGCGTCGCAGATGTCACCGACGACGAGCTCCACGCGGTCGGCCGGCAGCCCGGCGATGTTCTCGGGGTTGCCGGCGTAGGTCAGCTTGTCCAGGACGGTGACGTGGACGCCGGGGTGGTTCTTCACCACGTAGTGCACGAAGTTGCTGCCGATGAAGCCGCAGCCGCCCGTGACGATGATGTTCCTGGGCTCGAAGAGCTCTTCAGACATATTTCTATCTCCCATTGGATCGGATTAGTACTCGCGCGGGCTGTTGACGATCTCGCCGGCGGCGACCTTCTTGAGGTGCCGGCCGTAGACCGACTTGCCGTAGGCCTCGGCGGCCTGCTTGAGCCCCTCGGTGGTGATCCAGCCGTTCTCCCAGGCGATCTCCTCGGGCACCGAGACCGGTAGGTCCTGGGAGTGCTCGACGGCGCGGACGAACTCCGCCGCCTCGTGGAGCGACTCCATGGTGCCGGTGTCCAGCCACGCGTAGCCGCGGCCGAGGGTGACGACGGACAGCGTCCCCTCCTCCAGGTACATCTGGTTGAGCGTGGTGATCTCCAGCTCGCCGCGTGCGGAGGGCTTCACCTCGGCGGCGCGGGAGGACACGTCGCCCGGGTAGAAGTACAGGCCGGTGACGGCGTAGGAGCTCTTGGGCTCGGCGGGCTTCTCCTCGATGGAGACGGCCCTCCCCTCGCCGTCGAACTCCACGACGCCGAAGCGCTCGGGGTCGTCCACGTGGTAGCCGAAGACCGTGGCGCGGCCCGACTCGGCGTTCTGGACGGCGCGCGTCAGGTGGCGCGACAGGCCGTTGCCGTAGAAGATGTTGTCGCCCAGCACGAGCGCGCAGGGCTCGCCGCCGATGAACTCCTCGCCGATGGTGAAGGCCTGCGCCAGGCCGTCCGGCGAGGGCTGCTCGGCGTAGGAGAGGTTCACGCCGAAGCGCGAGCCGTCGCCCAGCAGGCGCTGGAAGTTGGGCAGGTCGGTCGGCGTGGAGATGACCAGGATGTCCTTGATGCCCGCCAGCATGAGCGTGGACAGCGGGTAGTAGATCATGGGCTTGTCGTAGACCGGCAGCAGCTGCTTGGAGGTCACGAGAGTGAGCGGGTACAGTCGCGTGCCGGACCCGCCCGCGAGGATGATGCCTTTCATTTAATCTGTCCTCTACAATCGAAATGCGCTTTAGATCGAGTGATAAATAAGACTTGGGTATCCTATTTTGCTAAACCCCCTCATTCTTAACGAAATAGGCAAGGTAATGACTGCGGAATATGGCTACCTGAATTGCCCCTTCCATTTTTCGATGCTCGACCAAGGGAGATTGATTCCGGTTATTTCAGGTTGGTTAATCCAATCAGCCATTTTGAGTAAAAAGTCATCTTCTCGTTCGAAAACAGGAAGTCCGGTATCTTCACCGATGATCGCGTGCCAAATGTTGGTAATGGACTCACTTTGCTTCAACGCTATGAAAAGCGCCAGTATCGAAAATCAATTTATAATCCCACAATGATGTGAATTCGTTCGGGCAAATAACGACCGCAAAGTGATACAAGCGAATAAGATCCGGCAAGAGTTAGCGCCCAAACAGCAAATGTCGAAACACCAAGTGGAATGACGAATAATCCAAGCAGTTTCCAAACGGCCTTGAGAACAAGTATATGGCAGAGGTAGATTCCAAAAGAGGCGTTCCCAAGGTCAACAAGCAAAGTAGAAGATAATCGCGACTTGAATGATCCCGGAACCGCCATAAGAAGCGCGATCACAGCTAAAGAGGTCGCGGCAGAACCGAGCTTAAGCTGAGTTGTGGCCATATTGAAATCGCCAGTCAAATACCACCAGAAGCCTGCGACCTCCTGAATTATTAAAAATATAAAGAGCACTGCAACAAGCTGAGTGGTTCGTCCTTCAATGAGCGCAGCCCAACGCCTCCAGTCGAGACCGAAAACATAAAAGATGAGCCACATGGGGCAGAAAACCTGTATTAGAGGCAATGCGATACCGGCAACGGCAGCGAGCTCCCTTAGAAGCAAGCAAGCCGGTGTCACACAATAGACAGAGAACCTATACCGTGAAAGGAGCCTGAACAGTACCGGAGTAAGCAGCACAAGCTGTGAATAGACCAATAGATAGTACATCTGAGCCGATACGGAGCCCACGGCGAACGCCAGAAACCCAGACGCCCATGAAGGGCGGGAAACGCCGCAAGATAGATAACGCTCCAGAACGCATAAGGTCCGGCAACCTTGCTAATGCGGCGTCGAAGACCCCCCCCGCATTAAATTTGCGCTCGTCGGTAAGAACACCGGATAAAAACAAGAACAACGCAACAGAAAAGTTGAGGAATGGGCGAATGGCGACCGACGCGGCACATTGAGGAAGACAGTGGATAAGCACCACTGCGGAAATCGCAAGCCCACGAAGAGCTTGAAGGTAGCGATCCTTGGCCATCTAGGCTCTCCTTCCAACGAGTCTCTTTAGTCGTCGTTTAATACCACCAAGCTTGCCGCGGACACGCTGCCAGAGAGTGGGACGGAAATCCCACTTGTCCATGAGATCTGGGATGGAAAGCCCGGCAGACACGTCGTTCAAGAACTCGTCGCGCTTTGGATAAGGCGTGACAGAATGGACGAGGCTAGGGTTGCCCGCGATTACCCCATCAAGCGTCGCCGGACCGTTTGCAGTAAGCCCAGAAATAGCCTCGAATGCCCGCACGCCCTTCTCGGTATTGCATAGGACGGCAGATACGCCCTTGGAGTTGTCGACCTCGGGATGGGTATTCTGGAACCCCCAGAAATCACCGAGCGTGATATCGGCGCCGCTGGAGCGCTTTGCTGGACATGCCAGACAGGACGAACGAAGGCTCGCATTGGCCAGAAACGCTTTCATGTACCAGTCTTTGCCGAATATCTGGGACTCGGTGTCCCCGGTGTTGTCTTTCTCCGCTATGTGCTTGTACATAGCGGAGTAAGACAACCATCCGGATGTCTTACTCCGCATATTGACGTCGCAGACGTCCGACCCGAAGGCCTCACCACGGTAGTCGACCCAGCGCGACCAGAGCTCTGGAGACGGAACACCGTGGCAGATGACGTCGACGCCGAGGAAGAGGTCAGAGTCGGCGAGTTTCCCCAGGTATGAGCGCATGCCAGCCACCTGGCATGCAGTACCGGCAAAGAGCGCCGGCCTGCCTTCACGCAGGGCAGCGCGGACGCCCTCGAAGACGCCGCGGCCAACCGCGCTCTGAACGTATTTCGAGCGCATAACGGCGCCGAGCGCCGGCCTGTCCTCCACGAGCACGTGACGAAGCTCGCGGCAACCGTCCGTCCACGCGGCGCCCGCCACAACACCGCCGCGCGAGAGAGCGTCACCGGCGAGTAGACCGAACACGCCGCCCGACGACGATCTATCGAGCAAGCCGACGTCAAGAGCCTTCGCCCAGAGGGCGAACTCGCACCCGTCCTCCCCAGGGGCGTTGAGCGCCGGGCATACGGCGTCGCACGCCCCGCAGCCTACGCACCCGGAGGCGTCGACGGTGGGGTGTAGGAAGCCACAATCATCGGGTTCCATGGAGATGCATGACTTGGGGCAGCGGGCAGCGCACGCGCCGCAGCCGCAGCAACGGTCGCCAAGCGAGACGACCCTCGGGGATTTCTCGGAATCATTCATGATGGACCCTATCTAAGGAACGGGAGACGAGAGACGACCGCGATACGTTCGTCCTTCGTTAGGACGGCGAGCCAAAGGGCTATGGCGAAAAGCGCGCTGTAAACGGCGCCCCACTCGAGGAACGCGGGCCATCCGTTGACGGGCAGGACCGCCGTGCCAGCGAGGCAGGCGACGGTGACGGCAGCCCAGGCGAGCAGCACCGGCAGGTTCCGCTTCCAGAAAAAGAGCATGTCGAGACCGACCCGCTTCTGGTAGTACCAGTTCATCCACAGTCCGTTGCCGAGCACGATGCTGACGACATAGGCGATCGCGGGGGCCCACGGCCCCAGCGCCGGGGCGGCCGCGGCGGTGAAGGCAACGTTCCCGACCGCCATCGCAAGGTAGACGAGACTCCTGGCGTGGTGCATGTTCTTGGCCCTCTGGATCTCGATGCCGACGTTCTGACAGAGGGGCACCATGACGGGTAGCGTCATGGCGAGCACGAGCCAGTAGGCCTCGGCGAAGCCCGGGCCCGCCCACCTCGTCACGAAAAACTTCCCGAGAATAGCGAAACCTCCGTACACCCAGCAAAACAGTACCATCTGGTAGCGGCCCACGCGCGTCATAAGGCGAGTGAGCTCGGCGTTGTCGTCCGAGGTGGCGACGATGCGGTTGACCTTCGGAATGAAGACGTTCGACATCGTGGTGGAGAGCGAGTAGAAGACCTGGCGGATGTTCACGGCCACCGCGAACAGAGATACCGCAGTCGCGCCCGAGATGGCCCCCAGCATGATGTTGGGCACGCTCTGATTGACCATCTCGCAGACCTGGTTACCGAAGATCCAGGCACTGAAGGCGGCGATGCCGCGCATGACGCCCCAGTCGGCACCCCTGAGCTCGAAGCGCATGCCCAGCACGACGATGGCGTAGCGCGCGTTGAGGGCGAGCAGGACGAGGTTCACCGCGAGCTGTGCTAGGGCAACGCCCACGGGCCCCATACCGGCGGCCAGCAGGGCCCAGGCGCACAGCGGCGTCGCAAGCGTGGTGACGAGCTGCCTGGTCTGCTGGTAGACGAAGCGCTCGTGCGCCGTGATGTAGGAATTGAACACGACGGTGAACAACGTCGAGGCGACGTTGAGCGTCATGATGGCGAGCAGCTCCCGGGCGAGCGAGACCTGCGCCTCGGTGAACCCGGCCGAGAACACCGCGCCGGCGTTTGCGGAGAAGCCCATGCCGAGGGCGACCGCCGCGGCTGTGACGGCGACGTAAAGCGTGAGGTACATGCCGTTCAGGTGCCGGATGTCGCGCTCGCCGCCGTGCGCCACCGTCTGCGTGTAGAAGCGCACGTAGGCCTCGGAGAAGCCGAAGGACAGGAGCGTCAGCGAGAAGACAAAGGAGTTCGAGCTCTGGAAGACGCCGTAGTCCGCCTGCCCCACGTAGGACAGTAGCATCGGCGTGTAGACGAGGTTGACGAGGTTCTTTGCGAGGATGTTGGCGTAGCCGAGGAGGGCGCCCGCCTTACGCTGGCTAGCCACGGGCGGCCTCCGAGGGAATGCTCAATCCACATCTATCGAGGAATTCAACAACGATCTTCCTCTGAGCTGCCAACCTGTCATACGCCTTTGAATAGTCACTCTCGAGCAGTTCCGAATTACATACGGAAAGAATTGACCGCTCAACGAAAGAAACACCCAGCTCGCTGGCTAGCGTGTCGAATCGGCTGCTCATGTCTGGACCAGTGGACTCACGAGGGCAATAAATCAGCGGCTTCCCGAACAAGATCGAGAAAATTGATCCGTGATATGAATCTGTCGCTACAAGCTTTGCGTGACGGACGGCATAGAGGAACTCTGAAGGCCCGAGGGCGTAGTAGCGCGCATCCCCTAGTAAATCGACCCTCTTGCAGCTAAGTGAATCACAGATTTCGGCAACCCTCTCTTCGTAAGCTGCACTCCCGAGGAAGTACGTCAATACATAATCATTTGGAAGCCCGCAGTGCGGCTCTTTTTCATACCTTTCCCACCAGGAGCCGTCAAACATCAGTGTTGGGTCAATCAACACCTCGGCCTTTAAGCCGTACAGACTGTTTATAAGCTCGGCGCTCTTCTGCTCACGAACGGACAGCCTATCAAACCCGTCGAAATAGCCGTGGAACAGCTCACGCTTCTCCTCGGGAATCGTCGGAGCTGCCAAGCTTGGCGAAAAAGCAATGCGCTTTTCTCTTGGCGAAAACGTGAGAAACATAGTGGAGTTAGCGTCAGGGGAATACGGAGACCAAACTTGGTCGCTCCCAGCAACGAAAAAGTCATAGGATTTAATGTCACGTGGAGGGTTGGAATCAGATATAACCTCCCGGCTAAAGGAAATGTTACGGGAATTGAAATCCTCAAACGAACGATGCCTCTGGATGTGGGCAACGGCAAGCCCCTTTGGAATGAGCGAAGCCAAAGACTTGAGCTTGTATTTGGCAGATCTCGAGTCCTTCTGTCTGAACGTAAGGACATCTGCACCCGAGAGTTTGAGAGTTTCTTGGACAGCAAGGTTCTGGAGCCTCTGCCCATAGTTGTCCCCATGCGTAAATGTGGAAATGCCTATTTTCATGTTCAAACCTGTTCTTCGTCTCTATCAATAATCAAATAGTCTGCAGCCGAGGAATTCCACGACCAAGCCAGCGCTCCACAGAGCAGCAGTAGGCACAAGCAGCAGTTCACCCTTGTAAAGCACTGCGTATACAGAAAGGTAATAAGAATTGTTAGCAAAAGGAGCAAACGAACAATCCGGCCATTAGATCCTTTTTCCTGCTCCATAAACTCACTAACCACGGAGTGGAAAAACGCTACATACGCTGCCGTCTCCCAAACCCCCATGAGAATCAAGAAAGACCCCATATCCGCTTGACCAAAGTGGTTAAACGACATGAACCCGGACGCGTAGAAGCTTGAGGCTCCAAGACCCTCTCCGAGACTCCATGTAGCCGGTCTCAAGAGAGCGAAGCCGATGATAGCAATCCTCTCGTTACTGCCGTCGGCAGCAGTACCGACGGAAGCTGAACTGCCAACCATATCGAACAGACCAAACACTTGCGTATCCACGAGGATCTGGAACGCAGGCACCAAGGCGTATGCAATTGTCAGGATAAAATACAAGGCGACAAGCCAAAAGAAGGGACCCGAAACATCCGCTTCTCCTCTCATGACTGAAATAAGCCAGAACATCACTAAAACGAGAGGAAGGATTATGAAGAGCGCCTTATTATCGTTGAGTGTCGCAAGATAGAAGGACAGGACGATAAGGCAGACGTTGTAAGCGATGGCAAGGGATGGCCAGAGAGGACCCCGAAGCCTCCTAATCCAGACGAAGTTGTAGAGCACGACGAATGAAGTGTAAAGGGCCACCGCATGGACGGACGCATAAGAGAACAGGCCGGAGATATTGTCCTCGAAGTAACTGATGTCGTTCGTTGTCGCAGCGATCATCCCATGGGTAGAGTACTGGATAAACATGATCGCCATATTGAGAAGCAATATGGCGTTGAAGACCGGAAAACCTGCATCAAAGAGTCCAAGAAGAAAATCCCTCTTGTTAGTGACCAAAAGAAAGAAGTAAAGCGTATAGACAAACGGGTAGAGGAGCAGCAAAATATTCGCCCTAAACGTTTCCATATTGCCACCCAAGAGGGCACCAGACAGCCACCCTGCAACGGTAATCAGCCCAAGTAGTAGCGCTCTACCGCTATATTTCCATCCGGAGAAGAGCGCCCTCACGCAAATCATGCCGGTAATTACCCAGTTGAGGTATCGCCCCAGACCATAGTACTCAAGGAAGAAAACCTGCGCCAAGATACCTATAACGATCGTCGCATCCGCCAGGTCACCCATGCAAACGGTTAGAACGCCTTGCTTATTAGGGAGATACCAACGACCTCTTCGACCAGCCCGCTCCTCCGCTTTATTTATAACGAGCCTCGCATGCCTATGATCTTGCATTGAGTACCTCCAGCAGCACACGTTCAATCAGCCTCGTGTGCATGTGAACTCCCGTGTTGAGACCTACCGAGGAGCATGGAAGCAGGTCTACGATCTCATCTGAATCGACAAGATCGAGCGGACCAGGCTTTCCGCTCCTGAAACGATTGACCTCCCTGATAAGCCGGCTCTTATCCCTAAACAGCCCGATTAGCTCCTCCTCGTTATTCAGCACCAAACCGGACCCATGCTCAACGACAAAGTCGGCGACATTGCCTGCACATGCACTCGAAATCGTATAAGCGTTTGCGGAGTAAGATTCCATACAGGTGTAGCTATAGGTCTCTGGACAAGATGGCCACATGACAACGATGGCAATCTCGCACTCCCTGAGAGAGTCGGTCATGGCATTTGGGTGCTTCTCATCAAATTCGACAAACCGCTTGTTCATCCCTGGATACATATCGTTCGAGCTGTTGAAGACGAAGAACTCGTACTCTTGTTCATCGACCGCAGATACGAGGCGAAGCCAGGTCTCCCAGCCCTTTGTCTTCCTCGGCATCCCCAGAAAGGCAACCCTGATGCGCTCCCCTGCGTTCAGAGGACATCTGTTGCCCAGATACTCTCCAAGCAGCTTTTGGTGCGGTATTACATCAACAAGGCCCTCGTATTGGGGCCTGAATGAGAGGAACCGATTCTTCGTATAGGTCGAAGGTGCAACAAAACGGAGATTTTTGATGGAGTCAAACAGCCCTTGGATCTTCGACTCCACACGAAGGCTGTTACTGAAGTGGGGGCATTTCTCGCAGGGAGCGTCGCCGAGCCTTGAGCTGTCACAAAAGCCGCTCCTATTTTGGAGGTTATAGCTTGTACAACACAGGTAATAGTCGTGGAGAAAGGCCCTGACCGGTGTTTTGCCTGTAACTTTTAGCAGTTCGGAGACTTTCTCAAGGCTCACGTACAGAAGGTGGTGGATATGAAGCTCAAGAAGGCTGAAGCCGCTTTTTTGCCAGCTGCAAAGGGCCTCGCACACCTGGGCAATACTGAAAACACCAGCCTCCACCCCGTCGACCGTAACCCCGAATTCGCAAAATAGCATCTGGTCGTCCCTGAACAGGGTCTTCTTAACCGAGTGGAGATAGACGTAACTTATGCCGTGCGACGCCATGGCCTGCTGACTCGCCATAATAGCCTTTGGGGTGCCGGTCTTGTCCTTGAGATAGTCGCAAAAGGCAAGCGCTAGGACGTACCCACTATTGTGCGGTTTGGGGATGCTTTTACTCATATCATCGCTTCCCAAACAAGAGGAGAGATCTATTGAAAAGGCCCTCTTGTAGACTGCCGAAATTCAGCCTCGAAGAGAAAGAAACCCTGCACCTAGCCATGAAAGAAGCGTCCATTTTCGATACCAACTCTCCAAGAGCACGCTCTGGAGGAAGAATGCAGTCGGAATAAGTTGAAAGAAGTCCAGTAACTTGCTTTGCAAGAGTAATCTCTCGCGGATGACAAAAACTATTGATTTTCTCAATCACTTTAGATGGTAAATCAGTACTCACACCGACCACATTACGACCATGCTGGCGATATCCCATATGAGGAGAAGCATCGAAAACAATCCGATAACCCAGCAGCACGCATAGATTAGCTATCAGCTTATCATGCATGATGACGGGATGGGGCAGCTCATGCAAGCAAACAACTTCCCAAATACGCCTATCAAATACTTGCGTACATCCCATAGGTGACCCAATGCAAAGCTGGTTGAGAGGGTCGTTATCTCGATAAGATATGCACCTTTGTTGCCCATAGGTTAACCGGCCCATCTCATTACCAGCTGAATCTACAAGTCTTGAATTGCAATGATAAAGAGCCAAATTCTCCTGCTTCTTAAGCTGTTTAATCGCAGTTATCAGTTTATCGCTATCCCAAATATCATCTTGGTCGGAAAACGCATAGTAATCAGCTTCGGGAGCATTCCGCAACAACGTCAAAAACCCTAAAGCAGGTCCTAGGTTTTCTCCTGTTAACAAAGTCAGACTGCCCTCATCTGCATAGCGCTGCAGAAGATCACGAGTACCATCAGATGACCCGTCATCACGGACAAAAAGACGTACGTCAACTTCAGCCTGCGAGAGAATGCTGTCAATTTGTTCTGAAATAAATGGGATGCCGTTGTATGACGCCATTAATACGACGCACTTTGGCACCTTGGAATTACTCAACATATGGATTACCTTATCATTAATGCCTAAAGCAAACGCTCTCGATGTGTTAACCCCTGAGCAAACCCAGTGCAAGCAATATATCCTTGACCAAGTACTTGGCGCAGTCTTTTGGCCTCGCCCTGAGAACGAGTCGGTTAACCCGTACCCCGTTACGAAAGCCGTCCATAAAGGTATTTCTTTCTATAGGCTTCGTCGAAGGACGTTGAAGCTGTTCATTGTTGGCCACAGCTAGACCAGGATCAACCGGCAAAAGCTCAAGGTCCGTCATTTCTAACAGTTCTCGACCCTTGTCTGTCTGCACAAGTGCGAGGGATATCCCGTTCGCGACCTCATCAGAAAGCTCGCTACCCCATGAATCGCCAAGCGTAATATCGGAGACACGATCACCCTTGGCGTAGCGGCAGGAGTAGCAGCCTTCCGTATACGGTAAACCCGAGAGGAAAGCAATCGAGTAGCGATCGCGGACACCCGTCCTACCCACAGTTTCAGCTCCGCGATAGCGGAGCTGAAACTGGACTTTCTTTCGAAAGTCCAGTATCAGCTCATTAGACAGGTTGTTACCTGTCTCTTCCAAGAATCGGCTCAGGACCTTGGGGGACGGTGAACCATGACAGATAAGGTCGATGGTGTAAAGGGAATCGGCTAAACGGCTTCCAACGAAGTTACGCATCGCAGCAACCTGACAAGGAAGACCGATAAAGAGAACCCTTTGACCACCTTGCAGGGCCTCCCTAACCTCGCGGTACGCACCAAGCGGATTGCTTTTGACGTATTTGGAGCCTTGGGCCCTCCTCAAGTAATCCGCATCAGAAGTGAGGTGGAACCGGAACTCACCGCCCTCCTGTGCACATGAACACACTAATCCATTTGACGCCACAAACGCCTCCGAGATGGCCGTAGCCAGACCCCCGGACGAAGATGACATTCTGAGCGATGTATCTTTCGCCCACCCCTGTAGCCACTCGAGAGGACGCAACGAAGATGGGGATACCATCTGGGGACACGTTTTCTCGCACAGTCCACATCCCACGCACCTTGTAGGATCAATACGGGCGTTATACGCCTCAATCGTATCCTCAATGGCAATCGCTCCATGTCGGCATGAATCGACGCAGGCCATACAGCCAGCGCACATATCCTTCTTGCATACCGTCCTAGTGCCAACGTTTGACAATGCCCTACTCCTCAATCATGCTCTTGAGCTGCGCTAGGGACTTCTCCCTCTCCGCACCCATCACGTCGTTGACCCGACCAAAGTCAATCTGCTTGGATGCTAACTCGACATCATCTAGATTCTGAAGCACTCTGTCCGTGAGGTCCGTGAGTCGCAGAATACTCACGTTCCTGCTCGAGGTTCCGTTCTTGGGCAGCACTTCTACCAGCGGCGTATTGAGATTTATGGCAAAAGCCGTACCGTGGAACGAGTCCGTGACTAGGCATGCTGCGTTGTCGACATACGAGAGAAACTCAGCAAGCGTCGGCAGCCACTTGAACTTGCCCTCGCGTGAGGCCTGGTGCAGGCTTGCGGAGATCCGTATCAGGGGCAAGCCAAGCTTTTTGGCAACCTTCACGGCGTACTGCCCCACCGTCGGGTCGCTGTGAATCTGGTAGACGAGGATGTATTCGCCCTTCGGGGCAGGTGCCGCCATCCTTCTCCACGCCTCGCCATCAAGCAGCAGCGTGGGATCGACAACCTGTCCGGCCTCTATGCCCCACGAGGCAAGCTGCTCGCGCGCGGCATCCTCGCGTACGAACACGGCCTCATATGCTCGAAGGTCCTCGAGAAACCTGGGGCGCACGCTATCCGGGATATTCTTCTTACCAAAGCTTGCCGCATATGAGATGCGCCTTGCGCCCTCGGGAGCAAACTCAAGCGCGTATGACAGGTCGTATGCGCCCGAGCTGATGGGACCCCACACCTGATCGCTTCCAGTCATATAGACATCGGCCTTGGGCGGATTAGCCTTCAGCTCCTCCAGGGATGCATAGTGAGGGCTCATCTTAAGCAGCTGGGAACGCTCACGCGCAAACCGCTTGCCCGCCACCCTTGTCTCAGGCTCCATCAGAAGTCTGTAGACAGACTTCTTCAACGGGTTCCCGTTCCAGGACGGCTTTGTCGAAAGAAGCGTCCTCACCTGCTGGGATACGTCCTCACAAGCAGGTACATAGTCCATAATCTCGAACTCATGCCCCAAGCTCTCTACCGCTCGTTGTGTCGCATATGCCTGGAGCAGGGAGCCATAATTAGAGATTGCGTGCCTGGTTATGCAGGATACTTTCACGTGTTTCCTCCGATTGATATCGAGCAACCGCTATTTCTGAATTTTTGCATTCGATTTTTCCACCCGGCTGCACTACAGCGCCTCCTCAGTCTCGTACACGTGCGCGTCGGCTCGGCTTGCGTCGGAAAGGCCGTCGTTGATCGCGGCGTGCATGTCGCAGGTGGAAAGAGCGTCCAGCTCCTCCTTCGTCACCTTGCCCGACTCGTAGTCGCGCACGATGGGGAGCTCGTGCATGTCGAACTTCTTGCCGGGCTTGAGCTTGTGCGCCAGCACCCACGACGCGGGTTTCCAGATGTACTTGTGCATGGCAGGAGACACGGAGCCGATCATCCAGCAGTTGCGGTCGCAGTGGCGCACGCAGCCGCGCACTTTCTCGGCCTGGGCGCTCTCCCACAGCTCATCCCAAGACTCGTCGTTAAGGTTGCCCATAACGAGCTTCTCCTTGGTGCCGTTGCAGGGCATGACGTCGCCGTAGGGGTCGATGAAGAACGTGTCGAACGCCATATCGCACGGGAGCAGGCGCTTCTGCCCATAGATGTAGTTGATGAGGCCCATGTTGAAGTACGCGCGGAACCACTTCTTGGGCTCGTTGGACTTGAGGAGCTCGTTTACCAGGTCCTCGAAGTTCTGGGCCACCATGGGACGGTCCTTGATGATGTTCTTCGCCTCGACAAAGTAGAAGCTGTTGTGCAGGCTGGCGGTGGCGAACTCCATGCCGAGCTCGTCGGAAAGCTTGTACAGCGGCACCAAGTCCGCAGCGTTGCGATCCTGCACCGTCATGCCAAAGCCCACGTCCGGGTGCTTCATTTCCACGAGCTTCTTGAGCGTCTCGTAGCCGCGGTTGAAGCCGTTCTGGAGACCGCGGATCTCATCGTTGGTCTGCTGCAGACCCTCGATGGAGATGCGGATTCCCACCTGGGGGAATTCCTCGGCAAGGGCGATGATGCGGTCGGTGAAGAAGCCGTTGGTGGAGATGACGATGCGGTCGGACTTCTTGTACAGCTCGCGCACGATATCCGCAAGGTCGGTCCTGATGAAGGGCTCGCCACCGGTGATGTTGGTGAAGTACATGCGCGGGAGCTTCTTGATCACGTCGAGGGAGAGCTCCTCCTCCGGACGGCTGGGAGCCTTGTAGCGGTTGCACATGGTGCAGCGCGCGTTGCAGCGGTACGTTACGATTACGGTTCCGTTGAGTTTCTTCTCGGCCATGGGTTAGGCCACCACCTTCCGGTCAATTAGTTCTTGATACAGGGAGACGAGATTCCGGATGTATTCCTCTTGATTACAGTTCTCTGCCACGAATGAACGGCAATGCGCGCTCATCGCGGCGTAAGCCGCAGGATCGGCGGCCACCGCCGCACCCCTACGGATTGCATCTGCGAGTCCTGCCTCATCGTGGGCTTCAGCCAGGAAGCCCGTTTCACCCTCACGTACCAGCTCGGGTATTCCGCCCATGTTCGTACCGATAACGGGCTTGCCCGCGGCGAGTGCCTCGAGAACCGCATATGGCGCGTTCTCGAGCCACTCTGACGGCGCAGCCGCCAGAGTGGCTCGATTCACAAGTCCGCGCAGGGCGTCACCGGTTTTATATCCAACCAGCTCAATCCTCGAGCTTATTTCGTTTGGCATTGCGGAAACTTTGACCTTCACAGCATCACATTCAGGGCCATCGCCTGCAATAACAAGACGCCAATCAGGGATCACCGGTGCCGCCTTCTCAAAAGCATGCACGAGCGTTAACACGCCTTTCTCGCGAGAAAGGCGTCCCAGATACAGCATGTAGGGATCTTCATTATTTTGGTTGGCAACTTCCCGTGACATCGAATCGGGATTCAGGAAATTCCGCATGAGGACAAGCTGACGCTCGGGAAGCCCCGCTTCAATAAACTTGTTCCGCATGAACTCACTCGGGCAGATGATGCGATCGAGACGTGAATAGGTTTTGTGCCGTTTAAGCCACTCCGCCTCAGCCACCGCTAACGCGCTTTTTGCGATCGAACCCTTTACGCACTTCTTCTTAAGGCAATTGCCAAAATGACCCCCGAGACACGAATCGCAAACGTTGCCCTCGGAATCAAGCATAAGATAGCTCGGGCAAGCAAGAATCAAGTCGTGCGAGGTATACACAACCGGCGTTGGATGCTGCTTTAGCCAAGGAGCGTCCAAGATGGAAAACGTAATCTGCCTATGAGTGAGATTGAGATGGATTACATCGGGCTGGAATTCACGGCACAGCGCATCGAACTTCTCGCGCGCCTCTTTGGAATACACAAGTGCCTGCGCGGCCTTCGCCTTATCGACAATAGAGCTCGGTCCGTTATAGTCGCGATTCGTTACAAAGTAACGCGACCACTCAGTCGGCTCATTACGCTCATCCTCCATGCTGAAGAAGGCAACTTCATGCCCAAGAGCGCGAAGACCATCGGCAAGAGCAAAGTAGTACGTCTCGCTTCCACCCTTGCGCCAATGAAACTTATTTACAAGAAGGATCTTCATTACGCAACACCCTCATACAAAGCAAGCGTCCTTTGGACGACGCTGTTCCAGTCATAGCCATTAATCGCGCGGTCACGTGCCATGGCGCCCAGCCTCTCCGCTTGGGCAGAATCCGCTATCAGGCCTTCAAGCACGTCGCGCAGCGCCCCCGCGTCTCCGTGTGGGAACGTGAGCCCGCAACCCTGCAGAACATCCGCGCACTCGGGAATATCCGAGGTAACGCATGCCGCACCGTGAGACATGGCCTCCAGCAAGCTCATGGGCAGGCCCTCAACGTCGGAGGGGAGCGCGTAGCAATACGCGTTGGAGTACAGCTCGGAGAGCAGGTTGCCCTCAACGTGGCCGGTAAAGAGCACGCGGGGGTCGGACGCGGCAGCCTCTTTGAGCGCCACGGCGTAGTCGTCCGTATCGGAGGAGTCGCCCGCGATAACCAGGCGCTTATCCGTCTTTACCTGCTTGTACGCCTCCACCAACAGTTCCGGTCGCTTCTCGGGCACAATGCGACCGAGGTAGAGGACATAGGAGCCCTGGGTGAGCCCCAAGCGCTCGGAGATCTCCTTCGCGGGAAGATCCGCCTCGGGAGTGATGCCGTTGGGAATGAGCGTAGCCTCGCGGCCGTAAGCCTCCTTGAAGTACTCCTGATTGCCCCGGGAAAGCACGATGAGCGCATCCGCGCACTTGGCCGCCGTCGCCTCGCCGAACTTGATGTACTTGGAAGCCAAGCCGCCCCATTTTGCACGCTGCCAGTCCAGGCCGTGGATCGTTGCCACGGTCCTGATGTCCGCGGAACGCGCAAAACGAAGGGGGACGCACGGCCCCTCTGCGTGATAGTGAATTACGTCTGTCCCGTCTTTGATGGCGGCCCTTGTTGCGGCAAAGCTGCTCGTGAGCGCAGAGAGCCCCTTGATGTCCAGAGCCTTTACGGGAACGATGCGGTAGCCATCCTTCTCGTAGGGCTCGGAAGGAGCTCCTTCGCCCATACGGTCGTAGCAGGTTACTTGGTGACCAAGGTCTGCCATACGGCGAGCAAGCTCGCCTACCACCACTTCTACGCCGCCCTCGCGCGAACCCGTTCTCTTTTGGCCTATCATGGCGATGCGCATGCTACACGGCACCTTCCCCAGAGAACATCGTCTTCAGCGTGCCGAATATCAACCGCAGGTCCTGGCGCAGGCTGCGATTCTCTATATAGTGAAGATCCAGCTCAACCATTTCGTTGAAGCCCAGGTGGCTGCGGCCCATTACCTGCCAAGGACCGCTGCAGCCGGGTTTTACCGCCAGGCGCTTCATGTCGTGCTCGCTGTACAGGGCAACCTCGCGCGGCAGGCCGGGGCGCGGGCCAATGAGGTTCATTTGGCCCAAGAACACGTTGATGAGCTGGGGCAGCTCGTCGATGCTGTGCTTGCGAATGAAGTTACCCACACCGGGAATAATGCGCGGGTCGTGCTTCATTTTAAACATGGGGCCAGTGGCCTCGTTTTGGGCCTGCAAGTCCTTGAGCATTTGGTCTGCGTTGGGAACCATGCTGCGGAACTTGTAGATCTTAAACAGGTAGAACGTGCCGTCTTTGCGCACGCGGCCCACGCGCCACTGTGAATATAGGGGGCTGGCGCCCGGGCTCTTTATGCAAATGACCACGCTCAGAATTACCCCGGGAATAAAGAGCAACACCAGGGCTCCGCCGGCGGCGACAATGTCCACCGTACGCTTAACAACGCGGTAGAGCCTGTGCCCAAGCTCGGGCTTCACGCCGGAGTTGGCACCGCGCAGCATCTTGTACGCTTCTTCGTTTGTAAGGTAATCCCCCGCAGCACCGGCTGTGCCAGTGACGGAATTCGCCGTGGCGGCCGTGCGCGTCTCCCGCGCGCCCTGTGCCATGGTCATCATCGTAGGCTCCAAGAGCCCCTCCCCCGATACTTTTTGCCTTCGGTCGTCCGCTTGCGAGCTTGCAGCTAGGCAATCGCTCTTCTGTGATTGCGCATAACGCGCTGCTCTTTTGAAAGCACCGCAAGGCCAACGCGGGTGGTTACGCGTCGGCCGCACAAGTCGAGCTCCAAAAAGGCAGTGCTCTTGCGTCTGTTAATGGTTTTTATTAGGCCTTCGTGGCCCAGCAGCGGACCAGCCGTCACTACAACCTGGTTGCCGTCCTTTAAGGCCTCGCTCATGGGCACTACCCTGTCTCCCTTATGGGTAAAGCTGCCAATGAGCTGGGTCTCTTCTTTTGCCAGCGGCACAAACTGACCGTCCTGGGCAAGCACCCGGGCAAAGTCGTCCATGCGCAGCAGACACTGTTGCACGGTGCGGGGATCTGCCGTATCGCAGATGAGATAACCGGGAAAGAGCGGCTTGGTCGTTCTGACCCATTTGCCGTGAACTTTGATCTCGGTTTGAAATTGGGGATAAAAGAGCTCCTGCATGGCGCTCGCCGGCACCATACGCTCTATGCGCTCGCGCATTACATCTTCGCGACCGTTAATGACCTGAATCACATACCACACGAGCACCACCCCCTTGCTGTCATACGTGTGGCTAACGGGGTTTGGGTATGGCTTCGCCAGGGCGCTTGTGCGCAAAGGCGCTCCATATTCAAACCCTGAGCCCAGTTAGACAAGCGCGTGGCTCTGCCCCACCGTGAACGGTATGTACAAATGCAGTTGCTAGAGACGCGGACGTGTATCGCAAAAAGACCGCATCCCCAGCTGGCTGCGTGCGAACCAGTCAAGCGGGAACAAAACTGGACCGCACGCAAACAGCTGTAGGACTGATGTGGTTTGCCATACCAACTTATTGCACGCGTAATGCGAACTTATAAATAGCCACAAAAACTAATGCAAAATCGAGTATGGCAATCGATATTGGAGCTCGTGGTGTTTCTGGCACCGCCGTTACGGCCGGATGCTGATCGACCCTGCGCTTTGCGACTTGCTGGAGCCGTGAGCGCAGTTGAACTCATGTAACATTAGGTATCCTAGCACAAGCTGGTAGCGAAACTGATTTGGGCTGCGTCGGACAACATATCGTTCATTTGGCGTGCTTAAGGGGGTTGTTTTGGGATGTTGTTCACATTGATGCAGGTTATTGGGGTGCTAGCGGTGATTAGGCGCGTTCCTGATGCCCAAATGGAACGGCGATCTACTCTGTTAATAGCGTTTGTCTAACAAACTATGTACAGACATGTGAAAAAATTGTGCAACTTTTTGTTGACGTAGGAGGGGTTTGCGGCGCAAGGTATTTTGGCATGAAAAAAGCCTTCGGAATACCGAAGGCCTTTGCATTCACGATGGTGGAGACGAGGGGGATCGAACCCCTGACCTCTTGACTGCCAGTCAAGCGCTCTCCCAGCTGAGCTACGCCCCCGTGACGAAGAGATACTATAGGGGAATGTTTGCGGGGATGCAAGGACTTTTTTGGGCTGTTGCCCTGCCTTACGGGTTTTCCTGGGACGGGGCTGAATTGGCTGATTTTGACTTCGGCAAAATCAGCCAATTAACCCACCGTCCCGATAAAACCCTCACGCAACAAATACGCTATCGCAGTTCCGACATGGACGGTTATCTTTGCAGTTGATCTTACTATGTTGCTAATGCCGGTATCGGCCAACAAGCCCAGGGGGCTGTGATTTAGTTCCCACTCCAAGCCATGTTCGCTTACCACCGTCCCAGGGGCAATGGCGATGATGGAGAACGTCTTGCCTTCGGCGCCCTTGATGGTCCACGATTCGCCTGCGTGGAGGATGCGAGCGACCACCTTGTCCTCGACAATCCAGACAGGGGCATCCTCGTAACCCGCGAGCAGCCCCAGTACGGATAGCGCCATATCAGGACGGCCGCCAGTGGCGCAGGTCGCAACCACTTCGGCACCCGGCCAGCGACGGCGGACGGAATCGAGCGCCAGCGCCAGATCGGTATAGTCCTTATACGGATCATGGCGCTCAACATCAAAGTTGGTGGCGGCATCGACCAGCGCGCGACCCGCATCGCTCACCGTGTCAGCATCTCCCACATACACGTCGCAGCCCAGCCCCGCGCCCAGTAGCGCGTCGAGTCCGCGGTCCACGGCGACAACGTGGTCGCACGCCCCCGCTAGCCTACGCAACAAATCCGCGCTCGCCACCACGGGCGAGCCGCAGACTACAAGTACTTTACAAGCCACAGCCCTCGCCTAGCCCTCAAACGAAAGCACGCGGGCCAGATCCAGCTCCTCGTAGCTGTCGATAAAGATATCGCAGTTGGCGCGTACGTCGTCGCGCTTCATGCGGCCGTGCGGGTCATAAATACCCACACGCTTAAAGCCGGCGACCCCAGAGCTCTTAAGGCCAAATACCGCGTCCTCAAACACCCACGCGCGCTCAAACTTGCACCCATGACGCTCCTCCAGGCGGCGCAGCGCCAGCTCGTACACATCGGGGAACTGTTTGGAGCGTCCCGCCTCGCCCGTCGTGGTAACAAACTCCATGTAAGCGTCGAGCCCGGCACCAGCGAGCGCGGACTGCACCAGCTCGGCCGGCGTGGACGTAGCCACGCACATGGCAATGCCCGCCGCCTTCGCCTGCTCCAAAAATGCCAGCAGCCCCTCGCGCGGCGGCACCTTAGAGTAGCCATCGATCAGGATGTCGCTCAGCTCACGGTAGAGCTCCTCGCCATTCGCCCCAATGCCCCACGTGTCGTGGTAAGCCTGGCACTCGTCCTCCAGTGACAGGTGCTCAAATTGGGCAAAGTCATCCACGGTCACGTCGATCCCGTGACGGTGCAATAACTCGGGCTGCGCATAACCCCAGACGGGGGTGCTATTTACCAGCGTGCCATCGCAATCGAAAATAAAAGCAACCTTGGGAGCGGCGGTATGGGACATAAACGAACCTTTCGATATCAAATGGTAAACATCCTGCTAAAAACGTTTTACCCAACGTAAGCCAGACAATTTTGAAACCCAAATTGGTAAAACTGTCAAGAGTTTTACCACGGCAATTCTGCCAGTGGTATAAACATGTCGCTTACCGATTAAACGCCCCTGCAAATCCGCTTTCGTTCATAAAACTAACGTACAGGTGTTATCGTAGTTTTTGCCGAAAGTTCCACCGAGCACGCGAGGTGGAACGAATCACAGAAACTTCTCCGTCCCTTCGATTCGTGCAGCCTTGGACCTTTCGCATCTAGTCACCAAGGCAATACGCTGCCGCGTCATGATGGGATCAAACGTGAGCGATACAAAGCTAAAGCCAGCAACCAAAAAGCCCGCTACCCGTAAAGCCGCCCCGCACGCACCGGAGCTCACCAAGGACGATGTCTATCTGTTTGGCATTGGCACGTGGGAGCGCAGCTGGGAAAAGATGGGTGCGCATCCCGACACGCAGCAGCGTACGCGCGGCTGGCGTTTTTGCGTTTGGGCTCCCGACGTAAAGAGCGTTCACGTTATCGGTGAATTCAACAATTGGGATGAACAAGCCAACCCGCTGGTACCCGTGCATACGAGCGCTATTTGGGAAGGCTTTATTCCTGGCGCCGAGCAGGGTCAGCTCTATAAATACCTTATCGAGACCAACGAGGGCGAAAAGCTCTACAAGGCCGATCCGTACGCCTTTAAGGCCGAGTGCCCTCCGGGTACCGCCAGCGTGCTGTGGACCCTGGATGGCTACAAGTGGAACGACGCCGCGTGGCTCAAGCGCCGCGCCAGCCACAACCACATGTCGCAGCCGCTCAACATCTACGAGGTGCATATTGGCTCGTGGAAGCGCCACGGCGACGCACCGCAGGGCGAGCCGGACGAGTACGGCAATTACCCCGGACCCATGGACCCCTTCCCCGCGCAGCGCGGTGAGTTTTACACCTACGACGACCTGTCGGTGGAGCTCGTGGACTACGTGCGCGACATGGGCTATACGCATATCGAGGTCATGCCGCTTATGGAGCATCCCTTCGATGGCTCCTGGGGCTACCAGACGACCGGCTACTATGCCGCCACGTCGCGCTACGGCAATCCGCAGCAGCTCATGCACTTTATCGATGCGTGCCACGAGGCGGGCATCGGCGTGATTATGGACTGGGTACCCGGCGGTTTTTGCGCCGACTCCCACGGCCTTGCTACCTTTAACGGCCACATGTTGTTTGAGCACGAGATTCACCCCAACTGGGGCACGCACAAGTTTGACTTCGCCCGCGGCGAGGTCCGTTCCTTCCTGGTCTCCAACGTGCTGTATTGGCTCGAGAACTTCCACGTGGATGGCATTCGCATGGACGGCGTATCTAGTATGCTGTACCTCAACTTTGGCATCGACGATCCGGGCCAAAAGAAGTTCAACAAGTACGGAACCGAGGAGGACCTGGACGCCAGTGCGTTTATCCGCCAGGTCAACTGCGCCGTGGAGGCGCACTACCCCGACGTGATGATGATGGCCGAGGAGTCCACCGCGTGGCCGCTCGTGACCTACCCGCCGCAGGACGGCGGTCTGGGCTTCCACTACAAGTGGGACATGGGCTGGATGAACGACACCCTGCACTACATGCAAACCGATTTTCCGTGGCGCCCCGGCAACCACGGCCTGCTTACGTTCTCCATCATGTACGCCTTTACCGAGAACTTTATTTGCCCGCTGAGCCACGACGAGGTCGTGCACGGCAAGTGCTCACTTATCGGCCGCATGCCGGGCGACTGGTGGCGCCAGTTTGCCGGCCTGCGCACGCTGGCTTTCTACCAAATGACGCACCCCGGTGCCAAGCTCAACTTTATGGGCAACGAGATCGGCCAGTTTATTGAGTGGCGCTACTACGAGTCCATCCAGTGGTTCCTGACCGAGGAGTACGAGACCCACCGTCATCATCAGGCGTTTATCAAGGCGCTCAACCACCTGTACACCGCCGAGCCCGCCCTGTACGAGCGCGGCTACACCGACGACGGCTTTACCTGGATCGACGCGGACAACTCCAAGCAGTCCATCGTGAGCTTTGTACGTCAGGGCGAGGACGTCGATGACGATCTGGTGATCCTGATCAACTTTGACCCGGCGAGCTACGAGAGCTTCCGCGTGGGCGTGCCACGCGAGGGTGATTGGGAGGTCATCTTCGATTCCGACCGTCCCGAGTTTGGCGGCAGCGGATACGCCGGTGAGGAGCCCTACACCTGCTCGAGCGAGCCCTATCCCTGGAACGGGCAGATGGACTCCATCGAGATTAAGGTGCCCGGCCTGGCAGGCGTGGTGCTTAAGCGCCGCGGTCCCAGTAGCTACAAGCCACCGGTGGTCGAGGAGTCCAAGAAGACGACGCGCAAGCGTGCGTCCTCGGTAAAGCCCAAGCCCGCGGCTGCTAAGAAGGCTCCGGCTAAGGCGAAGGCTGCCAAGTCCACGGCCAAGTCCACCACGGCCAAGAAGGCGGCCACCAAAAAGGCCGCTCCCAAGGCCAAGGCAGCTGCCGTTAAGGATCCTGCCAAGAAAGCGTAACAAAGGTGTTACCACTGTAATTACCCGCCCCGCCGGGGTGTAGGATACAAGTCATAACCGTTCCGGGAGAAACATCCCCGGGGGAAGGAACGTATGAATAAGATCTTCGACAACAAGCAGGAGTTTACCGAGCTCTATCGCGATGCCGTCATGAGCATCAGCGGCAAGAGCGTCGAGGCCGCCAGCGACCTCGACCGCTTTAACGCCCTGGCCAAGCTCGTGGCCGAGAAGGCACGCACCGTTGCCACCAAGAGCGACGCCCGCGCCACCGCCGAGGGCAAGAAGCGCGTGTACTACTTCTCGATCGAGTTTTTGATCGGCCGCCTGCTCGACAACTACCTGCTCAACTTTGGCGTGCGCGACATGGTCGCCGAGGCACTCGACGACATGGGCTTCGATCTGTCCGTCATTGAGAACCAGGAGCCCGATCCGGCTCTGGGCAACGGTGGTCTGGGCCGTCTTGCCGCATGCTTCCTGGATTCCATGGCAGCCGAGGGCATCGCCGGCTACGGCAACGGCATGCGCTACCGCTACGGCCTGTTTAAGCAGGAGATCGTCAACGGCAGCCAGGTCGAGGCTACCGACGAGTGGCTCACCCATGGCTATCCCTGGGAGGTCCGCCGTCAGGACAAGGCCGTGACCATCAAGTTTGGTGGCCGCGTCGAGGGCTTTGAGGAGAACGGCCGCACGTTCTACCGCACGGTGGACACGCAGGACATCCTTGCCGTTCCCTATGACATCCCCGTTGTGGGCTATGCTGGCGAGACCGTCAACAAGCTGCGCGTCTGGGCTGCTGAGCCGGTCGAGGAGCACTTCGATCTGGAGGCTTTCAACCGCGGCGACTACGCCCTGGCAGATGCCGAGCGCGCCGAGGCCGAGGCCATCAGCGCCATCCTCTACCCCAACGACGCCGGCGAGCACGGCCGTCTGCTGCGCCTGAAGCAGGAGTACCTGTTTGTCTCGGCCGGCATCTACAGCCTGCTCGACACCTTTGAGAAGGAGCACGGCGCTAACTGGGAGCTGCTGCCGCAGTTTGTGGCCATCCACACCAACGATACCCACCCCGCCATGTGCGGCCCCGAGCTCATGCGCATCCTCATCGACGAGAAGAAGCTCGAGTGGGATGACGCCTGGAACATCGTGACGCAGGTCGTGAGCTACACCAACCACACCATCCTGCCCGAGGCTCTGGAGAAGTGGCCCATCGGCACGTTCTCCAAGCTCCTCCCCCGCGTGTACCAGATCATCGACGAGATCAGCCGTCGTTGGCACGAGTCGTTCGACACCACGCAGGAGGGCTGGCAGGAGCGTCTGCGCCAGACCGCCATCCTGTGGGACGGCGAGATTCGCATGGCCAACCTGTCCGTGATCTGCAGCCATAGCGTCAACGGCGTGGCAAAGATCCACTCCGACATCATCAAGAACATCGTGCTCAAGGACTTTTATGCCCTGACGCCCGAGAAGTTCAACAACAAGACCAACGGCATCTCGCACCGTCGCTTCTTTGCCGAGGCCAACCCCACCTACGCCAAGCTCGTGACCGAGGCCATTGGCGACGGCTGGCTCAAGGACGCCTTTGAGCTGGAGAAGCTCAAGGAGTTTAAGGACGACACCGAGTTCCTCAAGGCCGTGGGTGCCTCCAAGCGCGCCAACAAGGAGCGTCTGGCCGCTTACGTTAAGACCGAGACCGGTCTGGACATCGACCCCAACACCGTCTTCGATGTTCAGGTAAAGCGCTTCCACGCCTACAAGCGCCAGCTCATGAACATCATGAAGGTAATGGACATCTACAACCGTCGCATCGCGAATCCCAACTTCCACGTGACGCCGACGACCTTCATCTTTAGCGGCAAGGCTGCCTCGAGCTACACCTTTGCCAAGGAGACTATCCGCCTCATTAACTCCGTGGCCGAGGTCATCAACAACGACGCCCGCGTCAACGAGGTCATGAAGGTCTGCTTTATCCCTAACTTCCGCGTGAGCAATGCCCAGCTCATCTACCCCGCCGCCGAGATCTCGGAGCAGATCTCCACGGCAGGTAAGGAGGCCTCGGGCACGTCCAACATGAAGCTCATGATGAACGGTGCCATTACGCTGGGCACCCTCGACGGCGCAAACATCGAGATCGCCGACCTGGCCGGTCGCGAGAACGAGGCCATCTTTGGCCTGACCGCTCCCGAGGTCGAGCAGCTCTGGGCATCCAACAGCTACTTTGCGTGGGATACCCTCAACGGCGACCGCGAGCGTCTGGGCCGTGTGATGGACGAGCTCAAGGACAACACCTTTGCGGGTCTTTCGGGCAACTTCGAGAGCATCTACAACGAGCTCATGAACAACAACGATCCCGACCTGGTCATGGCCGACTTCCGCAGCTACGTCGACGCATGGGAGAAGCTTACGGGCAGCTACGGCGACCAGGAGACCTGGAACCGCAAGGCCCTGCTCAACACCGCCTCCTCGGGCTGGTTCTCGAGCGACCGCACCATTCGCGAGTACCGCGACGAGATCTGGCACGCGTAAAGGCGCGCGAGCTCCCTTTGCCGCACGGCATTACTCGGTGGGCGCGACCAGGCGCCGTGCCCACCGCTAATGGGTTAGAAACATCGATGACAGAAGGAGAAATCGATGAGTAAGAAAGAATGCATCGCGATGCTCCTCGCAGGAGGACAGGGCAGCCGATTGGGGGCACTCACCCAAAAGATCGCTAAGCCGGCGGTTAGCTTTGGTGGCAAGTTCCGCATTATCGACTTTTCGCTCTCCAACTGCTCCAACTCGGGCATCGACACGGTGGGCGTTCTGACGCAGTATCGCCCCTACCTGCTGCATGCCTATGTGGGCTCCGGCGAGGCTTGGGACCTGGACAGCCGCGACGGTGGCGTGTCGATCCTGCCGCCGTATGAGACGCAGACCGGCGGCGCCTGGTATGCGGGCACGGCCGACGCCATTACGCAGAACCTCGACTACATCAAGGCCAACGACCCCAAGTACGTCCTGATTCTTTCGGGCGATCACCTGTATCGCATGGACTACCGCAAGATGCTCAAGACGCACATTGAGAACAACGCCGACCTCACGGTGAGCGTTATGCCCGTGCCGTGGGAGGAGGCCAGCCGCTTTGGTATCCTGACCACCGACCCCGAGGACGGCCGCATCACCAAGTTCACCGAGAAGCCCGATAAGCCCGATTCGAATCTCGCTTCCATGGGCATCTACATCTTCTCGGCCGACGTGCTGATCGAGGCGCTCGAGGAGGACGCTCTGGACCAGCGCTCGAGCCACGACTTTGGCAAGGACATCATCCCCAAGCTGCTCGGCGAGAACAAGCGCCTGTACAGCTACGAGTTCCACGGCTTTTGGAAGGACGTCGGCACCATCGCCAGCTTCCACGAGACCTCGATGGACCTGCTGGGCAACAACCCCGAGTTCGATCTGTTCGACAAGCACTTCCCCATCATGTCCAACATCACCACGCGACCGCCGCACTACATTGGTCCGGACGGCCGCCTGGACGACTGCCTAGTCTCCAACGGCTGCAAGATCTACGGCACCGCTCGCCACTCGATCCTTTCGACCGATGTCATCATCGAGGAGCGCGCCGTGGTCGAGGACTCCGTGCTGCTGCCGGGTGCGCACGTTAAGAGCGGCGCGCACATCTGCCGCGCTATTTTGGGCGAGAACTCCACGGTCGAAGAGGGCGTGAAGCTCGGCTCTGTCGATACCACCAAGGATACGGCCGTCGTTGGAAATGACGTCGTTATCGGGAAGGGGGAATGATCCGATGATCAATCGCAAGGCCATCGGTTATATCACCGCTAACTACTCTTCGACCTACGGCAGCGTGCTGCTCAAGGACCGCCCCATCGCGTCCGTTCCGTTTTTGGGCCGCTACCGCCTGATCGACTTCCCGCTGTCCAACATGATGAATGCCGGCATCAAAACCGTCGGTGTCGTCATGCCGGGTAACTACCGCTCGCTGATCGACCACGTGGGCTCGGGCAAGGACTGGGGCCTGGACCGCAAGAAGGGCGGCCTGTTCATGGTGCCCGGCAACGCGTATGGCACCACCAAGGGCGGCATGCGCTTTCTGCTGCGCGACATCATCTCCAACAAGACGCTGTTCCAGCGCTCGGACAAGCCCTATGTTGTGATGATGGGCACCAACATCATCTTCAATATGGACCTCAACACCATCATCGACGCGCACGAGAACTCCGGTGCCCAGATGACCGTGGTGTACTGCAAGGCCACGCACAACGTCGACGACGAGACCAAACTCGAAATTAACGAGAACGGCCGCCTGACGGGCGTGAGCGCCGGCGTCGTATACGGCGACAACGCTTCTATGGACTGCTGCATCGTCAACCGCGAGACGTTACTCGAGATCATTGACCACTACCAGGCCGCCGACTATCTGGACCTGCTCGAGGCACTCCAGGGCGACTTTGGCAACATCGACGTGTGCAGCTACGAGTACAAGGGCGAGGTCGTGGGCGTGTTTAGCGAGAAGTCGCTGTATCGCCGCAGCATGGACCTGCTCGACCAGACCGTGGCCGACCAGCTCTTTGACCCCGAGCGCCCGATTCTGACCAAGGCTCACGACGTGCCGCCTTCGCGCTATGCGACCGGCAGCCACGCCTGCAATTCGATCATCTCGGCCGGCTGCATCATCAAGGGCACCGTGCGTAACTCAATCCTGTCGCGCGGCGTCGTGGTCGAGGAAGGCGCCTCGGTGACCAACTCGATCATCAACCAGAACTGCGTCATCAAGAGCGGCGCCCGCGTTGAGAACGCCATCCTGGACAAGAACAACGTGGTTCCCACCAACACCGAGCTTCGCGGCACGCCCGAGAACATCCTGGTGCTGGGAAAGGCCCCGTTAACTTCTGATATCACCAACGCGAGCTAGCTTTGGCACCGCAACATCGCTCGTAACACGTAGAATAGCCGCCCGGTTTGCGCCAGGCGGCTATTCTCGAATTGCAACAGGGAGACAATATGGCTGATTCCAGCAAAAAGATGCAGATCGTGTTTGCCTCGGCCGAGTGCGCGCCGTTTGTGAAGACCGGTGGCCTGGGTGACGTGGCGGGCTCGCTGCCTGCGGCGCTCGTGCGCGCCGGCGCCGAAGTCATTGTGATGGTGCCCAAGTACGCCACCATCAAGGACGAGTACAAGGCGCAGATGGAGCACTTCTCCGACTTTTACGTGAGCCTGGGCTGGCGCAATGAGTACTGCGGACTTGAGAAGCTCGAGCACGACGGCGTCACCTATATGTTCATCGACAACGAGCGCTACTTTGCGCGCGACTATCCGTACGGCTTCTTTGACGACGGCGAGCGTTTTGCGTTCTTCTCCAAGGCCATCACCGAGAGCCTGCAGCACCTGCCGGCCGGCTTTGAGTGCGACATCCTGCACTGCAACGACTGGCAGACGGCACTGGCGCCCGTGTTTTTGCGCGAGTTCTACCAGGGCCTGCCGCTGTATGACCGCGTCAAGACCGTGTTCTCGATCCACAACGTGGCGTTCCAGGGCCAGTTTAGCGACACCGTGATGGAGGACATCCTGGGTGTGGCGCATATTCCGGCGGCCGCGTCGCAGCTGCGTTGCGACGCCTGCAGCATCAACTACATGCTGGGTGCCCTGCGCTATGCCGATGCCATCACTACGGTGAGCCCCACCTATGCCAACGAGATACAGACGCCCGAATTTGGCGAGGGCCTGGACGGCGTTCTGCGCGAACGTTCGTACGCGCTGCAGGGCATTTTGAATGGCATCGACGTCGCGGGCTTTGACCCGGCGACCGACAAGCGCATTGCCGCTAACTACACCGTCGAGGACCGTTCCGGCAAGGCCGTGTGCAAGGCCAAGCTGCAGGAAGAGCTGGGGCTCGAGGTTCGCGACGACCGCCCGCTTATGGTCATGGTCACGCGCCTGACGCGTCAGAAAGGCATGGACCTGGTCATGTACGCGCTCGACCGCATCCTGGCCGGCGGCGTGCAGGTGGCGGTGCTGGGCACCGGAGACCGCGACTACGAGGACGGCCTGCGCTACTTCCAGGACAAGTACCCCGGCACCATGGCCGCACGCATCGAGTTCGATCCGGCGCTGTCACAGCGCATGTATGCTGCCGCCGACATGTTCCTGATGCCTTCGAAGTTTGAGCCCTGCGGCCTGTCGCAGATCATTGCCATGCGATACGGCACGCTGCCCATCGTGCGCGAGACCGGTGGCCTTAAGGACACCGTGATCCCGTACAACGAGTTTACCGGCGAGGGCACGGGCTTCTCGTTTACCAACTTTAACGGCGACGAGATGGGCGATGCGGTATTCCGCGCGGCGCGTCTGTTCTGGGACAACCGCGAAGCCTGGAACCAGCTGGTCACGCAGGCCATGAGTCAGGACTTTAGCTGGACGCGCTCGGCCGACAAGTATCTGGACCTGTACTTCTTTATGCATCCGGAGATCGAGCGCCCGGCGGCTGTGGCTGAGGCTGCGGCTGTCGAGGAGACGGTTGCTGCTGAGGCCGAGCCTGCGGCGACCGTTAAGGAGCCCGCTGCCGCCGAGGAGCCCAAGGCCGAGGAGAAGCCGGCCGCCGAGGCTGAGGTAAAGCCGGCAGCGAAACCTGCCGCCAAGAAGACGACCACCCGCAAGACGACGGCTAAGAAGGCCACGACCACGAAGGCCGCTGCGAGCAAGACCACCGCTGCCAAGACAACGACCACGCGCAAGCGCACGACCGCCGCTGCCAAGAAGGCCGCCGAGGCCGAGGTCGTTCCCGAGGTAAAGGCCGACGCTGCCGAGGCTAAGCCCGCGGCAAAGGCTCCGGCCAAGACCGCTGCCAAGAAGACGACCGCGACCAAGACCACGACTGCCAAGAAGGCCGCGGCTACGAAGTCGACGACCAAGAAGGCCGCCACAAAGCCGGTCACCAAGGTCGAGGAGACGCCCGCCGAGCCCAAGGCCAAGGCAGCTGTCGAGGCAAAGCCGGCCGCCAAGACCACCACGCGCAAGCGCTCTACGAAGACGGCCAAGAAGACCACGACCGAGGCTGAAGCTCCCAAGGCAGAGGCTAAAGCCGAGGACAAGCCCTCAGTAAAGGCTGAACCGGCAACGAAGACCGCCGAGGTCAAGACCGCTTCGAAGGCTACGGCAAAGACCGAGCCCGCCAAGGAGGCCCCGGTCTCCCCCGCCGCTCCAGCCGAGGAAAAGGCTCCGACCAAGAAGACCTCCGTCCGCAAGGCAACGGCCGCCCGCAAGCGTCACTAGTCAGGACGATTAAAACTTAATCCTCAACACAAAAGAGGGTGCCCCCAACCAGGCGCCCTCTTCTTGGTTGAACTTCTCTAGTAAAAAAGAAGCCCGGTTTACTACGACAAAATGGCTCCGGCTGACCACGGCGAGTAATCTACGAAATTGGCAACGCTTCTACCTGCGGTTTTAATATCATCAAAATGACCGTGGTTGAGATCATCCAATTCATCGTAGTAAACCGAAGTACTTTTGTTTGACTACAAATAGTATCGGTATAGGCGTTTATGAATATCGCGATAATTTGGATGGTAAAACGATTTTCTAGGACAACCGTTCGCCGATGGTAAACGGATGTTGTTTATACAGCCTGTGTACAACAGATATACTTACAACCTGTGCGTAAAGCCCATGGCCCGCAGGCCATGATTCTATTGAACTGGACCGTATTATGAGATTGATTCACAACAGCCGTCTACCGCAGTTTCGCACTCCGTTTGGCGCTGTGACCACTGGAACTTCCGTTTCGCTCTCCGTGATTCTGGAGGATGCCGATCCCGCGCAGGCAACGCTTACGCTGCGCACCTGGGTCGATGAGATCGGTGAGTCTCTGTATCCCATGACGCACGAGGGCGACGGCATATTTACCGTAGAGCTTGAGTGCACCGAGCCCTGCCTTGTGTGGTACAGCTTTATATGCAATATCGAAGGTCAGCCCTCGGTCCGCCTGGGCGCGCCGCAAGGCCGCACCGGTGGCGAGGGTGTGACCTACGGCTACGCCGAGGTTCCGTCCTTCCAGATTACCGTCTACAAGCATCGCGAGAACCGTCCCACTTGGTACGAGCGCGGTATGGTCTACCAGATCTTCCCCGACCGCTATGCCCGAGACGAAAACTGGCGCGAGCGCACGCTTGCCGAAGTTGAAAAACCGCGCAAAGGAATCCAGCGCCGCATGGTCGAGGACTGGAACGAACCGCCCGAGTACGAGCGCGCCGAGGACGGCTCCATCAAGACCTGGGACTTTTATGGCGGCTCGCTCAAGGGCATCCAGGAAGACCTGCCTCGCATCGCCGAGCTGGGCTTTACAGCCATCTACCTCAACCCCATTTTTGAAGCCGCGAGCAACCACCGCTACGACACCGCCGATTACACCAAGATCGATCCGATTCTGGGCACCGAGCAGGACTTTACTGAGCTGTGCGAGGCGGCCGAGAAGCTGGGCATTTCCATCATTCTGGACGGTGTGTTCAACCACACGGGCGACGATTCGATCTACTTCAACCGCTACGGCAACTACCCCGGTGTGGGCGCGTGGCAGAGCGAGGATTCGCCGTGGCGCGATGCGTTTTATTTCCACGAGGACGGCTCGTACGACTGTTGGTGGGGCGTGGGCAATATGCCCGCCATCAATGAGAGCTCCGAACTGGTACGCGAGCGGCTCCTGGGCAAGGACGGCGTGATCCGCAAATGGCTGCGCACCGGCGCTCACGGTTGGCGCCTGGATGTGGCCGACGAGCTTTCGGACGATTTCCTGGCCGAGATCAAAAAGGCAGTACTTGCCGAAAAGCCCGATGCGTTGTTGCTCGGCGAAGTCTGGGAAGACGCCTCCAACAAGATCAGCTACGGCCATCTGCGTCGCTATCTGCAAGGCTCCGAGCTCGACTCGGCCATGGATTACCCCTTCCGCGACATGGTCATCGGCTTTTTGATGGGCTACAAAAACGCCTACCAAGCTGCCGAGGATATCGAGACCCTACGCGAGAACTATCCGCGTGAGGCCCTGTCCTGTGCGCTCAACCTGCTGTCGAGTCACGATCGTCCGCGCATCATCTCGGTGCTTGGCGGCGGCCCCGACGAGTCGCAGCTGCCCGAGTGCGAGCGCAGCAAATGGCGTCTGGACGAGAACGCGATGGGCCTGGCCAAGAGCCGTTTTTGGCTTGCAACGCTCATGCAGATGACGTTCCCGGGCGTTCCCTCAATCTATTACGGTGACGAGTACGGCTTGGAGGGACTCACCGATCCGGGCAATCGCCGCACAATGCCGACCAAGGACCAGCTCCACGACTTCGATACGTTTGCAATCGTCAAGAACGCTTCTGCTGTGCGCCGCGCGCTGCCGTTTATGATCGACGGTGAAATCAAGGCCTTCGCGCTCAATGACGAGGTGCTGGCCTACAACCGTACCGGTAAAGACGGCGAGTCCGCGACCGTCATCATCAACCGCAGCCTGCGCAATTCACACCGCGTAACGATTCCGGCGCTCGGCGAATGCGCGAGCGATGTGATCAGCGGTCACGAATGCGAGATTCACAACGGCACGGTCACGCTCGACCTGTACCCGCTGGGTTCGTCGATTATCTATCACCACGCCGAGCAGCGCCTGCAGGAGCCGCTCGATCACGGTGCGGGTGTTGTGTGCCATATCACATCAGTGCCGACCGACGATGGCAAGCGCGGTACGATCGGCGCGCCCACGCGTCGCTTTATCGACCATCTGGCCGCCATGGGCATGCGCTACTGGCAGGTTCTCCCCGTCAACCCCACGGACTTCTTCCGCTCCCCTTACGCCGGTCCTTCGGCCTTTGCAGGCAATATCGATCTGCTACCCGAGAGCCACGAGGAGCTGGCCGCCGACTTTGAGACCTGGAAGGCCCGCGGAGGCGAGGATGCCGACCCGCTGTACACGGCGTTTAAACATCGCAACGCCGATTGGCTCGAGAAGTACTGCGTCTACATGGCCGTTAAGAAGTACTTTGAGGGCGAGTCGCGCCACGATTGGCCGGCAGATGTCGCGCGCTACAACGAGTATCTAATCGATGACAAGCGCTTCCACGACGAGGCCGAGCTTCAGGCGTACATGCAGTACCGCTTTGACCTGGCTTGGTGCGAGCTCATGAACTATGCGCACAAGAAGGGCATCGAGGTTATCGGCGATATTCCTATGTACGTGTCCGACGATTCGGCAGACGCGTGGAGCGAGCCCGAGAACTTCTGGCTGTCCGATACCGGCAAGGCGATTGAGATTTCCGGTGCGCCGCCCGACAACTTTGCGCCCGAGGGCCAGGTGTGGGGCAACCCGACGTTCCGCTGGGACCACATGAAGCAGAACGGCTATAGCTGGTGGATGGATCGCCTGCGTCGTGCGTTTTCGCTCTACGACCGCGTGCGTCTGGATCACTTCCTGGGATTCCACAGCTACTTTAGTATCCCCGCGGGCAAGGCTTGCGCCGACGGTCGCTGGCTGGCGGGCCCGGGCAAGGACCTGTTCCAAACCGCCTACGACGAGCTGGGTCCGCTCAACTTTATCGCCGAGGACCTGGGCTATTTAACGCCCGGTGTTCGCGCCATGGCTTCGACCTGCGGATTCCCCGGCATGGACGTGCTGGAGTTTAGCGACTACGACGTTCGTTGCGGTGTGCATCCCACGCCCGGCAAGATTCTGTACACCTCGACGCACGATACGTCGACGCTCGCCGGCTGGTGCACGCGTTCCTTTGCCGGCGGCGACGAGCCGAGTGGTGTTGAGCTGGCGGCCAAGCTGATGAGCGACGCGCTGGCAAGCGACGCTCCCCTGGTGATGATGCCGCTGCAGGATATCCTGGGGCTTGGCGACGACGCACGCATGAACGTTCCGGGCGTGGCCACGGGCAACTGGACCTGGCAGGCTGACGAGGCGGACATTGCAGCCGCCGAGAACAAAACCGCACAGCTCCTGCGCAACAACCATAGATTCTGGGGCGAAGCGTGATAAAACCCCCGATATAGGGTACAGTTACAGACGTTTGAATTTTTGCGGGCAGAGTAATCTGCCCGCTTTGTGCTGAAAAGGAAGTATTATGGCGCGCTACGATTACAAGTGCTCGAGCTGCGGCAACGTGTTTGAGGTTGAGCATCCCATGTCCGAGACTCCCGAGGTCGTGTGCCCCAGCTGCGGTGCCCCGGCAGCCAAGACGTTCTCGGCCAGCGGCATTAAATTTGAGGGCAGCGGTTTCTACAACACCGACCAGCGAAGCGGCGGCTCCAGCACCAGCGCCACGAGTGGCTGCTGCGCCAACTGCCCGCATAGCCACTAGGAACCAAACAGCCCCGCGACCGATACAGATCGCGGGGCTGTTTCTTTGCGCTAAGGGTAGCTAATTAAGCTACCCAGGTTTCCTTATGAGTTGCGGTGAAATAAGGACTGTTTGGCGGGTGGAAGCCGCTATTCAATCCTTATTTCACCGCAACTTAGTTGTTACTTGCGGACCAACCTGGCGCAGAAGTGGCCGTCGTATGAGTCGGCGTTTACCGGCACGCTTTGGAAGAGGCCTCGATCGTTCTGGCGTACGGATACGAGCTTCTTGGCCCGATCGAACTCGGGGAGTTGCAGAATCTGTGCCTCGGAAAGCGGCTCCACGCTAAAGCCGGCACCCTCGGGAGAAGCAAAGAACGCGTCCACGACCTGCGTGTTCTCCTCGTCGAAGACCGAGCACGTTGCATAGATGAGCTCACCGCCGGCAGCCACGCGCGCAGCAGCCTCCTTGAGCATCGTCAGCTGCAGCTTGGGCAGCTCAGTCGTAACGTCATTCTCGGTCAGGCGCCACGGAATCTCGGGGTGGCGACGCATGGTTCCGGTGCCAGAGCACGGTGCATCGATAAAGACCGTGTCGAACTTAACCGGCTTGCCAAGCATGGCATCAAACGATGTGAGCACCTCATCAAGCTCGCAGGCATCACCCGAAACCGTACGAACGCCCTGAATACCGGCCTTATGAAGGCGAGCGAGATTCAGATCGCACTTGCGATCATGCAGATCGAGCGCCGTATGCTGACGCTCATAGCCGGCGCGCTTGGCCTGGCACATCATCACATAGGTCTTGGTACCGCGACCGGCACCAATCTCAAGGCAGCTTCCGGGGCGCGTGGCTGCCGTGGCGATGAGCTGGGCGTTGAGATCAGATGCCACCGCGGCAGCACGCTCAAACACACCCGAAGCAACGGTAACCTGGGCATCAACCGGGGCATGGCAGCCCGGGAAGACAGGCGCGACGAGCTGCGAGATATACGGATCTGGCTTAGTCGCAAAGGCGTTCTCATGCAGGGCCAGCGGTGCGGGGGCCAGATTACCGGCAAAGTTAAGCGCGCCCTCCGGTGTGTCAAACGAAGCCATAATACGAGCGCACAGCCAACGCGGCAGACCCATCAGGCGCGACAGACGAACCAAGCGTCGCTCAGACTCGTCTACATCGGAAGCAGTGGCAAAGTTCTCAACGTTGTCCGCGACCTTATGCAGCACGGCATTAGCCAAACCTGCGGCAGACTTAGCTCCGCTGCGCACCAGCTCAACGCCCTGACTCACCGCAACGCGGCCAGGCGTATGTAGATAGAGCATCTCAAAGGCCGAGATACGAAGCGCCATGCGAACACGCGGCGCAACCTTTTTAGGCTTATCAAGAAACTGATCGAGCAGCTCGTCCAAAATACCCTGTGTGGCGGCAACACCCAGCGCCAAGCGAGCGGCAAAGGCGGAATCGCGCTGGTCAATAGCCTTGGCCGATGCGCGAGAGGACAGCACGTCACGCGCATACATACCGCGACGGTCGGCCTCCATTAGCACATCGAGCGCAAGCTTGCGCGCGGGAGACAACTTGCTCATGACAAAACACCCCAGATAAGATCGGCACCCTGCAGGCCAGCAGCCCAAGCAGAAGCGGCCATAGCACGCTTGCCATCTGGCTTAACCTCGAGCAACTCAATCGAGCCATCGGAAAGACCCAGGTAAACACGCTTGGCCTTAACGTCAACGGCGCCCTCGCCAAGCGAAACATCGGCCAGCGCAGCATCGAGCACACGCACAGTCTTGCCGGCAATCACGCAACGAGCAGGCGCGGTATCGGACGAGGCCAGCACATGACGCACGCAATCAAGCGCAGCCATCTGCGGATCCAGACGCATCTCCAGCTTGGAAATCTTGGCAGCATGCGTGACGAGCGATTCATCCTGCTCGGTCCACACGGCGGTGCCGTCGGCAAGGGAAGGAAGCGTATCGGCAAGCAGTTTTCCGCCCAGCTCGCCAAGCTCCATGGTCAAAGCCTCAGCATGCTTGCCGGCAACCGACGTAGACGTCTGGGCGCAATAAGCGCCGGTATCCACGCCATGTCCAATACGCATAATAGAAACGCCAGCAACCTCATCACCAGCAAGAATGGCACGCTGAATAGGAGCAGCCCCACGCCAACGAGGCAGCAAGGACGCATGAACGTTCACAATGCCGAGCGGTGCCATATGCAGTACCTCATCAGGCAGAATGCAACCATAAGCAGCCACACAGAAAATATCGGCCCGGGCAGCCTGAAGCGCCTCAACAACCTCAGGCGTCATACGATTTGCCTCAACAACCGGCAACCCCAGCTCAAGCGCCTTGGCCTTAACAGGAGAAGGCTCGAGCTTCTTACCACGCCCACGAACAGCATCTGGACGAGTAACAACAAGTGCAATCTCATTCCCAGCCTCGACGAGCGAAGTCAAAGAAGGCACAGCAAAATCAGGCGTACCCATAAACACAATACGCATAAAAGTTAGTCTCCCCTCAATAACGAGCCGAGACGGCTACAAAAGAAGCGTTCCAGGTCGCAAGCGCACCTAGCCGCAAGAACAATCAATAAAGACAAATATACCCAAAACCAAAGAAAGAGCCGCAATAAAAGCAGCTCTTCCAACAAAGCAATTATCAGCGAAGACGCCCCTCCCTGGCCCAACGGCACCCGGGCGAACCGAGCCAGAACGACGCAGTCCCCGGTGCTGAGCGCCCACATATCGTCCCGCGCGCAGTTTCGCAGCAAAGCGAGAATGTTTGAGCACGGGATGATATGTGGGCGCTCAGCACCGGGGATGGTGGGGTCTACTCCGTCTCGCCCGGTCGAGCGCCGCGGGCCAGGGCGTCCTGGTACTCCTTGACGGCCTTGAGCCTCTGCATGGGCTTCAGTCGCTCAAACATGGTGTTGCCGTGCAGGTGATCGATCTCGTGCTGCAGGCACACGCAAAACAGATCGCCCGTGGCCTCATAGCGAATCAGGTTGGCGTCCAGGTCATATGCCTCTACGACGACATGGTCGGGACGCTCGATCTCGCAGCTAATGCCAGGAATGGAAAGGCAGCCCTCGCTAAAGGGCACCAGATGGTCGCTCTGCTCAACAATGACGGGATTAATGAGCACGTACGGGTCGTAGTCGTTCTTGTCGCTGTAGTCGCAGTCGATGGTGACGAGCTGGATGAGCTCGCCGATCTGCGGAGCAGCCAGGCCGCAGCCACCGTTCTCGAACATCATCTTCTTCATCTTCTCGGCAAGCGCTTCGATTGCCGGGGTGATCTCCTCGATGACGGCGCACTCCTGGCGCAGACGAGGGTCGGGCGACAGTACGATTCCGTTGGCTTCCATGGCCATCCTTTCGGGTTATTACATCAAATCATAGGCGTCGACGTCAACGCTCACGCTCACGCCGCGCACGGAGCCCACCTCTTTGAGGCAGGCGTCGATATCATCAGAGACATGGTACCCCACGGGCGACTTCGCAAGCAGATGGAAGCGGTAACGGTCCTTGGCTCTCTCGATTACACACGAAGCCGGGCCCAGCACCTGCGGCACGACACTCCCCGCCCGCAAAAAGTCGGGCGCGGCGGCATGCCAGCGGCGCATAAGAAGCTTTGCAATGCGCCCGATGTAGTCCTGCGCGTCGTCTCGGTTCGCCGACCACACCAAGATGTTGACCAAGCGAACAAACGGCGGGTACAGCGCGTCGCGGCGCTGGTCCAGGTCGTAGTCGGTAAAGATCGAACGGTCGTGCTCAGCGACGGCGCGAATTACCGGGTCATCGGGAAGGTAGGTCTGGATGATGACCTCGCCGGGGCGATCACCACGACCGGCACGGCCGGCGACTTGCTCCAGCAGATCGTAGGCGCGCTCCCCTGCGCGGAAGTCCGGCAGCTTGAGGGCAAAGTCGGCATTGACCACGCCCACGAGCGTGACCTCGGGAAAGTCGAGGCCCTTGGCGATCATCTGGGTGCCCAGCAGCACCGCACAATCGGCGGCATCGAACTGCTCGAGCAGCTTTTTGTGCGCATCCTTGCCGCGCGTGGAATCGGCATCCATGCGAATAATGGCGACGTCCTCGGGAAGCATCTGGTGCAGTGCGTCCTCGATCTGCTGAGTGCCCATACCCATTTTTGCCAGGTAGCGACTGCCACATTTGGGGCAACGGCTCGTGGGCGCGGGATACGGCTGCACGCGCCAGGACGAACCGCAGGTGTGACACTGCAGCGTGTGCGTGCGCTCGTGGTACGTGAGCGCGGTGGAGCAGTGGTTGCACGTGGGGACACATCCGCACTCGCGGCACATCAGGAAGGGCGCAAAGCCACGCCGGTTGTGCAGCAACACGGCCTTTTCGCGGCGCTCGACCACACGCTCCAGGCCTTCCATCAGAGGTTTAGAGAACATGGAGCGGCTACCGTGCGCGAACTCGCGGCGCAGGTCGGCAATGCGGACAGTCGGCAGCACGGCGTGTCCCGGGCGCTCGGGCATCTCGACGCGCGTCCAGGTGGCACCGTTATACGTGCCGCGGCGGCAGCGGTCGAGGGCCTCAGCAGAAGGCGTGGCCGAGCCCAACACGAGTGGGCAGCGATAGCGACGCGCCATCTCGGCCGCTACCTCGCGCGCGTGGTAGCGCGGGCTGGAGCCCTGCTTGTAGCTGGTCTCATGTTCCTCGTCAATGATGATAAGGCCCAAGTCGTCAAGCGGGCAAAAGAGCGCCGAGCGGGCGCCGACGACCACGCGGGCCGCACCGCTGGCAACCATATCCCACTGGTCCAGACGCTCGCCGGCCGAAAGGCGCGAATGGAACACGGCGACCGTCTCGCCAAAGCGCGAGCGGAAGCGGCCGACGGTTTGGGCCGTCAGCGAGATCTCGGGCACGAGCACGCAGGCCGAGCGACCGGCCGCGAGCACGCGCTCGATAGCTGAGAGGTAGACCTCGGTTTTGCCGGAGCCGGTGACGCCGTCGACTAGCACCACGTCGCCATGAGCGTCCAGACGGGCGCGCTCAATCTGCGCGAGCGCCTGTTGCTGGCCGTTGGTAAGAGAGACCGGCGCTTTGCCACTCGCGGAGGACAGCGTGGTCTGCTCGCTGCAACCACGCCACGCACGGCGCTCCTCCACCACCACGACGCCGCGCTTTTCGAGCGCCTTGATGGTCGCCGACATGCTGTTATAGAGAAGGTTGAGGTCGCGGGTCGTGACCGGGCCGCACTGGAGCGCCTCGATGAGCTGACGCTGACGGACCGCGGTCTTGGGCGGCGTATAGTCGAAGCCCTCGGGCGTAAGCATTACCCAACGGTTTTGGATAGGCTTGACGGCAGGACGTTCAACCGTCCACACGCCGTCGTCGCCCTTGACCACCCGCGGGCTGCCGCCCGGAGGCAAGAACAGGCGCAGGCACTCGGAAAGCGTTGCGACGTACTCGCGGCTCATCCAGTGTGCGATACGGGCGGCTTCGGCGGTAAAGAGCGGTTTGCTGAGGATGGCCTCGATGGGCTTGATGCGCGCAGAGTCGAGGGCGTTGTTGCCCTGCAGATCGCCCAGCTCAGGAGCAATGTCGACGACATAGCCCGCGGCGGCACGGTTACCAAAGTGGACCAGGACCGTGGATCCGATCTGTGCCTCGTTGGCAAGGGACTGCGGAATGCCGTAAGCAAACGGCTCGGACAGCGCACGCGTCGAGATGTCGAGGACCACGCTCGCGTAGGCGGTAATGGGCTCGCGCGCAGGCTTAGGCTGAGCCGAGGCAGCGGCAGGCACGGAATTCACCAGAGCCTCCTCCGGTTCCGGCGAACCAAACAGCGAAAGTTGCTCGGCCATAGCCCCAGCACCTCCTATCCCATTCGTCTACAGAAACAAGAGCCCCGCTCGAGGTGAACGGGGCTCGGATACATACGTTTGCGCAGCGATTACAGCGCCATCGTGCGGGCGCGGTCGATGCGCGCCAGGCAGTCGTCGCGGCCGACGAGCGCCATTGTCTCGCCCAGCGGAGGGCTCACCATGTTGCCGCAAACGGCGACGCGCACGGCCTGGAACACCACGCGCTTCTTGAGGTCCATCTGCTCGGGCAGCGGCTCAAGCGCGGCGTCGATGTTCGCGGCGGTCCACTCGGTAACACCCTCGAGCGCGGCCTTGGCGGCGTCCAGAATGGCACCCATGCCCTCCTTGGCCAGGCCCTTGTTGACGGATTTCTCGTCATACTCGAGCGTCTCGGCCGTGGCAAAGATGGGAGCGGCGACGGTCACGGCGTCGGACGGCATCTTGGTGCGCGGCTTAACGATGGCGGCAAGCGCGTCGATCCAGTCCTCGCCGTACTCGACATTACCCTCGATGAGGCCTGCCTCGTGCAACTCGGGGACCATGATCTCGTCGGCAAACTGAGCATCGGACATGCCGTTGATGTACTCGGCATTGACCCAATCGAGCTTCTTGGGGTCGAAGGTCGCGGGGTTCTTGGAGATGCGGTCGAGCGAGAACTTGCTGGCCAGGACATCGCGCGGGATGATCGTGGTCTCGCCGTCGAGCGACCAGCCGAGCAGAGCCAGGTAGTTGACGAAGGCGTCGGACAGGTAACCGGCGTCGCGGTACTCCTCCACCGAGGTGGCGCCGTGGCGCTTGGAGAGCTTCTTGCCGTCGGCGCCCAGGATCATGGAGATGTGGGCGAACGTGGGCACGGGCGCGCCGAGAGCCTCGTAGACCATGACCTGACGCGGGGTGTTGGACAAGTGGTCGTCGCCGCGGATGACGTGGGTGATCTTCATCATGGCGTCGTCGACGACGGTCGCGAAGTTGTACGTGGGCGTGCCGTCGGAACGGAAGATGACAAAGTCGTCGAGCTCCTTGGCATCAAAGGTCACCTCGCCGTGGACGGCATCGTGGATGACGACGTCTCCGCGGTCCTCGGGCACCTTGATGCGCAGGACATAGGACTCGCCGGCCTCGATGCGACGGCGGGCCTCCTCGGGATCAAGATCGCGGCAGCGGCGCTGATATCCCTGGAAGGGGTCCTTGCGCTCCTGCGCGGCCTTGCGGTCGGCGTCGAGCTGCTCCTTGGTGCAGAAGCAGGGATAGGCCTTGCCCTCGTCCCAAAGCTTCTGGGCGGCCTGCTTGTACAGGTCCAGGCGCTCGGTCTGGGCGTAGGGGCCAAAATCGCCGCCCACCTCGGGACCCTCGTCCCAGTCCAGGCCCAGCCAACGCATGGCGCGCAGGATGATCTGCGTGTTCTCGTCGGTGGAGCGGGTGGGGTCGGTGTCGTCGATGCGCAGGATGAACGTGCCGCCGTTAGCACGGGCGAAAGCCCAGTTATAGATAGCGGTGCGGGCGCCGCCAATGTGCAGCTTGCCCGTCGGTGAGGGTGCAAAGCGGACGCGAACGTCTGATGCCATGGAAATCTCCTCGATTGCAGGATGGATGTCTAACCGCACCAGTATAAAGCATCAAAGCAACCTCCGCACAAAGGGCACTGACCTACTCATTGGGGACAGACTTAAATGACCAGTCGTTGGAGACGTTCTTAGTTTAAGGCTGGTCATTTATGTCTGTCCCCAATGAGTAAGGCTGGTCATTTAAGTCTGTCCCCAATGAGTAGGTGCGGAAAGGGTGTGAATGTTTGATTTACGCGCTATGATGTGCCCTTGCATAGAGAGCCCGGCGGAATGGTAACGGTCGCCGGGACACGTTTTTGAAAGGACAATCATGTCAGAAGAACTTCGTTCCATCCCACCCCAACACGGGTCCTTTGTTTTTACGTCGGAGTCGGTGACCGAAGGTCATCCCGATAAGATCGCTGACCAGATCAGCGACGCCGTCCTCGACGCAATCCTCGCCAAAGAAATAGAGCTCCAGGAGCAGGGCTACATCGCCCCCAACGGCGTGCCTGCCAACGTGGAGAACGTCCGCTGCGCCTGCGAGACCCTCGTGACCACCGGCACCGTCATCGTCGCCGGCGAGATTCGCACCCAGGCCTATGTCGACGTACAGGAAATCGCCCGCGGCGTTATCCGCCGCATTGGCTACAACCGCGCCAAGTTCGGTTTTGACTGCGACACCTGCGGCGTTATGAGCCTTATCCACGAGCAGTCGCCCGATATCGCCCAGGGCGTCGACGAGTCCTTCGAGACCCAGACCGGCGCCACCACCGACCCGATCGACCTGATCGGCGCCGGCGACCAGGGCATGATGTTCGGTTATGCCTCCAACGAGACCAAGACCCTCATGCCCATGCCGCACTACCTGGCAAGCCGCCTGGCCGAGCGCCTGGCCTCCGTGCGCCACGACGGCACCCTCGCCTATCTGCGTCCCGACGGCAAGACCCAGGTCACCGTGCGCTACGAGGAAGGCAAGCCCGTGGAGGTCACGACCATCGTCATCTCCACGCAGCACGCCGCCAAGATCGAGGACATGGGTAAGATCAAGGCTGACCTCATCGAGCACGTCATCACCCCGGTCATGGCTGCCGAGAACATGCCGTGGGACAACGCGGACATCTACGTGAACCCCACCGGTCGCTTTGTCGTGGGCGGCCCCATGGGCGACACGGGCCTCACCGGCCGCAAGATCATCGTCGACACCTACGGCGGCTACGGCCGTCACGGCGGCGGTGCCTTTAGCGGCAAGGACTGCACCAAGGTCGACCGCTCCGCCGCGTATGCCGCGCGCTGGGTCGCCAAGAACGTGGTCGCCGCCGGCCTGGCCGACCGCTGCGAAGTCGAGCTTGCTTACGCCATCGGCGTTTCCAAGCCCCTCTCAATCATGGTCGACACCTTCGGTACCGCGCATGTTGCCGAGGACAAGATCATCGAGGCCGTAGAGAAGACCTTCGACCTGCGCCCGGGCGCAATCATCCGCGACCTAGACCTGCGTCGCCCCATCTACGAGAAAACAGCAGCCTACGGTCACTTCGGCCGCGAAGACGCCGACTTCACCTGGGAGAAAACCGATCGAGTCGAAGAACTCAAAGCAGCCTGCGGCCTGTAATTAAGAACCGCTAAGGTCACAACAACATATGCACTTTCAAAAGAAGTACCGGTTCCAACCGGTACTTCTTTTTTTATTTAACCGGTAGCGAAGATGAGCCGACCTGGAACATGGAATAGGTCACAGGCCGATAAATTTTGCAGTATAGCAACTCCAACCATGTATCCTTAGTCCCGAGGGGCGGGGCATAAGGTCGATCGCGAGTTCCGCACGAGCCGGAGAGCACTTAATGTGCTCTCCGTGCGAGCAGGACTGTCCGAGCAGGCGACCTTATGCCCCGCCCCTCGGGACGACGGGACAGATTAAAGGAGCACCCATGGCAGGCAAGCCGCAAACACTAGCTACGACCTCAGCATTCGAGATCTTGGGCCCCGTCATGGTCGGCCCCAGCTCATCGCACACCGCCGGCGCCCTGCGGTGCGCCCAAGTTGCCGCCAGTCTGCTGGAAGGCCGCATCACCAAGGTCACCTTTGGCCTATGGAACTCTTTCGCGCACACCTACCGCGGTCACGGCACCGACCGTGCGCTCGTCGCGGGCATCCTGGGCCTCGACACCGATGACGAGAATATCAAGCAGGCCTTTGACCTCGCACGCGAGCAGGGCCTCGAATATCACTTTGAAATTAAGGGCGACGACGCCTCCATCCACCCCAATACCGTCGACATCGACATGGTCGACGACACGGGCGCCACGGCACAGGTCCGCGGTGAGAGCCTGGGCGGAGGCAAGATGCGCATCAGCCGCATTAACGGCGTCGGCGTCGATATCTCGGGCATGTATTCCACGCTGTTTGTGGCACACCAGGACGTCCCCGGTGTGCTCGCCGCGCTCACCAACCTGCTCGCCTACGCCCACGTGAACATCGCCTTCTGCCGCACCTACCGCACCGAAGTGGGCGGCCAGGCCTACTCTGTCTTTGAGACCGACGGCGCGCCCGACGACACCGTCGTCCCCATGCTACGCAAGCTCGACAATGTCGATTACGCGACCTTTATCGAGCTCCCCGGTTCTGCCTCATCGCTCTCCCCCGGCGTCTCGGCCAAGGAGATCTTCGACGACGGCGAGCAACTGCTCGATGCGTGCGCCGAACTCGGCATGAATATTGGCGCCGTTATGGCCGTGCGCGAGGCGCGTCTGACCGGTGAGGAGCACGCCGTCTCCGCCATGCGCCGCGTGCTCGACGTCATGCGCGAGGAGACCACAACCCCCATCGTCAATCCGCAGCGCTCGCTCGGTGGGCTCATCGGCGGCGAGGCCAAACTCGTCGATGCCACCAGCCGCAACGATTTGAGCACAAGCCTGATGGGCACCGTTCAAACCGACGCCGTGGCCCGCGCGATGGCCGTGCTCGAGCGCTCCGCCACGATGGGCGTGATCGTCGCCGCCCCCACGGCCGGCTCCGCGGGTGTTGTGCCCGGCTGCGTGCTGGCGCTCGCCGACCACCTGCAGCTCGATGACGAGCAGGTCATGGACGCGCTCTACTGCGCAGCCGCCATCGGCCTCAACCTCACCACGAGCGCCTGCGTTGCCGGAGCCGAGGGCGGCTGCCAAGCCGAGGTCGGAAGCGCCGCCGCCATGGCGGCCGCCGCGCTGGTGCAGATGCTCGGCGGCACGCCCGAGCAGGCGCTCGACGCCAGTTCCATCGCGCTGAGTAACCTGCTGGGCCTCGTTTGTGACCCCGTCGGTGGCCTCGTGGAGGTGCCCTGCCAAAACCGCAACGCCATCGGCGTAGCCGCGGCCTTTAGCTCGGCGCAGCTCGCCCTCGCCGGCATTAAGAGCCTGGTACCGTTTGATCAAATGGCACATGTCATGCTCTCGGTGGGTCACGCGCTGCCCGCAACCCTGCGCGAAACGGCAAAGGGCGGCATTGCGCAAGCTCCGGCTGCACTTTCGGCCTGTGCAAAATGCGGTGTGTGCGGATAGCGACTAAGAACGACTCAAAGGTGGGACATTTGTCCAAGCTCTTTCGAATGCCACCGTTTCCGTACCACAAACAGCAGGGCAATCGCTATAATGCAAGCCCAGTAAAAACACGATGAGCCGCAAGGCGAAATTCGAAGGATATGCATACGATGTCGCAAAACGATCGAACTCAACTGATTCCCGATCCGCAGCAGCCGAGCAGGCACACCGGCGGCGTTCAGTCACCGCGTCCTATCGCGCCGAGCCACGGTCAGCAGCGTGGTGCGGCAAACGCTTCCCAACGCCCGAACCAACAGCGACAGCAGCGTCAACAACGTCAGCAGCGCCAGGCAAACGGCAATGCGCCCAAGCAGCCCCCCACGCACGCTCGAGGCGATCGCGGCCCCGCACGCAAGTCCGCCGGCAACAATAAGTCGGGCAAAAAGACGACGCTCTTTGTCGTCCTGGGTCTTATCGTCATTGTATATATCGTAGGCATCGTAGCGTTTTCGCAGCTAGCCTACCCCAACACCAGCATTGCCGGCGTCGACGTCTCGTTCTCCAACGCTTCGTCTGCCGCCACCAAGGTCAACTCGGCATGGAAGCACTATAAACTCACCGTGACAGGCGATGACTTTAGCTGGACCTATCAGCCCGAGTCCAATGAACCCATCGTCGACGGTGAAGCTGCTGCAAAAGAAATCATCAACCACAACGAAGCCTTTATTTGGCCGGTCCGCCTTGTGGAATCCTTAAGCGGCAAGACCAAAACAACCGCTGCCTCCAACGAAGTCGATCTTGATCAAGACGTCGACCTGTCCATGCTCTCCGACACCTTTGACCAAAAGCAGTTTGAGAAGGATCTGGGCGCCGCCATCGACGAGTTTAACGAGGGACGTTCGGGCACGTTCGAGGCCAATAGCTCCTATGACGAGCAGGCCGGCAAGTTTACCGTCGAGAAGGCGCGCTCCAACGAAAAACTCAACCGCGAGCATGTCATTAAGTATGCCGAGCTCGAGCTTGCCTCGCTGGCCGAGACCGTAGATCTTTCCAAGCTCGGCAACGATGCCTATGAGCCGCTCAACGGAACGCTGACCGATGATCAGATTCAGACCGCATGCGATGCCGCCAACAACTTCCTGGGCGTCAACGTGACCCTCAAGCTCAACGGCGAGGATGCCGGAAAGGTTGATGGCGCTTCCGTGCTGCAGTGGATCAGCTTTGCCGATCCGGCCAACCCCACGCTCGATACGTCACAGATCAGCAGTTGGGCAGCCGAGCTCGCTAACGGCTTTAATACCGTGGGCTCCACTCGCTGGTGGACGCGCGCCGATGGCAAGCAGTGCGCCGTCGAAGGCGGTGGCTTTGGTTGGTCCATCGACAGCAGCTCGCTCGCCAAGCAGGTCGAGGACGCCATTAACAACAAGCAGACCGGCGACATCGAGATCAAGTACTCCCAGAAGGCCGACACCTTTACCGCAAAGGGAGAGCCCGACTGGAAGGCGTATATCGACGTCGACCTGTCCGAGCAGCACGCGCGCTATTATGACGAGAACGGTAATATCGTTTGGGAGGCCAACTTTATTTCCGGCAAACCGGGCGAAGACGCAACCCCCGAGGGCGTGTGGCAGATCAACAGCAACGACGGCGGCAGCACCCTGATCGGAGCCAAGGACCCCGAGACCGATAAGCCCAAATACGAAAGCCCGGTGAGCTACTGGATGCCGTTCGAGGGCAATATGATCGGCTTCCACGATGCCACCTGGCAAAACGACAAGAGCTTCGATAATGCCGAGTCGTACAAATGGTGCGGCAGCCACGGCTGCATCAACCTGCGCCTGGCAGACGCCAAGGCACTTCACGACTGCATCAAAGTCGGCCTGTGCGTGGTTGTCCACTCGTAGTGCAACGCGCGCATTCCTACAACGTGGAACCGCTGCGACCAATCTAACAGTTCCGAAAGAAACCGTCCTATGCGCCCGCCCCAACCGGTGGGCGCATATAATTATCGAGGTTCTTTCTATAAAGGAGACGCTATGTCGAATGTCCCCACGATCGCCCCGGGCCCGGATGATACCGAGAACACGCCCGAAGGTGCCACCGAAACGATTCCTCTGATTACAAACGTACATGCCGACAAGCAGAGCGAACGCATGAACGATACGGCCGAGATTTCCGATGAAGAGGCATATGCCAAGCTCAAGGCAAAACGCGCCGAACGTCGACGCAAAAAGCTGATTCGACGCGGTATTGCCGCCGGCGTCGTAGGTGCCATCGCGCTCATTGCCATTGTCGCAACCCTGGTTATCAATGCGCAGCCACAGGACGCTAGCGGGCCTGTGACCGACATGGTGACCGAGGGCACGTTTAGCACAACGGTCGAGGCGAAAGGCCAGCTCAAACCCATTTCATCCTCAGTGGTCTCCCCTTCTGTCGACGGCACGGTCGATTCGATCAACGTGCAGGCAGGCCAATCCGTCAGCGAGGGCGACGTGCTTATGACCATTAAAAACGACGAGCTCGATCGCAACGTTGCCGAGGCGCAGCGTGCAGTTGCAGCCGCCCAGGAAGACCTCACCAACGCGCAGAAGCCGCCGCTGTCGCTCAGGCCACCCCAACGACTGACGTCGATGGAGCTTCCGCAGCGGCTGGCGTCTCTGACGCATCAGCGGACACGAACGCCGTATCGGCCGCGCAGCGCAGCCTCGCTTCGGCCCAGGCAAACCTAGACCAGGCGAACGCCAAGGCCGCCAGTCGCACGGTCACGGCCCCGAGCTCGGGTAGCATCGTGGAGCTCAACGCCAAGGTGGGCGCCACGGTAACAGGCGGCATGATCATGGGCGAAAGCGATACGAGCGGCGGCAAGCAGTGCATGCAGATCGCCGACCTATCCAAGATGAAGGTGACCGTGCAGGTGGGCGAAAAGGACATCGCCAAGATCGCCGTTGGGCAGAGCGCCAACGTCACGTATCCCGCGTTTCCCGATATCGTGAGCCAGGGAACCGTCACGGCTATCGCGTCGGTGGCAAACTCCGACGCCGCCACCGTTGGCGGCGGCAGCGTAACCTTTAACGTCGACATCCTCATCGAGGCGCCCGACGCGCGCCTGAAGCCAGGCATGACGGCCGAGGTATCGGTGGTGACCGAGCAGCTCGACGACGTGGTGATGGTGCCGACGATGGCGCTCATGACCGAAGACGGCGAACACTATTACGTCAACGTGGCAACCGATGACGAGGGCAAGCAAACCCGCCGCGTCAAGGTGACCGTCGTGACGCAAAACGACAACGAAGCTGTGGTCGGCAAGACACAGGTCAAGCGCGACGACCAGGGCAACGAAATCAACCCTGGCGTGCCCACAACCAAACTGCGCGATGGCGACACCCTCGTCATGGACACCGGAGCGGACGCAACGGCTGACGGCGGCTACAGCGCAGATTCGGGCAGCATGTCTGCCGACGAGGGTATGTAATGCGTCCCGTTATCGACATCCGCAACGTGCACCGCATCTTTGAGAGCGAGGCAGGTTGCGCCCACATCCTGCACAACGTGAGCCTGGCGGTAAATCCCGGCGAATTCGTCGCTATCACTGGCCCCTCGGGCTCAGGCAAATCAACGCTCATGAACATCCTGGGCTGCCTGGATAAGCCGACGGCGGGCGACTATTACCTGCAAGGGTTCAACGTGGCTGAGCTCGATGATGACGAGCTCACCGAAGTTCGCGCCCTGAGCATTGGCTTTGTCTTTCAGAGCTTCAACCTGCTGCCGCGCCTGTCGGTTATCGAAAACGTCATGCTGCCGCTGGCCTACACCAATGTGCCCCGTAGCCAGCGCGAAATGCGCGCCGTGCACGCGCTGCAGGCCGTCACGCTACCGGTCGACCACTGGGACCACCGCATATCCGAGCTCTCGGGCGGCCAGATGCAGCGTGTCGCCATCGCGCGCGCCCTTGTCAATGACCCGCCCATCATCCTGGCCGATGAGCCGACGGGAAACCTGGACTCCGCCACTGGAGCGCTTGTGATGGAGACCTTCCATAAGCTCCAGAAGCGCGGCAAAACCATCGTTCTTATCACACACGACCCCGGCATCGCCGCCGAGGCCGACCGTGCCGTGACCATCCGCGACGGTCGCATTCACGACGGCGCGTATATTCCACATGCACCGCGGACCCTGCGCAGCGCCGTAGATAGCCTGCCCATGATTTCCGCCTCCGCCAACCCGCCGAAAGGAGTGGTGGCATGAGCGCCCGCGATCTCATCCAGGAAGCCCTTCACTCGCTCGAGGCCAACAAGGGGCGCAGCCTGCTCACCATCCTGGGCATTGTCATCGGCATCGCCTCGGTTATCGCCATGACTTCGCTCATCGGCGGCATCCAAAACAGCCTGGTCAACAGTCTGGGCCTCAATGCGGCACGCATGGTGCAAATCTATTCGTCGCAAGAACTCACCGAGTCGGACATCGAGAAGCTTCAAAAACTGGTGCCGCAGATAGAGCAGATCGGCATTGTCGACAGCGCGTATACCGAGTACAAGACCGGCGATAAAAGCTATACCGTCATGGCACAGGGTGTCGATAGCAACATGCTCGACGCCGTGGGGGTCAGCAAGCTCGTTGCGGGGCGCACCTATTCCCAGGCCGAGTCCCAATCAGGCTCGCGCGTGGCGCTCATCAGCTGCGGCGGCGCCGATCAGCTTTACGGCAACGAACAGGATGCGCTGGGAAAAACCATCAAGGTGTCCAACGGCGAGGTGCAGATTGTAGGCGTGATTGATGGCGGCAGCGACTCCATGGGCTCGCTCACGCTGTATATGCCACGCGAAACCATCGCCGGGCTGTTTGGCGACGAGAATCCTTCATTCCCCAGCGTGACGGCACTTGCCGCCGAGGGCACGGACATGGATGAGCTTTGTAAGACCATCGAGTCCAAGGTTCGCGCGATGAAGGGCATCGAGGAGGGGGATGAGTACGACAGTGTATCGGCGACATCCATGAAAAGCGCCATCGATGCACTCAACTCCTTTATGGGCGCGTTCTCGCTCATCATGGGTGCTGTCGCCAGCATCTCGCTGCTTGTCGGCGGTATCGGCATTATGAATATGATGCTTACCAACGTAACGGAGCGCATTCGCGAGATCGGCATCCGCCGCGCTCTGGGCGCCAGTCGTCGCGATATCACCGCGCAGTTTTTGGCCGAGTCTTCGGCGCTGTGCGTCACCGGTGGCCTACTGGGTGTCCTGATAGGCTATCTGCTGGCCTGGGGCCTCGCGATGTTTGCCTCCGGATCCGGGATTCTTGGCGAGCTCGGAGCCAGCGGGCAAATCACACCGAGTTTTTCAATCGCCACGGTACTGCTGGCCTTCGCCGTCTCCGTCGGCATCGGCGTAATCTTTGGCTTCTATCCCGCTCGCCGCGCAGCAAAGCTCGACCCGGTGGAGTGCCTACGCTACCAGTAAGCCATCACCAACAAGTTGCGGTGAATTAGGGGCTGAATATGCTATCTAGCAGCAAAAACAGACACTATTTCACCGCAACTTATTGAAGGGCTGCTTGCGCCAGTTCCGGGCGTCGTCCTCGAGCTTTTGGCGGATGACGGTCATGTACGGCTCGAGCTTACTCGAGGCGCTCCTCCTCGCGGGCGGGAGGGCGCGCAGGCGCGGCGAGCGCCTAGCGCGCGAACTCCCGTAAGAGCGCGTCTTCCACTTCCCGAAGCGAAAGGGTCCCGCCTCCCTCGGCGGGACGGGTGACCACGATGCAGCACGCTCCCGCGTCGCGCGCGGCGGTGAGCTTCTCGGCCGTTCCGCCTACGGTTCCCGAGTCCTTGGTCACAAGCCACTGGGCTCCCACCTGCCGAAGCATCGCCTCGTTGAGCTCGCGGGTGAAGGGCCCCTGCATGCCGATGACGTGCGACGGCGAAAATCCCGCGTCGATGCACTTCGTTATAGCACCGGGCAGCGGGAGCACACGCACAAAGAAGCGCTCCGCGAAATCGGCGACGCGCGTGTAGGGAGCAAGCTCCTTGCTCCCCGTCGTGAGAAGCGCGCGACCCGGGTTCTCGGAGAGAAAGCGCGCCGCGCAGGCGATCGACGCGACCGACACGACGCCTTTGGGCAGCTCCTCGGCCGGACGTGCAAGGCGCAGGCATCGTGCACCCACGGCGAGCGAAGCAGCCCGGATGTTGCCGCTTGCGAGCGTAGCGAAGGGGTGCGTGGCGTCGACGACGATCCGCGCGCCGGAAAGCTCGCGCTCCATGTCGGCCTCGTCGAGCCTACCCGCATGCACCTCGATGCCCGGAAGCTCGCCCAAAAGCTCGCCTCCGTACTCGGTTGCCGCGAAGGCACGGGCGGGGATGCCCGCCCCGCTCGCCCATTCGCACAGAAGGCGGCCCTCGGTGGTGCCGGCGAAGATGCGCAGGGCCGGCGCGGATGCGGGGGCCGTCACTTCGGGCCGCCCGTGCGCGTGATCTGGTAGAGCAGCGCGTTCATAATGGCGGCCGCCACGGTCGAGCCGCCCTTGCGACCCCTCGCGACGATGGCCGGCACGCGTCGCGCAAGTAGCTCCTCTTTCGCCTCGACCACGTTCACAAACCCGACCGGCACCCCAACGACGAGCGCGGGCGCGATCTTCCCCGCGTCCATGAGCTCGGCGAGGCGCAGAAGTGCTGTGGGGGCGTTGCCGACGGCCACGATGAGCGGACCCTCGATGCCGCAAGCTTTGTCCATGCTCGCAACGGCGCGAGTCGTGCCCGCGGCGCGCGCAGCCGCGGCGACATCAGGGTCGGCCATGTAGCACACGGCCTTGCAGTCGAGCTTCGCGAGCGCGGGCTTGCTTATGCCTGCGAGCGCCATGTTCGTGTCGGTGAGCACCGTGGCCCCTGCGCGCAGTGCGTCGAGCGCACAGTGCGCGGCGTCATGGGTGAACACGAGGGAATCGGCGTACGAGAAGTCGGCAGTGGTGTGGATGACGCGCTTCACGACGGGCTCTTCGAGCGGCGGGAACGTGCGGCCGCCGAGCTCTTCGGTGATGATCTCGAAGCTGCGCCGCTCGATGTCGCCGGGCGCCATCTCCTTGGAATCCATCTAGTACTCCACTCCTTCCCTTGCACATATCCCCTGAGCATAGGGGTGTTTCTCGCACCGCATCTCGGTTATGTAGTCGGCCTTCTCCACGATCTTGCGGGAAGGCGCGCGCCCGGTGAGCGCTACTTCGACGCCGCGCGCGGACATATCGAGCGCGCGGTCCACGAGCGCCTCGTCGACAAGCCCCCTCGAAAGCGCGTCGAGCGCCTCGTCGAGCACGAGCAGCCCCTCCTGCGCGCCCTCGAGCTCGGCGAGCGCGGAAGCGAGGTTCCCATCGTGCAGCTCGCACGTAGCGGCAAGTTCTTCCGACGTCATCGACCAGGTAAACTTGTCCGACACCTTCCCCGCGAACACGGGCACGCCGAAATGCTCGGCGAGCAGGCGCGCCTCCCCACTTTCGCCGTCTTTCAGGAATTGCACGACGACGACGCGGCGGCCTGCGGCGAGCATGCGAAGGGCGAGGCCCATCGCCGCCGTGGTCTTGCCTTTGCCGTCGCCATGATACACGTGGATCATACGCCCTCCTCGATAATGCGGTAGACATACTCCATGTCGAGCGCCCCGCGCACGACATCGGCCAGGCGGTTGAACTCGCGCGCACGGTGATCGGCTGCGGACGCTGCGCCCGCAGCACCCACGACGCTCTCGGGCAGGCCGCGCATGCGCGCGAGCGAGCGCGCGAGGGCGAGCGCCACCCCCGGTTCGTCGAACAGGCCGTGGAGATAGGTTCCGAACACGTTTCCGCAGACCGCGCCTTCTGGTTTGCCGTCAATCGTGCCCGCAGGGGCGCAAGAGACGGTCGTTTCGCCGTCGTGAATCTCGTACCCGCGCGCCGTCATGCCGTTCCACACCGAGAACGCGCCTTGGGCGCCCGTGATGCGCAGCTCCGACTGGGCGAGGCGCTTTTCCTCCTTGAACACCGTACTTGCAGGGATGAGCCCGAGCCCGCGCGCGGTGCCAGCGCCTTCCCTGCCGTGCGGGTCGGAAAGCTCGTCTCCCAAAAGCTGGTAGCCCCCGCATATGCCGAGCACCGGCGTGCCCGCGCCCGAAAGCGCGCGTACACAGGCTCCGATGCCGCTAGCCGCAAGCCAGCGCGCGTCGTCGAGCGTGGCCTTCGAGCCGGGGAGCACCACCAGGTCGGGTCGGCCCAGATCGGTCGTCGAGGAAACGTAGCGCACGCCCATGCCGGGCACGCGAGAAAGCGGGTCGAAGTCGGTGAAGTTCGACAGATGCGGAAGGCGCACGACGGCGACGTCGATGACACCGCGCGCCTCGCGGGCAGATAGGCGCGGCGCGAGCGAGTCCTCGTCGTCCAGGTCGAGCGTAAGATACGGCACGACCCCCACGACGGGAACCCCGCACATCTTCTCGAGCGGGGCCAAACCCGGGCGCAGGATTTCCACATCGCCGCGGAACTTGTTCACCACAAGCCCCCGCAAGAGCGCGCGGTCCTCGGGTGCAAAGAGCGCGACCGTGCCGTAGAGCTGGGCAAACACCCCACCTGGGTCGATGTCGCCCGCGAGCAGCACGGGGGAGGACACGGCGCGCGCGAGCCCCATGTTGACGATGTCGTTTTCGGCAAGGTTGATTTCGACGGGGCTGCCGGCGCCCTCGATGACGATGACGTCGTTTTCCTCCGCGAGCGAATCGAACGCCTCCAAAATCTGCGGCATGAGCGCCTTCTTTCGCGCGAAGTAGTCCCTCGCAGCGAAGGCTCCCTGCGCCTTGCCGGCCACGATGAGCTGGCTTCGGTGGTCGCTTTCGGGCTTGAGCAGGATGGGGTTCATGCGCACGTCGGGCGCGATGCCGCACGCCTCGGCCTGCATGATCTGGGCACGCCCCATCTCGAGCCCGTCGGCCGTGACACCGCTGTTGAGCGCCATGTTCTGGCTCTTGAAGGGAGTCACGCGCAGGCCGTCCTGCGAAAGCACACGGCACAGCCCAGCCGCAAGCAGGCTCTTCCCCGCGTTCGACATGGTGCCCTGGATCATGATGGGCTTCGCCCTACCCACGGGTATCGACCTCCTTCGCCGAGCCTCGGCTATCCGCGCCCGCCATAGCGCCGCTGCAAGAAGCGCCGCCCCGTTCGTCGGGTTCGCCTTCGCCCGATGCACCTTCCGCCCGAAGCACGCGGCTGAACGCCATCGCAAGCTGGGCATTCTCCTTGCGCGTGCGCACCGCGACGCGGCACCAGAAACGGGACAGTACCGAAAACGAGTCGCACGTGCGGACCAAAACCCCCTGTTTATACAGGCGCTCGGGGATGTCTTTCGCCGGCGTGCGGACTAAAAGGAAGTTCGCATCCGATGGCACGACGGAAAGCCCGAGCGAGGAGAGCTCGTGGGAAAGCCACGCTCGCTCGGCCGCCAATGCATCGCGCGTGCGCGAGACGTATTCAACGTCTTCCAGGGCGGCGATGCCCGCGGCCTCGGCGACCGAGGAGACGGGCCACGCCTGTCCCGCCCGGCGAATCCCCTCGATGAGTTGGGCGCTTCCGCTGATCAGATATCCCAACCGCAACCCCGCCATTCCGTAGAGCTTGGTGAACGCGGAGAGCACGGTCACATGGCGCGAACACGCAGCGCGTGCGGCCACGCTCCTTTCGCGGGCGTCGGGCGCAAATCCGAGGAAGCACTCGTCCACGACGAGCAGCGCGCCCACCTGCTCGCAGCGGCGAGCCGCGGCATCGATCACGCTGGGGTCGACGAGGCGCCCCGTCGGGTTGTTCGGGTTGCAGAGGTACGCCACGTCTCCCGGCGCCTCGATCGCGCGGGCGAAGGAGGCGGGCACGTCGAAGTCGTCCGCTTCGGAGAGCGGGAACTCCTGCACGCATGCGCCGTAGTACGATGCCGCCTCCGCATATTCAGAAAACGTCGGCGCGCACACGACGATGCGTTTCGGGCGCACCGCCGCGGCGAGCCGCCAGATGATGTCGGACGCGCCCGCGCCGCAGACGATAGTATCTTCGGGAATGCCCTGGGCGCGCGCTAGGGCGCGAACGAGGGCGAGGCTTTCCCTATCGGGGTAGGCGTCAATTCGAGAAAGCGCCTTGCAAGCTGCGGCGACGGCGCGCGGCGAGGGGCCTGCCGGATTCACGTTCACCGAGAAGTCAATGAGGTCGGAGGCGCCCCCTTCGCAAGCGATGCCGAGCGATTGCGTGCTGCCCCCATGCGCACGGGCGCGCAGGATTCCCCCGGCAGCCCGGGGCGCGGCGTGGTCTTCCCTCATGCCATCGCCCCCACGGCGAGCACGACCGCCGCGCGCGCGGCGCCGAAGACGACGAGCGCGCATACGGACGCGGCGAGCATGAGCCTTGTCGCCCGGGCGATGTCGCCCCACTCGATTTCGCGGGACGCGTCGCCTATCGTCGGTTTCTCAACGAGCTTGCCGAAATACACCGCGGGTCCTGCCAAGCGCAGCCCGAGCGCGCCCGCGCACGCTGACTCGGTCTGCGCCGCGTTCGGACTCGCATGGCGACGCCTGTCGCGGCGCCAGATGCGCGCCGCCCCGCGCGCGTCGAGCCCGAGGATCGGGCACACGGCGATCATGAACAAGGCCGATAAGCGCGAGGGAATCCAGTTCACCGCATCGTCGAGGCGCGCCGAGGCGCAGCCGAAGTCGATGTAGCGCTCGTTTTTGTAGCCCACCATGCTGTCGAGCGTGTTCACCGCCTTGTACGCCATGCCCAAGGGCGCACCCCCGATCATAAGGTAGAAAAGCGGCGCGATGACGCCGTCGCTCGCGTTCTCCGCCACCGTTTCCACGGCGGCGCGCGCGACGCCCTGCTCGTCGAGAACAGACGTGTCGCGTCCCACGATGAGCCCGACGGCTTCGCGCGCCGCGACAAGGCCGCCCTTCGAGAACGCGCGGGCCACGGCCAGGCTCTGGCGGCGCAGCTCGCATGTCGCGAGAATCTGATAGCTCGCCCATACCTCGACCACGAAGCGCAAGCCGGAGTGAACCATGCCACAAAGATGTAGGATACCCCAGGTCAAAAGCCCACACGCAAGCGGAAGCGCCACGGCGAGCACAAGCCCTGCGGCACGCGTGCCCGCGGACGTTTGCGGGAATGCGTGCCGCAGGCGGCCTTCGGCCCACGTGATCGCGCGCCCCATGGCGACGACGGGATGGGGAAGCCAGCGCGGGTCGCCGAAGGCAAGGTCGGCCGCGAACCCGGCGGCGACGGCAAGAATTGTCATCACCGGGCATCGCCCCCCGAAGCGGGGCGAACGTCGCGAAGGCAGCGCCCATCCCAGGTGGCGGCCCATGCGCCGCCCGGCTCGGTATGCACGTCGAAGTATCCCATTGTCGGGACAGCTAGCTCGGAGAGCAGCGCTTTCACGGTACCCGCGTGAACGACGAAGACGGCGCGCCCACTCCCCTGGGCGCGCTCCGATTCGCACGCCTCCCGAAACGCCGCGATGACGCGGCGGGTGAAATCGCTCTTGCCCTCGCCATGCGGGCAGCGCGTCTCGCACCAGGAGTCTACCCAGGCGCGATAGCGCGCATCCTCTTTAAGCTCGGCGGCGCTTCGCCCCTCGAAGTCGCCGAAATCCATCTCGCGCAGACCGGGGCACGCCATTAGCTCCGCGTTCGGGAAGAGGATGCGCGCCGTCTGGTCGGTGCGGGCCATGCCGCTCGTGATAACACGGAATACGTCACGATCGCACGCGAGGTCGCGCAAAGCGCGCTCGCCCGCGCTCGACAGGGGCTCGTCGGTGCCCGCCCCGCTGTAGCGATGATCTTCCGTGCCCGCCGTGGCACCATGGCGCACGAAAACGACTTCCAAAGGCGCGCCCACGCCCTGCGTCCCTCGAGGCGCATCGTCAAGGTTTCCTTTGATGACCTGGGGTATCCCGCACGTCATGCGCACGACGACGTCGGCGCGCGCAGCGAGCGCGCATCCCAGGCGCCCCGCGCGCTCGCGCCATTGGGCGTCTTCCGCACGCATGGGGACGACCCCCGAGCCGACCAAGGGCAGAATCACTACGTCGAAGCCGATCAGCCGCTCGAGCGCCCGGTCAGCGTCGAGCGCGCGTACGAGTTCCTCAGCACGGTACGCGACACGGCCGGCAAAAGCCGCGGGCACGCCGCCCTCCGCAAGCTGCGCTGCGTCGACGAAATCGTCCGTCGCGAACCCGAGCCTTTCGCGCACGAAGGTCCTCTTCCCCGAATGCGCGCCACCTACCACGAGAATCATAGGAGCATGCCCCCCGCCACCAGCATGGCAAGCATCGCGAGCTCGGCCCATTGCAGAAACCATCCGGCCAAATCACCCGTCACCCCGCCGAAGCGGGACAGGGCAACATGGCGGTACCACGCGAGCGCCAAAAGCCCCGCCACCGCCATAAGGGCGCCGACGGCCTGAGCGCACGCGACCATCCCTGCAGCCGAAGCCGCAGCGAAAGCACAAAGCGGCACGACGATCGCCGCACGTTTCTTCGCAGGCGAGAGCCCCGCGGCCATGCCGTCCGCCCGCGCGGCAGGCCAGCATTCTACGGCGAGCCCCGAAAGCGCGCGGGAGAACACGAGCGAGCACAGAAGCGCGAGAAACGCCCCCGCCGTAAGCGGCAGCGCGGTGAACAGGGAAAACTGCAGAATAAGGTACACGGCAACACCAATGACCCCGAAGGCGCCCGCCCGCGGGTCGTGCATGATCTCGAGCTTTCGCTCGCGCGGGGCCCAACTTGCAAGCGCATCGGAGGTGTCGCAGAGCCCGTCTAGGTGGATGCCTCCCGTCACCGCCACAGGCAACGCCACGAGCACGGCCGCGACGATGGTCGCGGGCACGCCGAGCAGGTTCGCCACGTGCCCCCACGCCGTCATGAGGAAGCCTTCCGCAACGCCCACCAGGGGAAACGCGGCAAGCGCATGGGTTGATCCGAAATCGGTCCAGGCCGATTTCGGGACGGGGATGCGCGAGAACGTTCCGAACGCCGCGCCGATTGCCTCTGCTATCTTCACCTTGTAGGTCCTTCGCCTTTCATCCACACGGGAATCCCGCATACCACTTCGACTGCGCGGTCGGCCAGCGCCGCCACGCCCGCGTTCACGCGCGCGAGCGCGCGACTCCATGCCTCGGTCCCCTCATCGTAGCGCATCCCATCGGCGAACACGTCGACGGAGACCACCACAGTATACGCAGCGGCCTGAGCGAGCCGTTCGATGTCTCCGAGCACCTCGCGCGCCGCAACGTCGGGGTCACGTGGGGACAAGCCGCCTTCCGCGAAGAGCTCGTTCGCAACCAGGTTGCCCACGTCCTCCAAAAGAAGCGTGCAGCCGCGCGGAAGCCCGGGCACTGCGGCGCCCACGTCACGCGTGCGCTCGAGGGTGGAAAACCCCTTGCCCTCGCGCAGCGCCCGATGGCGCGCGATGCGGCGGGCGCCCTCTTCCCCAAAGGGCTCCATCGTTGCCAGGTACACGCGAGGGCCGTCGTGCCCGAGGCACAGGGACTCGGCGTAGGCGCTCTTGCCGCTCGCGGCAGCGCCGATGACGAGCGTCACCGTCATTTCCCGGCCTCGAAATGCTCGTAAGCAGCCATGCCAGTCGCCGTGAACGTCTTCCCATCCCGGTACACGCGCAGCGCCGAATCCAGAAGGGGCAGATACGCCATGGCGCCCGCGCCCTCGCCCAAGTGCATGCCTGCGTCGAGGGGTGCCTTTATGCCGAGCTCGCGAAGGAGCTCCTGGCTTGCGGGTTCGCTTGATGCGTGGGTGCCCACGAGGTAGCCCAAGGCGTTGGGGCACAGGCGCGCCGCGCACAGGGCCGCCGTGCAGGATATGACCCCGTCGAGGAGCGCCGGCGCCTTCGAGGCCGCGGCCCCCAGGTAGAAGCCGCACATCGCCGCGATGTCGAAGCCGCCCACCTTCGAGAGCACGTCGATCGGGTCGGCGGGATCGGGCGAGTTCGCGTCGATAGCGCGCTCGACCACGTCGCGCTTGCGCGCGAGCGAGACGTCCGAGAGCCCCGCGCCGCGCCCGACGAGGCTCCGCGCGTCCGCCCGGATGAGCACTGCGGCCACCGCCGCCGAGGTGGTCGTGTTGCCGATGCCCATCTCGCCCGCGGCGAGAAGGCGCACGCCGGCGCGGGCAAGCCCGCACGCGACGGCGATTCCGACCTCGATCGCGCGCACGGCCCCATCGCGAGACATAGCGGAGCCGTGCGCGATGTTGCCGCTCCCCCGCCGCACGTTCGCGCGCACCATGCGCGCGTCTTCTATGCCCCGGGCCATACCCACGTCGATGGGCACGACCTCGGCACCCGCGAACGCCGCCATGCGGCAGGCGCTCGTGGCCCCCTCGCACATGTTGCGCGCGACGGCTCGCGTCACGTCTTGCCCGCTTTGCGACACGCCTTCGGCAACGACCCCGTTGTCGGAGAAGAATACCGCGAGCGCACGGGGGAACTCGGCCACCTCGGCGCTCCCCTGAGCTGCGGCGATACACGCGACGGCGTCTTCAAAGTCGCCCAATCCCCCCAAGGGGTGCGCGATGGAGTCCCACGCGGCGTACGCGGCGGCGCGGGCGCACTCGTCTGCGGGCGCGATCCGGGAGAGCGCGGCTTCGAGCACGGCGCCCGGCGCCGACGAGAACGCGTGCTCGACTTCCTCGCGGATGCAGGCAAGCGCAGTTTCGGTTGCTTCAGCCATGCCGTCTCCTCTCTGCGAACGACGCTGCGGCAGACGCGAACGCGCGCGCAACGTCGGGGTTGGCAGGATAGTACACATGCGGGAAGCCCGCCACCAGGGACGGGGTGGTCGTCATGCACGGCCAGCCCTTGTCGCGCCGGGGCTTCTGCGCCCAGAAATCGCCGCCCGGGCAGGTGGACTGCCAGTAGTGGAACTCGTGCGCACGGATGCGTGTGCCGCGCGGTCCGTAGAGCCCGTCGCGTTGAGAAGTGAGCTCCACGTACCCGAAATGGGACAGCCTTCCCCCGTTCTCGCTTGCGCCCTCAAGGGCGCCCGCAACAGGCCAGCGCCGCCCCTCGCTATCGGCGATTACGCGCTGCAGGTACAGAAACCCACCGCATTCGGCGACCGTCGGCATGCCGGATTCCACCGCGCGCCGCACCGCCTCGCGCATCGGCGCATTCTCGGAGAGCTTCCGCGCATGGAGCTCCGGGTAGCCGCCCCCCAGATAGAGGGCGCTTGTCCCCCGGGGCAACTCGCTATCACACAGGGGGCTGAAAAAGGCCAGCTCGCAACCCAGGTCCTCGAGCGCGCGCAGGTTCTCCTCGTAGTAGAACGAGAACGCCTCGTCACGCGCGACGGCGACGATGGGCCGCGCTCCCGCGATCGGCTCCAACCGGTAAGGTTCCTCGCGGATATCGGGTGCCGTCGCCGCTATTTCGAGCAAGCGGTCGACGTCGACGCTCTTTTCCACCAGCTCGGCCATCTTGTCGATGCGCGCGGAGAGCTGCTCGACCTCGTCGGCGGTCACAAGCCCCAGATGCCGGCTTTCGAGCGAGAACGCCTCGTCGGCGGGGATATTCCCCAAAACCGCGACGCCCGTGTGCTTCTCAATCGCAGGGGCCGCGTAGGCGCAGGCAGCGGCGCTTGTCTTGTTCAGCAAGACGCCGCGCACGTTCGCACAAGGCAGGAACTCGGCGATGCCGCGGATTACGGCGGCGAGCGATAAAGACGCCCCGCGCCCGTTCACCACTAAAACGACCGGCGTTTCCGTGTCGCGCGCAACCTGGTAGCTGCTCGCGTCGGCCACGCCGGGCGCCATGCCGTCGTAGAAGCCCATGACCCCCTCGAGCACCGCGATATCCGCGCCCGCGGCGCCGCGTGCGAGCAGGGCGCGCAGCGTCGGGGCGTCGGTGAAGAAGCCGTCTAAGTTGCCCGAGCGCGCGCCCACGACGCGGCGATGAAAGAGCGGATCAATGTAGTCGGGGCCGCATTTGAAGGCCGCGCATGCGAGGCCGCGGCGCGCGAGCGCGCGCAGGAACGCGCACGTAACGACCGTCTTGCCGCTCCCGCTCGAGGGCGCAGCGACCATGAAGCGCGGGATAGACGTGCTCACCGGGCGCCGCCTTCCCCACCTGCACCACGCGCGCTGACGAGGAACACGGGGTTTTGCGCCTTCATAAGATGGTGCGAGCCTACAGCCTCGGCGCGAGCGGCCGACACCTGGCACGCCTCGAACCCCTTAAAGCGCGAACTCGAGAGGAGCGCGCACGCCTCGGTGAGCGTCTCAACGGTGACGCATGGCACGCACAGGCGAACCTGCGAGTTCTTCTCGAGCGCCGCCTCCACGATGGAGGGAAGCTCGCCCGCGCTCCCGCCGACGAACACGGCGTCGGGGACGGGCAGTATCGCGAGCGCTTCGGGGGCGACACCGGGGACCGCATGCACGTTGCCGCACCCGAATGCATCCGCGTTCTCTCGGATGAGCCGCACGCCGGCCGCGTTGCGCTCGACCGCCCATACCGACCCCGCTCGCGCGACGAGCGCCGCCTCGATCGACACGCTCCCCGTGCCGGCGCCGACGTCCCACACGGTGTCGGTCGCGGTAAGGCGCAGCTTCGCGAGCGCGACGGCGCGCACCTCCTGCTTGGTCATGGGAACGTCGCCGCGGATGAAGAGCTCGTCGGGAATGCCCGAGGAAGCGTACGGCCAGCGGGAGCTCGCGGCGCGGGATGCACCCGCAGATTCCGCCGCGGAAGAAGCCACCGCGGGCGATGACGCGCCGGCCGGCGCCTCGGAGGCCGCGCTAGAGCCCGCAGGCGACCCGGCGCCGCCTGCGAAATCGATAAGCATCACGTTCAAGCCGTCGAACGTCTGACCTGCGATTTCACTTGCGGTCGCGCAGGTGATGCGCTCGTCGGGGTACGACAGGCGCTCGGCCACGGTTACGCGCGCGTCCCCGAAGCCCGCCTGCACAAGCTCGCCCGAAAGCCGCGAGGGGTCTTCCCCGCCCGACGTGGCGAGAAAGAGCTCACCTGCGCGCTCGGCCTCGGCCACGATGTCGCACGCCACGCCGTGGGCGCTCGCGAAGCGCCAATCCTGCCATGGACGCGCGAGGCGCGCGGCGAGATAAGACGCTGAGCTTATGCCGGGAATGACGCGCACGTGCACCTGCGCGTCGCCGGAGAGCGCCTCTACCAGGCGGCGCGCGCCGCTGAACAGCCCCACATCGCCCGTCATCACGACCACGGCGCGCTGCCACGAAGCCGCATCGGTGAGCGCGGCGACGATGTCCGCCGTCTTCACGAGCTCGCATCTCACCACGTCGGGCGGCACGTCGATGCCGGCAAGCGCGCGATGAGCGCCGATGACCACGTCGGCGATGTCGATCGCGTCGAGCGCCGCGCGCGAGAGCAAGTCGGGGTTTCCGGGCCCCGCCCCGATGATCGTTACCTTTCGCATGGAATCTCCCGATACCCGCGCGGCGTGACCATACGGCCGCCTACGAGCTTCGTATCCGCGTTGCCGACGAACACGGTGGTGAACATGTCGGCGTCGATCTCCCCCAGCTCGGAGAGCCTGCACATGCCCGACTGCTGCCCCTCGCGCCCGATGTTGCGTACCCAGCCGCAGAGCGTGTCGGGGGCCTTCCATTCGAGCATAATCTTCGCCGCGCGCGAGAGCCTGTCGGCACGCTTTCTGCTGCGCGGGTTGTACAAACAGATGCAGAAGTCGGCGCTCGCCACGGCGGCGAGCCTGCGCTCGATGACCTCCCACGGCGTGAGAAGGTCGGAGAGCGACACGACCGCGAAGTCGTGGGCAAGCGGGGCGCCGAGCACAGCCGACCCGCTCTGAGCCGCGGTGGCCCCGGCGATAACTTCCACGTCTACATCGGGGTAGTCCTCCGCAAGCTCCAGCACGGGGCTCGCCATGCCGTACACGCCCGCGTCACCGCTGCACACGAGCGCCACGGCTTCTCCGCTCTGCGCGCGCGAAAGCGCCAGGCGGCACCTTTCGACCTCGTGCATCATCGGCGTCGCGAAATGCGCCGCGTCAGGCACAGCGGCGAGCGCGAGCTCCACGTATTTCGTGTACCCCACAACGATGTCGGCCGCCTCGAGCGCGCGCCGGGCCGCAATCGTCATACCGTCGGGGCCGCCCGGGCCGATCCCCACCACGAAGAGCTTTCCCATCACCGCTCCTTAAACGAAAGTTCGATAGTTACCTTGGAAAACGCGACGGTCACGCCGCCGTGAGCGAGCTTCGGGAAGATAAGTTTGCCCCCGCCCGCGAGCGCCGCGCGCTCGCACACGTTGTCGACCCCCACCGTCGCGCGCACGAAATCAGATGGCGAAACGCTGCCTTCGACCTGCGACAACTCATCTGCGGAATACGTCGCAAGCGGGATATTGCGCGCGCGGCAGAAGGCGAGCAGACCCTCCTCGTGCGCCTTCACGTCGATCGTCGCCGCCTCGCGCACGGCCGAAGGCGAGATACTCGCCTGCCCGCACGCGAGAAGAAACGCCTCCTCGATCGCTTCGGCGCACGCACCGCGACGGCACCCTATGCCCGCAACGATGCAGGGAACGACAAGGCGAAGCGGCTCGGGCGCAGGCGCCTGTGCCCGCACGCACGCCGGCTTCCCCGTCTCACCGGCGGGCACGACCTTGCCCGTTGTCTCCGCCGCGCGAACGGACGCACCTGCATTCGCGCCAGCAAACGGCGAAACGACGATATCGGCCCGAGCGCGGTCGGACGCAATGTCAACCCCCTCAGGCGGCTGTCCCAAAATCGGCATGTCGGAATAGAGCGCCACGCGCCCGCCCGAAAGCAGCCGCGCCGACACTCGCTTGATGGCCTCGGGATTCAAAACGGCGAGCCCCGCACAGCGCGCCCACGTATCCACCGCCCACACGCCGCGGACGTCGGTCGCCGTGGTGATGACGGGGATGGCCCCTGCCGCGCGTGCCACAGTTTGCGCAAGCTCGTTCGCACCGCCCAAATGCCCCGACAAAAGCGGGACGGCAAAGCGCCCCGCCTCGTCGATCACCACAACCGCGGAATCGGTTGCCTTCGAGGCGACATGCGGCGCGATCGCCCGCACGGCGATGCCCGCCGCGCCCACGAACAAAAGCGCGTCCGACGCTTCCCACGCGAGCGCCGTCCATGCGCGCAGGTCGGCCTTCCCCTCGCCGAACCCGCGCGAAACGGAAACGTCCCAGCCAGGGTCATCTTCACCTGTCTGCGCGCAATCGGAAAGCGCGCGTGCGGTGCGCTCCGCCAACGCATACCCCCTCTCAGTGAACGCTATGCAGGAAATCCTCATCTAGCGAACCACCATCGTCGAGAAGTAGCTGCCTCGATCGGGCACATCGTCGAGCGAGCGGTACACGCGCTCGCCCGGAAGCCCACAGTCCTCTACGAGCTCGGCACCGTCGAAGGCGCCCTCCTCGCGAAGGATGCGCTTCGTGTCCGCAAGCGAGCGGCGCGCCTTCATGACCACCTTCGTCCCCGGCCAGCCGATTGCGCGGCGAACGTCGTCGTAGCCGCCGGGCACGATGTGCAGAGGCGACGACATCTCGGGCGTGAGGTCGCGCTCGAGCGCCGCGGCGACCGCGCAGAAGCTCGGCACGCCGGGAATGGCGCGCGCCTCGAACCCGCGGGCGCGCACGTCGGGCGCTATGCGCTGGAAGGTGGCGTAGATACTCGGGTCCCCCAGGTTCAGCAGAGCGACGTCGCGGACCGCATCCAGGTGCGCGACAAGCTCGCGAACAAGCGAGGCATGCTCGGCCGCGCGGCGCTCGGCGTCGCGCGTCATCGAGAACCGCACGGGGATCACCGTCTTGCCTGTAAGGTCTACGGCGCCGCGCACGATGTCGAGCGCGACCATGGCCCCGTCCGCCGTCTGCGGTGCGGCGATGACCGGACACGATTCGATTGTGCGGACGGCCTTGATCGTGAGCAGCTCGGGGTCGCCAGGCCCCGTGCCCACCCCGTACAGCACGCCTTTATTCATACGTCGCCCCCAATTCCCCGATAACCGCATCGGCGCCCGACGTGCGGAAAAGCTCGCGGCGCTCGGCGTCGAACACGACCGCGGCGATGTCGCATGCGCCCGCCGCGCGGCGGCGCAACCTGTCCTCGATTGCCGCAGCGAGCGAGGCGCGCGCAGCGTCCCCCACGCCGGCGGCCTCGATTACCTCGAGCGCCGCCGTGGTCGTGACCGACGACATGATCTCGCGCACGGTCTTCGCGTCCGCGCCGGCCAAGGCCGCGTGGGCGGCCAGAATCTCCGCGCGGCAGTCGGCGGTACGCGAATGGGTGTCCATGATTCCGCCCGCGACCTTCACCAGCTTACCGATGTGTCCCACAAGAAGGACATTGGTAAATCCCTCGCGAACGCAGCAATCAATCGCATCGCCCACGAAGTTGGAGATGAAGACCATCGGCGCACCGTTTAGGTGGAAATGCCCCGAGATGAACTGCTCGCCGTAGTTGCCGGGCGTGAGCACGACTCCGCGCCGCCCCATAGCCGCGTTCTGCCGGATCTCAAGCTCGATGCTGTCGCGCAAGGCAGCGAGGCTGCGCGGCTCGACGATGCCCGTCGTGCCCAGGATGGAGATGCCGCCCTCTATCCCCAGGTGCGGGTTGAAGGTCTTTTCGGCAAGGGCAACACCCTCGGGTACCGAAATCGTCACAGCAATATTTCCAGAAAAGCCGTGCGCGGCGCACACCTCGCGCACCGCCGAAGTGATCATCGCGCGCGGCGTCGCGTTGATGGCGGCCGCCCCCACCGGCTGCTCGAGCCCGGGCAACGTCACGCGCCCCACGCCCACGCCGCCATCGACGGAAACTTCCGATTCGTGCGCGGGCACGCCCTTGCTGCCCGCAGCACCCGTGCCCGACCCCGCATGTTCCACGCGCGCGTACACGAGCACGCCGTCGGTCACATCGGCATCGTCGCCTGCGTCCTTTCGCACGGCGCACTGGGCGCACCCCTCGCCGATGCATGCGTCGACCACGTCCGTCTCGACGGGCAGCCCGCCGGGGGTGAAGATCGACACGCGGCCGACGGGCTTTCGTGACAAGAGCATCTCGCAGGCCGCCTTCGCCGCGAGCGTGGCGCAGCTCCCCGTGGTAAAGCCGCAGCGCAGGCGGGTCGTCCCGGTATATATGTAGTGCTCGAAGGCCACGCTAGCTGCTCGCCTTCCGATACCCCGTGGCAAACGAAGGGTCGTAAAGCTTGCTGCGCTCGTACGACTCCGCTTGCGCGCCGTCGTGCGCAAGCCCGCCGCGAGCTCCGAGCACGCGGCCCACCACCACGAGCGCCGTGCGGTCGATGCCCTCTCGCGCGCCCGCATCGGCGAGCGTGCCCACTGTGCAGCGCACCACGCGCTCCTCAGGCCAGGTCGCCTTGTACACGAGCGCCGCCGGCTCATCGGAGCTGCGGCCCGCGGCCAAAAGCTCGGCGGAAAGCTCGGCGAGCATACCCGAGCTCAGGAAGATGACCATAGTCGAGCCGCTTTCCGCCATGGTGCGCATGCCCTCGCCCGCGGGCATGGGGGTGCGCCCGGAAAGCCGCGTGATCACGACCGACTGGCTGATTCCCGGCAGCGTGTATTCCTGGCGAAGCGCCGCCGCGGCACCGCAAAAGCTCGACACGCCGGGCACCACCTCGTAGTCCACGCCGCGCGCGTCGAGCGCGTCCATCTGCTCCTGGATGGCGCCGTACAGGCACGGGTCGCCCGTGTGCAGGCGCACCACTTCCTCGCCCCGCGCATCTGCCGCGCACATCACGTCGAGCACTTCCTCCAAGGTCATGTGCGCGCTGTCGTAGACGACGCAGGATTCCTTGCACTCAGCGAGCAGCTCGGGGTTCACAAGGCTCCCCGCCCAAACGACCACGTCGGCCGCGCGCAGAAGGCGCGCCCCGCGCAGCGTGATAAGGTCGGCGGCGCCCGAGCCTGCGCCAACGATATGAATCATCCGAGCCTTCCTTCCCGTTTCTCATCGCAACCGTTTACACCGCCATTCGCGCAGCGGGCAAAACACGGCGCCTGCGGCAGCAATGGGCGCAAATACGCAGGCAGGAGGCGCAATGCCGCCCGCCCTGGGCTTTGACACGTTCACAAGTGCCCACTATCATAGTAAAAGTTTCGGCAACGAGCATATGACAATCGGATAAAAGGAAATGACCGGCGCGGCGCCCGCACAGCCCGCGCTGGCTTGCGGAGGGAACCAGGTGGGAATCCTGGGCAAGGGACATTACTGTATAGGACGCGCGGGCGAACCGCCTCGCGCCCCAAGCCAGACTGCTTCGCCTTTTCCTCACGGCATCGCCGTGGCGTTAGCTCCTTGTGAACCCCGAGGGGTGCGCTTTTCTTTCGCTTGTGCCGACAAGCAACTGTCGCCGGGGGACCGGCAAACCGAGGAAAGGAAAAACCATGTCCGACCAGATGTCACGCCGCGGCTTCATGAGCGCCGCAGCAACCGGAGCCGTCGCGCTCGCCGGAGTCGCGCTCGCGGGCTGCTCCAACACCTCCGCAAGTTCCGAAAAATCGAGTGAACAGGAGAAGGCCGTGAAGCCGGTCATCCTCGTCACGAGCTTCGGCACGAGCTACAACGACTCGCGCCACATCACCATCGGCGCCATCGAAGACGCTATCCGCGAGAAGTACTGGCAGGACTACGACATCCGCCGCGCCTTCACCGCGCAGATCATCATCGACAAGCTGAAGAAGCGCGACGGCATCACGATCGACAACATGACCGAGGCGCTCGACCGCTGCGTGGAAGACGGCGTGAAGGAAATCGTCGTGCAGCCGACGCATCTCATGGGTGGCCTGGAATACACCGACGTGAAAGACGAGCTCGACAAGTACGCCGACAAGTTCGACAAAATCTCGCTCGGCGACCCGCTGCTCACCTCCGACGACGACTACAAGAAGGTGGCCGCAGCCATTAAGGAGAACATGGCGTCCTTCGACGACGGCAAGACGGCGCTGTGCCTCATGGGCCACGGCACCGAAGCCGATTCCAACGCCGACTATGCCAAGATGCAGGAAGTGTTTAAGAACGAGGGCTTGACGCAGTTCTTCGTCGGCACCGTCGAGGCTGAACCGACCTGCGAGGATGTTATCGCCGCCGCGAGCGCCGCAGGCTACAAGAAGGCCGTGCTCGCGCCGTTCATGGTGGTCGCGGGCGACCACGCGAACAACGACATGGCAGACGAGACCGACCCCGACAGCTGGGCTGCGAAGTTCGTGGCCGCCGGCTTCGAAGTGACGTGCCTGCTCCAGGGTCTGGGACAGAACGTCGCGGTCGACGACATCTACGTCTCGCACGTGGACGACGCCATCGCCAAGCTGTAAACTCGCCGCGCACGGGGGCGCCGGTCGCGTCCCCGTGCAACGGGCATGCGCCTTCCCCGACTGACGGCGCATGCCCGTTGCATTCGCATCCCGCCCGCCCACCGCACGGCGCGGGCGGTCGAAGCGATTGAAAGGAACCCCTCCATGTTGAAGAAAACCCTCGCCTTCGCCCTGTCGGCGGCGCTTTTCGCGTTCTCGCTCGCCGGCTGCGGCGGAAATTCAATCGACAGCGCAAAGGCAAGCGATGCCGATTCCCAGGAAAAAACCGAACAGGCGGCCGATGCGCCCGAGGACGCAAGCGCTGCCCCCATCACCGCCGACAAGGTGGCCGACGGCACCTATCCGATCACCGTAGATTCCAGCTCGAACATGTTCAGGATTGTGGACGCCCAGCTCATCGTGGAAAACGGCTCCATGCACTGCGTGATGACGCTTTCCGGCACGGGCTACGGCAAGCTCTTCATGGGCACGGGCGACGAGGCCGCCGCCGCGAGCGAGGCCGACTTCATCCCCTATGTGGAAAACGCGGAAGGCAAGTACACCTACGACGTGCCCGTTGAAGCGCTCGACGAGGACACCGCCTGCGCCGCGTGGAGTATTAGAAAAGAGCAGTGGTACGACCGCACGCTCGTGTTCGAATCCGCCGGCGTCGATCTGCGCGCCGACGCACTGAAGTAACGCCATGCGGTCGATTCTTCCCAAGGGGGAAAGCAGGAAGCGTCGCAGCATCGCGGTGCGCGCGATCGCCTGCGTTCTCGTCGCCCTGCTCGCGCTTCCCTTCGCGGGGTGCAGTGCGAGCCCGAACGCGACCGGTGGCACGGCAGGCTCTCAGGAATACACTGTGAGCGTCTCGCTCTCCGGCGGGTCAGGGCGCGCAAGCATCGCCTCACCCACCACAATTGCGAAGGATGGCGACACCTACACCGCGACCATCACATGGTCGAGTTCGAACTACGACAAAATGACCGTCAACGGCGTGGACTACGCGCCCGTAAACGACGGCGGCAACTCCACGTTCGAGATACCCGTCACGCTCGACGAGGACATCGCCGTGTCGGCCGAGACCGTCGCCATGTCGACGCCGCACACCATCGACTACACGCTCCGCTTCGACTCATCCACCATGAAGGAGAAATCGGGCGACGAAGCAAGCGGCGGCTCCCCTGCGGGAACGGCTTCAAGCGCCGCGGCCGACTTCCACAACGCCGATTTGGGCTGCGGCTGGAAGCCGACGGGGACGCTTCAGCTTGAATACGCCAAGCACTTCACTGTCGACGAGTTCGAAGGCGGCCTGCGGCTTATCTGCATTTCGAACGGGGAGCGCTTCCTCGTGGTGCCGCAAGATGCGAAGGTACCTGATGGGTTGAGCTCCGACATCGCGGTCATAAGGCGCCCCGCCGACAAGGTGTACCTCGTGTCGTCGGCGACGATGTGCCTGGTCGACGCGCTCGATGCGAACGACAATATCATCATGTCGGGCACGAAGGCCGACGATTGCTCGGTCGCGGGCTTCAAAAGCGCACTCGAAAGTGGGGCGATCGCCTACGGCGGCAAGTGCAGCGCGCCCGACTACGAGCGAATATCGGCCTCGGGCTGCACGCTCGCCATCGAGAACACCATGATCAACCACACGCCCGATGTGAAGGAAAAGCTGCAGAAGCTCGGTCTCGTCGTGCTCACCGAACAGTCGTCGAGCGAGCCCGAAGCACTCGGGCGCGTCGAGTGGATTAAGCTTTTCGGCGTCCTGTTCGACAAGGAAGACGAGGCCGCGCACCTGTTCAACGAGCAGAAGGCCCGCGTCGAGCAAACGTCGGGGCTCGCGTCGTCAGGTAAAACCGTGGCGTATTTCTACATTAACTCGAACGGGGCCGCCGTCACGCGGCGGGCGGGCGACTACGTGGCGCAGATGATCGAGCTTGCAGGCGGCAACTACGCGCTCGATGACGCGCAGACGGCGTCGACGTCAGGTTCGTCAGTAACGCTCGAAATGGAGCGCTTCTACGCGATGGCGAAGGATGCCGACATCATCGTCTACAACGGCACCATCGACGAATCGGTTGCCACCTTGAACGACTTCGTAGGCAAAAACGCGCTATTGTCGCAGTTCAAAGCCGTGAAGAACGGCAACGTCTGGGTCACAAGCGCCGACATGTACCAGCAGATGACTTCTACCGCCGACATTATCGACGAGCTGCACGGGGCGTTCACCGGCGATGACGCGAGCGACTTCCATTATCTGAGGAAGCTCGGCTAGCACCATGAGAAGCCGACTTTCCATGACATACGACGAATCGGGGCGCGCCGCGCGGTGTCGCGTCGTGACGGCGCTGCTCGCTGTTGCCCTCATCGTGCTCGTCGGGGCCAACCTGTGCATCGGAAGCGTGCTCGTGCCCGCAGACCACATCCCCGGCATCCTTTCGGGCGGCGCGGCCAATTCCATGGAAAGCCAGGTCATCTGGGAGATTCGCCTGCCGCGCGTGCTTTCAGCCGTGCTTCTCGGCGGGGCACTTTCGCTCTCCGGGTTCCTGCTGCAAACGTTTTTTAACAACCCCATCGCCGACCCGTTCATCTTGGGCGTCTCCTCGGGTGCAAAGTTCGTCGTAGCGCTTACGATGATCGTACTTCTGGGCGCGAACCAGGCCATGTCCTCGCCGGCCATGGTGGCCGCAGCGTTTCTGGGCTCGCTTATCACCATCGGCTTCGTGCTCCTCATCGCCCGCCGCATAAGTTCCATGGCCATGCTCATCGTGGCGGGCGTCATGGTGGGATACATCTGCTCGGCGGCGACGAACTTCCTCATCGCCTTCGCCGACGACCAGTCCATCGTGAACCTGCACAACTGGTCTTTGGGTAGCTTCTCGGGTTCGAGCTGGGACGACGTCGCGGTCATCGCGGTCGTGGTGATCACCGTGAGCGCATGCGTATTCGCGATATCGAAGCCCCTTTCCGCCTTCCAGCTGGGAGAAGCCTACGCAAAAAGCGTCGGCGTGAACGTCGCACGCTTCCGCGTGGTGCTCGTCCTTCTAGCGAGCATGCTCTCCGCCTGCGTGACCGCGTTCGCTGGTCCGGTGTCGTTCGTAGGCATCGCGGTTCCGCATCTCGTGAAGTCGGCGCTGAAGTCGTCGAAGCCCATCCGCGTGATTCCTGCGTGCTTCTTGGGAGGCGCCATCTTCTGCGCGGGCTGCGATTTGATCGCGCGCACGCTGTTCTCTCCCGTCGAGCTTTCCATCAGCGCCGTCACCGCTATCTTCGGCGCACCGGTGGTTATAGCGCTCATGTTGAAGAAGCGGGTGAGGTAGATGGGGGAATTCGTGCCGCGGCCCAAAACGCTCAGAGGGGACATTCCATGCTTAGACAGTCCTGAGCTCGCACGAAAGCGCCAGAAGGCACTTTCGGCTCGTGCGGAACTACGCGCGGAACGCCTCCTCCGAGCGGAGCCGAACCTCGAAACCCCGGTCGAAACGCAGACTGATGGAGCGCCGCTTTTCCGCATAAGCGACCTGTCGGCGGGCTACGAGAAGAAGGTCGTAGTCGAAGGCGTCGATCTGGAGGTTCACGCGGGCGACGTCGTGGCGCTCATCGGGCCGAACGGCTCGGGCAAGTCGACCATCTTGAAAACCATCACACGCCATCTGGCACCGCTTGCCGGCGCGGTCGAGCTCGACGGGCGGGAGATTTCCCGATGGAAGACGGCGGAGTTCGCAAGGAACCTTGCCGTTATGCTGACGGATCGCCCCCGGACCGAGCTCCTCACCTGCCGCGATATCGTAGAGGCGGGAAGGCATCCCTACACCGGGCGAATGGGCACACTCTCGCCCGACGACCATACTCGGGTCGATGAGGCCATGAAAACCGCACATGTGGAAGAGCTCGCCGAGCGCGACTTCATGCAGATAAGCGACGGGCAACGCCAGCGCGTCATGCTCGCACGCGCCATCGCGCAGGATCCGCGTGTGCTCGTGCTCGACGAGCCCACGTCGTATCTCGATATCCGCTACCAAATCGACCTGCTGCGAATACTTCGCCACCTTGCGAAATCGCGGAATGTGGCTGTCATCATGTCCATCCACGAACTCGAGCTCGCGCAGAAAAGCGCCGACAAGGTGATTTGCGTGAAGGACGGCCGGGTCTTCCGCGCCGGCGCACCCGAGGACATATTCACGCGCGAGACGATTGGCAAGCTCTACGGCCTTCAACATGGCACCTTCAACGAGCGCTTCGGCAGCGTGGAAATTGGGCGCCCGCACGGCGATGCGCACACGTTCGTCATCGCCGGAGCAGGTACGGGGTCGGCTGTGTTTCGCCAGCTCATCCGGCAGGGCAAGGCGTTCTACGCGGGCGTTCTGCACGAAGGGGACATCGACTGCGAGCTCGCGCGCGACCTGGCGACGAAATGCGTGGCCGAGCGCGCCTTCGAACCGATCGGGGATAAAACCATAGCCCGCGCCAAAGAGCTCCTCGTCCACTGCGCGCGCCTTATCGTGTGCCCCGCCGCCTTCGGCACCATAAACGCCCGCAACGCAGAGCTCATCGCCTTCGCACGCTCGCATGGTATCGAGGTCATGCAAGCGTGCGAAGGCGCATCGGAGGATTCTCAATTGGAGTGGGAAGGATAAACTGGACTTTCTTTTAAGGATCCTCTGGCTACAGCTCCTACGCCGGCGAGGTCTCCAAGGCGCCGGAGAACCTCGTGAACAGGAATTTCCACGTCGACGAGCCCAACTAGGCCTAATCCAAGCGAGATTCCAGACTCGACAGACCATTGAGAGTCAGATCGTTGGCGACCTCCGACACACGCTCGATAGGAACCGATCCGTCAGACAGTGCCCACGTGCGATAGATACCGATAATGCCTGACAGCAAAAACGCCAGATAGTAATCGAACATCTCGTCCTTGAGACCTTGGGGCAGCAGATCGCGCTCGGCAATCTCGTGCTCGAGCGGTGCACGAAGACGAGCCATAAAATCATCGAGCGGAATGTTCTCGATCAGCTGACGATTGAGCACGAGGTTGTTGCACAGTGCCTCGTTAACGGTTTTAAAGAAGGTCGCCGCCGCGCCCAGGGCGCGCTCGTTAGTGTCGCCGTCCATGGAAGCAAGCGTTTTCTCGACCGAGTCGACAATCATCTCCACCACATCGACGGCAATGGCATCGAGCAGGCCGTCAACCGTGCCAAAGTGCACGTAGAAGGTTTTGCGGTCGACATTGGCCTCGCGTGCGATGGCACTCACCGTAATGTCTGCCAGCGGCTTTTCCATAAGCAGACGCTCGAACGCGGAAAGGATGGCATTGCGGCTGCGAACGATGCGGCGATCAATACGCGGTTTACTGGTGGCCATGGGCGTGTCCCTTCGATATGCGGGCATTCATCAACAGATGAGAGATAATCTACGTAAGAGGATTATCCCCCATACAGCACGAATATGCCCCGCATCATGAAGAACGCACGACTGCCCTACTGCGACTTAGGGTGCTTCTTCTTATTGAGCGCCGACGGAGATACGCGAATACCGTCGCCCGTCTGGCGCACATAGGCTTTATGAGCCGGCTTAGCGGTCCCAGAAGCCTTCTGAGCGTGCTTCTTGGGATCAACGGTAACAGCATTCGTGGGGTGCGGCTTAGTGGGCGCAGAGGGCGTCTGAGGCGTGCGGCCGAGCTTGCGCATCACGCGATCCCAGCGCGCATGGATGCTCTCGTTGTGGGCGCTCTTAAGGCCCAGCAGGGGCGCAGCCAAAATGGTAGGCGCAATAAACGTGATGAGGCGCCACAGAAGATAGCCGGCGGTCGAAGCCGACCCAAAGAAATGACCCAAGAACAATGCAAAGCCGCCCTCAGCGCCACCAGTTCCGCCGGGCAAGGGAACCGCAGAGCTCAGCAGCTGGACAAAGGCGCTCGCAGCCATGACCGAGAAAAAGTCGACCTCGTGGTGGCCAAAGGCAAGCATCAGGAAATACGGAACCAGATAGAAAAACGCGAGCTGCAGCATGGTGATAAACACGGTGAGCAGCATGGAAGAAAAATGTCCGGCCGAAAGCTTGAACTTCTCGGAGAAGGAGTAGATCTCGCCGTCGACAAACGTGCGCCATCCTTCGATCTTAGTGGCCGAGACGCCTATACGCTCGAGCCAATTGATGATGCAATGGGCGACGCGCGTGACGGTCTTAGGCATGAGCGCGACGGCGAAGATGCCAAGCAAGATACAGCAGTGCCCACCAAAGCTAAAGACGCACAGCAGCGTCATGTCACCATAGCGCTCGGCAAAAAACGGCATGCGAGCAAGCAGTAGGATAGCGCCCCAGGCAACGAGGCCAAACTGATACACGATAAAGCGCGTGAACTGCGTGGCTCCGGCCTCGCCGACATTTTGGCCCGCCTTGGTCAGGCGGTAGATCTGGGCGGGAGTCGAGCCCATCATCATAGGTGTGAGGTTGCCAAAGAAGATGCCACTCGCCTCGACCGAGATCAGGTCGCGGATGCCGACGGGTGAATATGGGTCGAGCCAGACGGCGATCGCATAGGCCACAATGCCAAAGAACAGATACATGAACATGCAGAGACACGCGACAACGAGCCATGACGCCTGGACGCTCGACATAGCGGCCCAGAACTGCCCCATCTGCCCGGTTACCACCAGATAGACGATATAACCCACCAGCACGACGCCGATAAAGATGGCGCCGCGGCGTGCGCTCTTATTGTCATCTCCGCCCGAGGCCTCAACCTCGACCTGGGGCTTAGACGTATGCTGAGAGGACTCCGTCATGAGACTCCTTCTAACAGTCAAAATATCTTGGATATTGTACCCGCAAGGACCATAGACAGAACGCAAAGCTCTGGTTCAAACGGGAATTGCAGACGGTTGTTTGAAAATAAAAAACCCGATCTTCCATGAGAAGACCGGGTATCAGATGCGTGGTAGCCCGTACCAGATTCGAACTGGTGATCTCCGCCTTGAGAGGGCGGCGTCCTAAACCGCTAGACGAACGGGCCAAAAGCCTCAGCAGAAAAGAAGTGGTAGCCCGTACCAGATTCGAACTGGTGATCTCCTCCTTGAGAGGGCGGCGTCCTAAACCGCTAGACGAACGGGCCATATGACATCTGCACTGCCGTGCTGCGAGGAAATATAATACGGGACAAAAAACGTCAGCGCAAGAAGAAATTCCAAATTGCCGAAAAATTGTCGGCAGGTTATGGAACACGCAGGTAACAGGGTAGCTAATTCAAGTTGAGATGGACCAAAAGAGCTTCGCGCTCGTTGGGGATGTTGTCTTCGATCACAGCGTCGAGGGCGGCGTTGAGTAGCTGGCCTAGCTCAGGCCCCGGCTTCACACCGGCGCGAATCAAGTCGCCGCCATTGATGGCGAGCATCCTGAGTGTATAGGGCTCCCCCGCCTTCAGCAGCTCGTGCGCCAGCGCGCGCATCTCCTCAATCGTCTCGACGTAATAGAAGCACGACGGGGCCTTGCCAAGTGTGTCGGCACGCTTGAGGTCCATGAGCTCGTCAATCAGGCGGGCCGTGTCGACGCCCTCGCCCGAAAGCGCGCGCATCATATTGAGCAGGCAGGAGCGCTCGGGGCGCAGAGGCTTGTCGTGATATTTGATGAGCAGGCACACGTCGCGCACCAGATCGTGCGAGAGCGCCAGGCGATCCATAATGACGCGCGCTTTCTTGGCGCCGAGCTCTGGATGACCGTAGAAGTGTCCGCTGCCGGCGTGATCGACCGTAAAGCACTCGGGTTTGGACACATCGTGCAAAAACGCCGCCCACATAAGACTCGACGAGGGCGCGACGCCGTCGCACAGCGCCAGCTCCCCTGCCACCGTCAGAACACGAGCGATATGCTCGTAGACGTTAAACGCATGATAGACACTTCGTTGATCAAACCCGCGGCCCGCTGCCAACTCGGGCACAGCAGCACAGATGAGCTCGGGATAGCGAAGCATCGCGTCTCCCCCATGACCGGTCGAAAGAATGCCCTCGAGCTCAATACCCACACGCTCGCGCGCCACGGCATCGAGCAGCGGCGCGCACTCGGCAAGCGCACGCTTGGTCTCGGGCTCAATCATAAAGTCCAGGCGGCAGGCAAAGCGCACCGCGCGCAGCATGCGCAGGGCGTCCTCGTTAAAGCGACGCTTGGGATCGCCGACAGCGCGAATCAGCTTGCGCTCCAAGTCACCCTGGCCGTCGTAGCGGTCGACAAGCCCGCGCTCGGGATGCCAGGCCATGGAGTTGACGGTAAAGTCGCGGCGCGCCAAATCGTCCTCGAGCGAGGCGGCACGCTCGACACTCTGGGGATGGCGACCATCGGTGTAAAAGCCATCCAGACGGTACGTGGTGACCTCGATACGCTCGCCATCGGAAATAGCCGTGATTCCGCCAAATTTAATGCCCGACTCCACAACCGCGATGCCGGCGGCCTCGAGCGCTGCTTTGGACTCCTGCCACAGGCCGCTACAGCACATATCAACATCGTGGCTAGGGCGCCCCATCAGGACGTCGCGCACCCAACCGCCCACGTACCAAGCCTCAAGACCAGCCGCCTCAAGCGCGCGCAGGACGCGCAGGGACGCATCGGACGGTTGCGTACCGTTGAGCGAAACATTGCACATGCCTATGGCCTCCTGCACTTGCGAGCGTAATTCGATGGTTCTCAAGAAGTCTAACAAGAAACGAGAAAGCGCGCACACGCAATCGCGTCGTCAATTCGATAAAACGAGACAGCAGACGCCACATACGTTCAGCGCGCAAAAAACACCCGCCCTGGTAATCCAAAGCGGGTGTTCGGCAACGATGTATCGATGCGGCTAGCAGACCTGGCGAACCTCGATGTGCTTCTTATATTCGTCCACCTTAGCAAAATCGCCCAGACCGGGGCACTCGACCACGTTGGCGCCGGTGGCCATCGAAAGACGCAAGGCATCCTCGACTCGCTCGGGGGCGTCGTGCCATACGGACAGGAAGGCAGCGAGCGAGGAATCGCCGGCGCAGACAGTCGACAGCAGCTTGACGTCGAAGGTGCGGTTGGCAAACCAGATGTGCTCACCGTTGGAGAAATACGCGCCGTCGCCACCGAGGGTCAGCAGCACGTTCTTGGCACCCTTGGCATGAAGCTCAGCCATAGCGCCCTTGACAGACTCATCGTCGCCACCGCTCACCTTAATGCCAAAGATGTCAAGCAGCTCGTCGTCATTGGGCTTGATCAGCAGCGGCTCCATGGCAATGAGGTCTGCCAGCTGATGGCTCGAGATGTCGAGGACGAACTCGGCCCCCTTGGCCTTGACGCGGCGCAGGACCTCGGCCAAGAAGCCCTCGGAAGTGTTGGGAGGCAGCGAGCCGCTGATGACCAGGCAGGTCATGTCATCGAGCGAATCGATGAGCTCAAACATCTCCTGCTCGTTGGCCTCGTTGATGGCGGCACCGGCGTTGACCATGTTGTACTCGGTGTCGGAGCCGGCGTTGAGGAACACATTGACGCGCGTAATGCCGTCGGTCCACACGGGCTTGACGGGCACGCCCAGGGCCTCGGCGCCCTTAACGATAAACTCACCCGAGAAACCGGCGAAAAAGCCCAGGATCGTGGTGTCGACGCCGTAGTGGTCAAGCGTAAACGAGACGTTGAGGCCCTTGCCGTTGGGCGTGTAGACCGCGTTGCGGGTACGCGTGACGGTGTTGGCAGCAAGACCGTCGCAGGCGATGTTGTAGTCAATGGCGGGATTTGCAGTGAGCGTGTAAATCATGAATGTTCCTTTCACGAAGCAACGTGTAAATGAAAGTATATTCCACGCATCGGTAAAAGGCTAGGACTACTCGGTGAACGGTGTGGAAGCGATGAAGTACGGCGGAACACCTCTCCCCCGTGGCGGAACAAAAAGGCGCCCCAGCCGAAACCGGGGCGCCACATGCGCACGAATATGTCGCGTTTCGATTACTGACGATCGAGCTTGCGGACAGCAACGCGCTTGCTATACTCGTCGACGTGACCGAAGTCGCCGATGCCGACGGACTCAGCAACGTTGGCGCCGGTGGCCATAGCGAGCTTCATGGCCTCCTCGACGTTGTCGCGATCCCTGTACCACTTGTGCAGGAACGCAGCGAGGGTGCAGTCGCCGGCGCAGACGGAAGAAACCAGCTTGATGTTGAACTCACGCTTGGCGTACCAGATGTCCTCGCCGTTGGAGAAGTAAGCGTCGCCGCGGCTACCACGGGTGAGCAGCACGTTCTGAACGCCAGCGTCGTGAGCCATCTTCATGGCAACGCGGACCTCGTCGTCGGTGTCGACCGGCACGCCGAAGATGGCCTTCATCTCGTGATGGTTCGGCTTGATGAGCAGCGGCTTCTTGTGAGCGAGCTCCTTGAGCTTGTCGGAGGACAGGTCCAGGACGACGTCGGCGCCACGAGCCTGAGCGTGCTCCATGACCTGAGCCAGGAAGTCGGGCGTAGCTTTGGGAGGCACGGAGCCGGAAACGATCAGGCACTCAAGATCGCCCGCGGTGTCCAGGATGTTGTAGAGCTCCTCCTGGTGCTGCGGCGTGATCGGAGCACCCGGGTTCAGGATGCCGTACTCGTGCTGGCCATCGTTGACGTAGGTGTTAATGCGCGTGATACCGTCGGTCCAGACCGGGCGGCAGAGACAACCCAGGTTCATGACCTCCTCGACGATGAACTTGCCCGTAAAGCCAGCAAAGAAGCCGAGTGCGACGGTGTCAACGCCCATCTTCTTAAAGGCGAAGGACACGTCAAGGCCCTTGCCGTTAGCCGTGTAGCTGGCCGAGCCGGTGCGGACGTTCTCATCGGGCTCGAGCGGAGAGCTCGAAACCGTCATGTCGACAGCCGGGTTAGCGGTTAGCGTGTAGAACATTTACAGTACCCCCTGTATATGTGAGGGCCGCGTGGCCGGCCCATTCCAACCACGCGGTTACCTCTGATACCAAATTAGCGAGCTGCGGACTCGAGCAGTGCCTTGACCTCGGCTGCGGTGTTGCAGGCGAGCGCCTTCTCGGCGAGCTCGTCGCACTCGGCCTTGGTCCACTGGCTGATGGTCTTGCGGGCGCGCAGGATCGAAGGAGCGCTCATCGAGAACTCCTCCAGGCCCCAGCTGATCAGCAGCGGCTCGAGCAGCGGATCGGCAGCGGCCTCGCCGCACATACCGACCATGATGCCGGCCTTCACGCCGCTCTCGATGATGTTCTTGAGCGAGCGGAGCACGGCGGGATAGTAAACCTGGTACAGGTTGGAGATGGTGTCGTTACCACGGTCGGCGCACATGGTGTAGCCGATCAGGTCGTTGGTGCCGATGGAGAAGAAGTCGGCGACCTCGGCAAGACGGTCTGCGAGCAGCGAAGCGGCGGGCGTCTCGACCATGATGCCGACCTCGATGTTCTCGTTGAACTTGCGACCCTCTTCGGTCAGCTCGGCCTTGCACTGCTCGACGAGCTCCTTGACAGCCAAGACCTCCTCGACGCAGGTGACGAGCGGGATCATGATCTTGACGTCACCGAAGGCGCTAGCGCGCAGCAGAGCGCGGAGCTGGACCTTGTACTGGTCGGGATTGGCCAGGCAGTAACGCACGGCGCGGAAGCCCATGAAGGGGTTGTCTTCCTTGACCATATGCAGATACGGAATCTCCTTGTCGCCACCCACATCGAGCGTGCGGATGATGACCGGAGCGCCCTTGAGCGCGCTGGCGACCTTACGGTAGGCGTTGAACTGCTCCTCCTCGGAAGGAAGCTCAGCAGAGTCCATGAACAGGAACTCGGAGCGGAACAGACCGATAGCCTCGGCGTCGTGATCGAGCGCGTTGGGCACGTCATCGGGGTTACCGATGTTGCAGGCGATGATCTTCTTGATGCCATCGGCAGTCACGGACGGCTTACCACGGAAGGCCTCGAGGGCTGCCTTCTCGGCAGCGAAGGCCTCGGCCTTGGCGGTGTAGGCAGCGAGCGTCTCCTCGTCGGGATCGGCCTCGACGATGCCCTTGCCACCGTCGACGACAACGGTCATACCGTTGCGCAACGCGGTGCAGCTGTTGGAAACCGAAAGGACAGCCGGGATCTCGAGGGCGCGCGCGATGATCGCGGAGTGCGACGTGCGGCCACCGGTCTCGGTGACGATACCGGCAACATGGGCCTTATCGATCGTGGCGGTCATGGACGGCGTGAGGTCATGCACGACAACGACGGTGTTCTCGGGCAGGACGGAGAGGTCAACGACCTCCTTGCCCAGCAGCTCGGCCAGAATACCGGTGCGGATGTCGGCGATGTCGGCCGCGCGCAGACGGAACATCTCGTCGTCCATGGACAGGAACATGTTCTCGAACATGGTCGAGGTGTCCATGAGCGCCTGCTCGGCGCAGGTACCGCCGTCAATGGCGGCGTTGATGGCGTCGGTCATACCCGGATCCTGAGCCAGGACAATGTGTCCGCTCATGATCTCGGCCTCGGCCTCGCCCACCGTCTCCTTCATGTGGTCGGCCTGAGCCTGGGTCTTCTCGCAGAAGACCGAAAGAGCGGACTGATAGCGCTCCTTCTCTGCTGCCGAATCAGCAACCTCGTGCGGCTCAAACGTCAAGTCGGGATCGACGGCGACCATGACGGTGCCGATACCGATGCCCTCGGAAGCGTTGACTCCCTGATACATTCCCATTCCTCTCTCCGTGTCATGTGATAAAGCGTTTTGCCATATCCATGACAAAAGAGCGCAGCTACCTTACAACAGGTCACTGCGCCCCCAAATATGAACTTAGTTGTTCAACATGCGACCCGTTTGAGTTCTACTCGCCAAGACCGCTCTTGATGAGCTCGATGGCAGCAGCCAGAGCCTCGGCCTCGTCAGCGCCGTCGCACTTGACCTCGACCTCGGTGCCGCAGGGGATACCAGCAGCCATAAGTGCCATCGGGGACTTGCCGTTGACCTCCTTCTCGGGGGTGACGACCGTCACGTCACAGGCGTACTTGCCCATGGTGGAGGCGAACAGACCAGCCGGACGCATGTGCAGACCCTGAGGATTAACGAGGGTAGCCTTCTCAGAAACCATAGTTGACTCCTTTTTGTGTTTAACCCCTGTCATGCATGTGGCAGGAGTCAGATTCACGACGTTGTTTATATTAACTCACATCAAACGGTTTTTCATTGTGTTTCACACGAATTGTTGGACAGATGTCGTATCCCTGCGCTCGCCCGCCGGGCGGGGCGGTTAAGTTTGCTGCTCTACAGTCCTGCGCAAGACGGAAAGCACATTAAGTGCTTTCCTTTGCGTGCGGAACTCGCGACAAACTTAACCCGCGCCCGCCCGGCGAGCAAGCTGCGGAAACCCAGTCGGTCCAGCGCAATATCGGCGGAACGGAATTCTGGCTGAGGATCTGTTCGCGACAAAGACTCAATGGGCAGTTCCCTCTATGCCCTTCTGGAAGTTGCGGTGAAATAGGGACTGGATTTGGAGTTGAATCGTATAAACAGTCCCTATTTCACCGCAACTTATTTGGGGATGAAAAAGGCGGAGGCCCTGGAGAGGGTCTCCGCCTTTGTTACAAGGGGCGATGTTATTCGCGAGCTGGGGGATTAGACCAGACGAGCGTTGATCGTCTTGGCGATCTCGGCGGCGTCGGTGGAACCCTTGACGGTGGCACGGAAGTCCTCGTCCATGAGCGCCTCGGCGACCTTGGACAGGATCTTGAGGTGCGTAGTACCAGCCTGAGCGCCCGGGATGAGCAGGGCGATGGCAACGTTGACGGGAGCGCCGTCCATGGTGTCCCAACCGGTCACGCCAGAATCGTCCTTGACGACGATGACGGCAGCCTCGGTGATGGCGTCGGACTTGGCATGCGGAATGGCGAAGCCCTCCATCATGCCCGTGGTGCCCTCGGCCTCGCGGGCCAGGAAGGCGTTCATCACGGCGTCGGCGTCGCCGGCGATACCGGCCTTGACGGCCTGGTTGGAGACAAAGCTCAGGGCCTCGTCACGAGATGCGAAGTCCTCGGCGACAAAGACGTTCTCGACCTTCACGAAGTCGGCAGCCTCGGCCTTGGGGGCCTCGACAGCAGCGGCCTTGGGGGCCTCAACCGGCTTGGCTGCAGGAGCGGCCTTCTGGTTCTTCTCGAAGTCGTACTTCTTGAAGGCCACGAACAGGATGCCACCGACCACGGCGCCGATGAGGATAGCGAGGACCCACAGCGGACCGTTCTCGACAACGGGCAGGACCAGGAAGCCACCGTGTGGCGCCGGATCGTGAACGTTGAACATAATGGTCAGGATCGAAGCGATGGAGGAACCGAGCATCATGATGGGCATGACGGGCCAGATGTTCTTGGTCATGAACGGAATGGCGCCCTCGGTGATGTGGGTGCAACCAAGGATGAGGTTGACGACACCGGCGTCGTGATCCTCCTGGCTGAAGTACTTCTTGCCGACAACGACGGCGAAGGTGGTGATCAGCGGCGGAACGATGCAGGCGGCGGAGACGGCAGCCATGAAGTTGGTGCCGAAGTTGTAGGTATCGGTGCCGACACCGGCAGCCAGAGCCTCGGTGAGCATAGCGGTACCGGTGACGTAAGCAGCCTTGTTGACCGGGCCGCCCATGTCAAAGGCGCACATGCAGCCGATGGCAAGACCCAGGACAACGGCACCAGAGGCGGACAGGCCCTTGAGGAAGTCCATCATGGCGGTGTTGATGGCAGCCATGGGGCCGGAGATACCGAGCATGACCAGACCGACGATGGCGGTCGAGAACAGCGGATACAGGAAGATAGCCTTGAGGCCGTCCAGGTTCTTGGGCAGACCGGCAAAAACCTTCTCGAGCAGCAGGATGACATAGCCAGCGAGGAAGCCGCCGACGATGCCGCCCAGGAAGCCGAAGCCCACGCCGGCGCCACCGGCGTCGATCATGCCGGTATCGGCGTTAACGGGCAGACCCTGGATGGCGATCATGCCGGCAACAAAGCCGGGGACGAGCGCCGGACGCTTGCCGATGGACTCGGCGATATAGGCGGAAAGCACCGGAACCATGAGGTTCATGGCAATGCCGCCGATGATCTTGAGCATCGCGGCAAAGGTGTTGTAGTCGGAAGCCGTCGAATCGAAGGACGTAATGCCCCACAGGAACGAGACGGCGGTCAGAACACCACCGGCGACGACGAAGACCAGCATGTGGCTGACGCCATTCATGAGGTGCTTGTAAATGACGTGGCCGATGGACTCCTTCTCCTCGACCTCGTCCTCGACATCGGCAGCAGCCGCAACCGTGTCGTCGCCCTTGGCGGCGAGCGCGCGGTCGATCAGCTTACCAGCAGCCTCGACAGACAGGGCCTTGGAAACACCGACGGAAACCATGGGCTTACCGGCGAAACGCTCAGCCTGGACATCCTTATCGGCTGCGACGACGACGGCCTTGGCACCGGCGATCTCACCCTTCGTGAGCTCGTTCTCGACACCGACCTGGCCATGAGTCTCGACCTTAATGGTCAGACCTCGCTCGGCAGCTGCCTTCTCCAGCGCCTCCTTCGCCATGAAGGTGTGCGCAATGCCGGTCGGGCAACCGGTCGCGGCGATGATGTCAAACTTAGCCATGTGTCCCTCCTTCTTGAGTACAGCGCCCGCGGGCGCTCCCCTATGCGCGCTTCAATGCGCGTTTTTCCACACTTGAAAGATACCAACCTACCGTCCGCGTGAGAAGAGACAAGGCGCAATTCTCCGGTGAAAGGTTCTTTCATAACCGTAAACGGTAAGTGAAAGTTTACCATCAACACTTGAAACGGCAAGGTGTATCTTGTAATTGAAACTGCCCGTATACTATGGCATTAAAAACGAGTCCGATTTTCATGCCAACCAGGAGCCATCCATGACCGATAGCAGCAAGAGCGCGCTCTCCCTTATTAGCACGCACAAAGGGTACAGCGATTCCGAGCAGCGCATTGTCGACTATATATTGGAGCACCAGTCCGAGGCGCCGCGCCTGACGGCCGCCCAGCTCTCACGAGCCGCTGCCACGTCCGAGGCGACGGTCTCGCGCTTTTGCCGCAAGCTGGGCTTTGGCAGCTTCCGCAGCTTTCAGTTTTCGTTGGCTCGCGACTTAGAGAGTCAGCGCAATGAGGGCCTGACCGACGAGGTCTCGCTCGACAACATGGAGCAGAGCCTTAAAAATATCCTCGCCGCCAAGGTGAGTGAGCTTAATGCGACCATCGACGGCATTGATCACGACACGTTGGCCGCTGTTGTGCACGCGCTTAAGAATGCCGGCGTTATTGAGTTCGCCGCCGTGGGCAATACGAACGCGGTCGCGCTCGATGCGACATTTAAGTTTTCACAGCTGGGCCTGCGCTGCATGGCGAGCACCATCAGCGAGACATCAATCGGCTTTGCGCTCACGTTACGCCCCGGCGACGTTATCGTGCTGATCTCGAACTCCGGCAAGTCGCGCCGTTTGAATCGCATGGCAAAAGCAGCTCGCGACTGCGGTGCCACCGTGGTCGTCATCAGCAGCGACAGCAAGTCTCCACTTGCGCGCCTAGCCGACTACACCTTTAATACCGTCAATCACGAGGCGCTGCTGACAACGGGCGACTTCGCGTTCTCCAAGATGAGCGCCACGATGATCATAGAGGTTATCTACAACTTCCTGCTGCCCGAAATTGAGGACGCCCGAGAGCACATCAGCTACTATGAGGAACTCATCCAGCCGGATAAGGTCGTGGAGTAGGTTAATCGGGGAGCCGATAGACGCCTCTCGCCACGAAACCGGCCCATCTACTACGTTTTATCCGTATGGCCCAACCACATACCAAAAATAGAAAAAACCGCAGGCATTCTACCTGCGGTTTTCTTTTTGCAATTCTTGACGTGCTTGCCGATAGCCTATCAAACGTAGTAGATGGGCCGGTTTCGTGGCGGGAGGGTCGGACATGCATGTGGCGGCTCGGCCTAAGCACGCGCTTCTTCGAGCATCTGCTTTGCGTGGGCCAAGCTTGCCTCGGATTGATCGCCGCTCAGCATACGGGCGATCTCTGCGGTACGGGCATCGCCGGTCACCTCGTCCAGGTGCGTTTGAGGAACGTCGCCGGGCTCTTTACTGACCACGTAATGCTTGTCGGCCATGACGGCGACCTGCGCCAGGTGGGTTACGACAATCACCTGATGCGTAACGGCAAGATCTGCCAGCACGCTCGCGAGGGCACGTGCAGTAGAGCCGCCGACACCCGCATCAACCTCGTCAAATACCAGCGTGTCGACGCCGTCCGCATTACCGAGGACAACCTTGCTCGCCAGCATCACGCGGCTCAGCTCGCCGCCCGAGGCAATGCGGCGCAAGGGACGAGGTGTCAAGCCGGCGCCGCTGCGATATAGCAGCTCATAACTCGAAGGACCCGCGAGTGTCCACTCAGCACGCGGAAGATCGCGCGACTCCCAGACCAGCTCAGCGCCGCCCATCTCCAGGCGCGCCATCTGACGACCCACCTCGTGACAAAAACGCGGAGCAGCGGTATTGCGCGCACGCTTGAGCGCCTTGGCGGCGACGAACAGTTCGCGCTCCGCCGCGCCAAGCGCTTCGCGCGCCTTCTTGATCTGCTCATCACCATCGTCTACCAGCGATAACAGCTCTTGCGAGTGATCGCGCATGGCAAACACGTCGTCCATGGTGGGACCCCACTGACGCAGCAGGCCCTTGAGGTCGGAATACCGCTCGCGCATGCGGGCGAGCTCGCGAGGGTCAAACGCAACGCCATCGCGATAAGCACGCAGCTCATTGGCGCAATCCTCAAGCGAGATGCAGGCATCCGAAAGTGCGTCGGCGATGTCACCTAGCTTGCGGTCAACGGTCGCCATGCGTGAAAGCTCGGCCACGGCGCCATTCACGGCATCGAGCGCTCCCCCTTCGGCAGCAAGCGACGCATGGGCCTCGTTTGCCGTCGCAACCAAGACCTCGGCGTGCTCCGACCGCGGCAGCAGCTCCTCGAGTTCCTCGTACTCACCTGGCTTGGGGTCGACCTCGGCGATACGATCGAGGGCAAAACGCGCTTCCTCGACGCGACTCCCCTGCGCGCGTGAGGTTTCCTCCACACGGCGAAGCTCCTTGGCGGCGGCACGCGAAGCCTTAAAGCAGGTGCGATACTTCTCGAGCGCCTCAAGTGCCGCGCGCCCAGCCCAAGCATCAACCATGGCAACATGATGTGCCGGATCGAGCAAACGCTGGTGCTCGTGCTGGCCGCACAAATCCATCATCACGCCGACGCGCTCGGAAAGCTCGCGCACGCTGGCGATGCGGCCGTCAATCTTGACACGGCTGCGACCCTCGGCAGAAAGGCTGCGCTGAACGGTGAAGCCCTCCGTGTCGTGCGGGCCGTCGAACAGGCGCGCCTCGACGCTAGCGAGCGCCTCGCCCTCGCGCACCGTCGACGAATCCGCGCGCTCGCCCAAAATGAGCTTGAGCGCCGAGAGCAGTGCAGTCTTACCGGCACCGGTTTCTCCGGTCAGAACCGTTAAACCCGCGCTCGGAACCAACGTCGCCTCGCGAATGAGTGCAATGTTGGAAACCTGCAGCTCATCGATCATGGCGCACTCCATAGAACACGCGGCTCACCGAGTTATAGAAGCTCTCGGGACCGTAATCCAGCAGCAGCACATCGCCAGGACCGCGGCGCACGGCCACGCTCTCAACCGTGCCATCGCAGGTAATAAACTGTCCGTCGATGGCGATGGCCGGCACGCTCGGGCGATCATCGGACATAAAGATTTCGACGACATCGCTCGGCGAAGTCAAGAACGCACGGGCCTGAATGGTGTGCGGAGCGATGGGCACGCAAACCATACCCGTGTAATCGGGGCTCACGATAGGACCGCCGGCAGAAAGCGCATAGCCCGTAGAGCCGGTCGCCGTGGACACAACGACACCGTCACCGCGCAGGCGATCGATATGATGTCCAGACACCGTGATGTCGAACTCAACCATATCGGACAGTGGTCCGCGCGTGAGCGCCATATCGTTGAGAGCAAACGTGCGCACGACGTCCTTCGTGCCGTCATCGCGCACCGAGACGATATCCGCGGCGATGGTAGCGCGGCGGCTCACGTGGAGCTCACCGGACAGGGCATCGCTCACAACCTGCAAAATATCGCGTTCCTCGGGACTGGCCGCCGTCAAAAAGCCCAGGTGACCATAGGAAAGCCCCAAAATGGGAATCTCGCGGTAATTGAGGATACGGGCGGCGCGCAGCAACGTGCCGTCGCCGCCGAGCGTAATGACCAGGTCGGCATCGTCAACATCGGGCGTGCTCTGAATCTTGGAGCGCTGGTCGGCAGCCCATGCGACCTCGTAACCTTGGCGCGAAAGCCAAAGCTCGAGCATCAGGCCGCTCTCGACCGCCTCTTGCTTGTAGTAATTGGGAACCAGAAAGACCTTCATAGCGTTGCAGCTTTCTCGCTCAAAACCGATACCTGGGATTGCAGCTCATCATCGGCGCGCTCGCCGGGGGCAAACCTCGTGCCGTACAGGAAAAACTCGACGTTGCCCTTAGCGCCATGGATAGGCGACACGCACACGTCGACCGGGAACAGGCCCTTAGCGGCAAAGAGTTCAATCGCCGCCACGAGCGTATCGCGGCGGACGGCGGGGTCGGTCACGATGCCGCCCTCGCCCACCAGCGCAGCCGGCGCCTCAAACTGCGGCTTTACGAGCGTGCAAAACGAACCCGAAGGCTTCAGGCACGCCAGCACGGCGTCGATGATATTCGCGATGCTTGTAAACGACACATCGCACACGGCCAGGTCGATAGCGCCGCCGTAGCCGAGCTCGGGCAACTGCGTCACATTCGTGCGTTCATGGAGCGTCACGCGATCGTCTTGGCGCAGCGACCAGTCAAACTGGGCACGGCCCACGTCGACCGAAACGACCGTGGCGGCACCGCGCTTGAGCAGGCAATCGGTAAAGCCGCCGGTAGAGCAGCCTACGTCCAGGCAGGCAAGGCCCGTGGGATCGATACAAAACGCATCGAGCGCACCCTCGAGCTTAAGGCCGCCGCGCCCAACGTACGGAATGCGCCCCTTAACGTGCAGCGGCAGGCCCGGCGTCACCTTGAGCCCCGGAGAGGTCAAACGCTCACCACCACTCGAAACCAAGCCGGCCATAAGAGTGCGAAGGGCATCCGCGCGATCGGCGCAGATGCCCTGTGAAATCAGTTCGTCATCGAGACGCACGCGTTTCATGAATGCCATCAACCATTCGTATCCGGGGATGCAGCCTGCCTATCTTGGGACTCGTTTGCCGCATCCTCATCGTATTCCTGCTCGAGCTTGTCGGCCTCACGCGGCGTCAGCTCAAACTTGTCGACCATATCGACCGCACGGGAGCCCAGCTCAATCGCCTCGTCAAACAAATCGAGCGAACGCTCCAAGGACGTATCCTTGGAGCGAACGGTGGCGATAATCTGGTCCAGGCGATCCGAGATCTCATCGAAGTTGCGGACGGAACCCTCTGGCATGGCTACTCCTCGACGGAGTCGGCCTCGACGGCCTCAGCAGCGTCAGCATCCTCGGCAAGTACACCGGCGGCAGCCTGAGCGGCAGCGACCTTGGCGGCCGCCTCGGCAGCCTGTGCCTCCTCGCGAGCACGATCCTCTGCCAGCAGCTCTTGGTACAGGTCCTCGCCCGGCAGCTCCTCACTGCGAGCGATCTTGCCCAGCACGCCGTTGACAAACGACGCGGACTGGTCGGTACCATAAGCCTTTGCGATTTCGACTGCCTCGTTGATCACGATAGCGTCCGAGACCTCTTCGTCGGTGAGGAAGCGCATCTCGTAGACGGCGATACGCAGCAGGTTGCGGTCGGCGCCGGGCATGCGCATAAGATCCCAGTTCTTGGCGACGGCGCGCAGGGCACAGTCGATGCGATCGATATGCTCGTAGGTACCGCGGCAAAGCTCCAGTGCATAGGGGTCGAGGGGACCCTTCGAGATCAGGAAATCGCCCTCGAGGACGCGCTCGAGCGGGCTGTCCGTGGCCTCGGCCTGGAACAGCAGCTGCAGCGCCTGACTGCGGGCAAGCGTGCGCCCGCGATAAACCTTAAGGCTCAAAGGTTACTCCTTGGGGAAAACGAGGCCGTCGATGCAAACGTCAACGCGCTCGACCTCGACGCCCACCTGAGCATCGATGGCGGCGACCACAGCGGCGCGAACGGCCTCGGCGAGTTTCTTGAACGGATAGCCAAAGAACACCACGACACGCACGGTAAGTGCGAGCTTGTCGCCGACGACCCCGGCCTCGACCGCCGGCTCGGAAGCCGGGGCCTTGGACGAGAGCATCATGGAGACAAGGTTGGTGGCAAGGTCCTTGACGCCAACGGAGGCGATGCCCTCGACATCCGACACGGCGCGCGAGACGATGGCGGTCAGAACATCGGGAGAAATGCCGATGCCGTCAATCTTGATTTCCTGGGGCATGAGTCCTCCTAGAAGAGTTGGTTGCTAGACGCGGGAGACGAACTTGCCGTCGCGGGTGTCAACCTTGATGACCTCGCCCTCGTTGAGGTACATGGGGACCTGGATGACAGCGCCGGTGTCGATCGTGGCCGGCTTGGTGGAACCCTGGACGGTGTCGCCCTTAAAGCCCGGGTCGGTCTGGACGATGGTGGTCTCGATGAACATCGGCGGGGTCACGCCCATGAGCTCATCGTCAGCGAAGAGCAGCTGGCAGATGTCGTTCTCGCGCAGCCACTTGGAGTTCTCGCCCACCATGTCCTCGGGAACGGGAACCTGCTCATAGGACTCGTTGTCCATGAAGATGTAGTCGGTGCCATCGTTGTAGAGGTACTGGAACTCACGGGTGGTGAGCATGACGCTCTCGAACTTGGTGCCGGCGTTGCAGGTGTTCTCGACGACGCGGCCGCTCTTGATGTCGCGGGTCTTGTAGCGCACAAACGCACCGCCCTTGCCCGGCTTGACATGCTGGAACTCGACGATGGTGTAGACCTTGTCCTTAATGCGGAGACCGAGGCCGTTCTTGAAGTCGGCGGTAGAAATGGTAGGCATAGTGACCTTTCTTGTTATGGGCAGAACGCACAAGCGCCCAAATTACATACGACCGAAATTATACACTTGCAGACGGCGCCTGCAGCGAGCGCATAAAAAGAGAACGCGGGGCGTCCGAATCTATCCGGACGCCCCGCTCCAAAAATCTATCGAAATGGGCTAGCAATCGATGACGTGCAGGTCGTGCGGGGTCTTGGTGAAAGGCTCGTAGCCGTTCTCGGTGACCACGCCATAGTCCTCCAGGCGCACGCCGCCCACACCGGGCAGGTACACGCCGGGCTCCATGGTGACAACCGAGCCAACCTCGATGATGTTCTTGCTGCGGTTGAAGTTGGGCAGCTCGTGGATGTCGATGCCCACGCCGTGGCCCAGACCATGGTTGTAGTAATCGCCATAGCCGGCATCGCCGATGATCTTCTTGGAAAGCTTGAAAATGTCGTTGCCCTCGACGCCCGGATGGATGGCGGCGACACACTCCTCGTGGGTGCGGCGCACGAGCGCGTACAGGTCGAGCTGCTCCTGGGTAGGCTCGCCCATCACAACGGTGCGCGTCATGTCGGAACGATAATCGCAGTAGCCCGCACCGTAATCCATGAGGACGAAGTCGCCCTTCTCAATCACGCGGTCGCTCGGGACGGCATGCGGGTTGGCGGTATTGGGGCCGCTCGCCACGATAGAGCCGAAGGCCAAGCTATCGGCGCCATTGGCAAACATAAAGTTCTCGAGCTCGTTGCGAACCTGCTTCTCGGTCATACCGGGCTTAATAAAGCCGAGCATGTGCTGGAAGGCGGCATCGGTGATCGACTGCGCATGGCGCATGAGCTCGATCTCCTCGGCATCCTTGATGGCGCGCATCTTACGGATGTCGTCATGCATTAGCGGAAGCATGCAGGCAACGGAACGATCCTCCAGACCACGCTGAATACCCTGGTAGAAGTTGATCTGCATGTCGTCCTCGACAGCGCAGACGCGGCACTTGTTGGCCGCAATCTTGCCGGCGACCCAACCGGGGATGGTTCCCTCGTCCATGTCGTAGACCCAGGGGCTGCCGGCAGGCGTGTTCTCCTCAAAGCTGTTGAGGTAGCGCGAGTCGGTATGGAACAGGCACTGGTCAGCCGTAATAAACGCCGCGTGCGGGAACTCGAAGGTGTAGTCGAAGACGCCCTTCACGCCCGTGAGCCAACGGAGATTGGCCTCGTCGCGCACGACGATAGCGTCGTAGCCGCGCTCAGCCATCAGGGTACGGACACGCTCGATACGACCGGCAGGACCGGCAGCAAACTCAGACATGCAGATTCCTTTCTTGTTGTCTCAAAAAGTGCGGGACGGGTCTCAACCGAACGACGGAATCGCATGCGATCCGCAACCGATTGGAAACCCGCCCCTCAACATGATACGAAAGACGATGGATGTCAATAAAACTTAGAGAAGTTCTTTGCGAGAAGCCAAGTAAGCGTGAGCATGGCGCTCAAGAACCTCGTCCTCAACGCTCGTTAGACGAATGGCGCCGAGTGCCGCGGGCAGCGGCAACATGCTGCGGTTTGAGCGAGCAAACTGCTGCCTGCGGAACTCCTCGATATATGCGGCAGGCTCCAGATCAAAGGCAAGCTCCTCGATACCAAAGTCCTCCAGGCAGTCATCGACCTCAAAGACGTAATCGATATCAAAGTCGCAGGCATCATGTGCTAGGCGCGCCTCAAAGCGCATGCCCTCGGACAACAGCTGGAAGGCAGGGACCTGCGAAGCGGCATCGCCCAAGCAGGCGCGCAGGGTACGCTTCCCCGTCTTGCCAAAATCGAGCGCATGGCGGGCGCTCGGGTTCGTGGCCATCAGTACGTCCTTGCGGGCAGTCTGAGACCACTGAATGGCATTGACAAGCGCGACCTCCTCGCCCGCGAGAATCTCGGGGACGGTCTCAGTAAACTGATTCCAGCGGGACTTGCTGCTCGAAAGCATGGTGCCAACAAGTACCGCATAGCCGAGCTTGAGGTCCTCGGGGTCCGCCTCGCGAACAAGGTCGAGGTCACACACGACCAAGCCCGGCTCGGGACGGAACGCGATAGCGGGAAGCGCATTCGACGACGAGGCGACGAGCGGCTTCATGGTCGTCGCAACCGTGAGCATGGCGTCGAGCGTCGTCGGCAGCAAGGCACACTCGGTGCGACCGCACCACTGGTTGGCACACCAGCAAACGACCGAGCAGGTCGCCGTGTCGCCGACAGCAACAACGAGATCGTCGCAGGTAATGCCGTTAGCCGACAGGGCGCCAAAGACGGTATCGGCATCGGCCAGCGTAGCGCCGGCAGGAGAAACCTCGAGGACGAGCAGCGACACGGCAAAACCGGCGTCGACCAGCGCATGCTCGACGACCTCGCCAAAACGCTCGGATGTGACGTCGTTCCAAACCACCATCGCGCGCTTAGGCTTGCCCACAGCAGAGGCAAACATGCGCGGCAGCTCCTCGAACGCGCCCAATCCGACGCGGACATCGACACTGCGGTTTTGGAAATTGATAAGTTGACGGCGAATCATAGCAGTCCACGCTCCAAAAGCTTCTCGGCACAAAGGTAGGAAACGTCCTCGAAGGACTTGTTGCGAATATCAAGGGTAATATCGGCGGCTTGGCGATACAGCGGACGGCGATGCTCAAACAGGCGCGCGGCGTGCTCGGGCGAGCGGAAATCAGGCCGGGTATCGGAGCGGCGAATCTGGCGCAACGAGTCCTCAAAGTCGCCTTCGAGGTACACACAGGTACCCATCTCGTGCATCAGTTCAATGTTAACCGGCGTCTCGACGATGCCGCCCCCGCACGATACCAGCAGACTGCGCTCGCTTTGAAGCGAACGGAGTGCCGAGGTCTCGAGCTCGCGAAAACGATCCTCGCCCTCGGTCTCAAAAATCTCGGTCACCGACTTGCCGCAACGACGCACAACCAAACGATCGGTATCGATGAATCGACGCTTGAACATAGTGCCCACGTTGCGCGCAAGCGTCGACTTGCCCGCGCCCAAAAAGCCGATAAAGAAGATATGGTCGCAGCCGTGTTTGATGTGCTGAGACATGGCGAAACCTATTCCTCGCAGGGAAGGTCGCGCAGGGCCCGGCGCTCAAAGATACGGAAGATCTGCGTGTACCACAGGTCCTGGGTTGCCTGCGGCTTGACCAGAATAGTGTCAACACCGGCAAAGTTACCGCTCCACACGTCCGTGTAAAGCTGATCCCCGATCAGCACGGCCTCGTCGGCCGTGGCGCCCAGACGTTTAAGACCCGCTTTGAGGGCAAATGGCGCCGGCTTCATGGCATGGCTAATGGCCTCGAGCCCCAGCTCGCGCGCCGACGCCATGACCTGGTCGCGATGCCAGTTGTTGGACACCATGCACAGCTTAAAGCCCTTGGCATGGGCGGCCTCGAGCCAAGCGGAGACCGCGGCAGGTACCTGCTCGGTATCACGCGGCACCAGGGTGTTGTCGCGATCGAGCAGAATGGCGCGCTTGCCGTCGGCCCAGAGGGTATCGAGGTCGATGCGGTCGACCGAGGCAACATATCGTTTGGGGCTAAAAATCCTCATGATCAATTCCAAGACTGTTGGTGCTCTTCGTAGGTCTTCGAGAAATACTCCTCGTCCTGCGTAATGTAGAAATACAGGTCATCGGAGTCGGTCGGCTCAAGGGTAGCCTTGAGCGCCTCGAGCGATGGAGAGCAGATGGGAGTGGGCGGCAGGCCCTCGTGCTTATAGGTGTTATACGGGCTATCGCTCTGCAGGTCATCGGCGGTAACCTCGCCGCCGGTGACATACATCATGGTCGCATCGCTATTGAGGTAACGCAGGCCATAGAGCTTGCCGGCCAGACGGTTATAGAAAACCGAGGCCACATGCGCGCGCTGATCGGCGTTGAGGCCCTCGCGCTCGACGATCGAGGCAAGGTTAACGATGTCGTAATCGGACATCTCCACGCCATAGCGCTCCTTGATCTTGGCCTCGCAGTTGGCAAAGTCGAGCGACTTATACTCAGCGTTGAACTGGTCAAGCATGGCGCGAATCACATCATCGGCAGACGGGTCCTTACCCAACGAATAGGTCTTGGGGAATAGGAAGCCCTCGAGCGAATCGTTTGCAGCGCCATCAAGGAAGCTATAGTCCTTCACATAGTTGGAGGCCTTTGCCTGATTGAGGAAGTCTTCCTTGGAGATACTGTCGTATGCCTTTGCCACGCGGTCAGCGACCTGGTCAACCGTCAGTCCCTCAGGGATAGTCAGCGCATCGGAGCCCGCATTGGGGCCTTCCATGAGCTGCTGAACGACCTTGGTCGCGTCCATGAGCGTGGTAAACGAATACTTACCCGGCTTGAGCGACATATCGGCGTTGAGCTTTTTGACCGCCGCATAATAATCCTTGGGATTATCGACGATATGGTTCTCGGAGAGAATCGAAGCGATGGTGTCACCCGAGGCACCATCGGGAATCGTGATAGTAACTTGCTGGCCAGCAGCGACTTTCGCATCCTCACCGCCAAAGAAGCCCTTGACGGCTGGCACGACAAAGAAAACGATCGCGACAAGCGCAAGCACGGCGACGACGCCGCCGATAATCATAGGCACCGGGGAGCTTTTCTTTTGGGCACCACGGCGGGCGTGCGTGTTATAGCTCGAGCGCGTGGCCGGAGCAACACCGTGCGAGCCATGAGCGTGATGTGCGTGGGAGCGCGATTGCCGGGACTGCCCCTGCGTGCGCTGGGCAGGAGCCTGCTGCTTAAAACGAGCGCCGCCAGCAGGCTGCGCGGGACGAGCGGCGGGCTGTTGAGCAGCACGCTGAGCAGGCTGAGCCGAACGCTGCGTCGGCTGCGCCGGGCGCTGGCCAGGCTGAGCAGGGCGCGGCACGGGCTTCCGTGAACGATTCTGCTGGCGCGGATCGGAAGCACTAGGCATGCTGAACCTCCTCGTTTTTACGATCGAGCCATGTCTGCAAGAACAGGCTGGCGGCGATCATGTCAATCTTGCCCCTCATCTGTTTCTCGTTGAGCCCCTGCTCTCGCAGGATTCGTTTGGCCTCCTGCGAGGACAGACGCTCATCCTCAAACTCCAGCGGAAGTTCGAGCTCGTCGGCAATCTTTTGGGCCACGGCGGCGACGCGCTCGGCTTGGGGGCCGGGCTCACCGGCCATGGTCAAGGGACGTCCGCTTACCAAGATATCGGGCTCATAGTCCTCGACCAGGTAACAAAACGTCTTTGCCATGCCAGTGACCTCGGCAGCCGGAAGCACCTTGACAGGCATCGCCATCTTGCCATCACGGCTCGAGACGGCAATGCCAATCCTGGTCTCCCCTATGTCCAGTGCGAGCGCGACCACAGCGACTACTTAGGTTCTTAGGCGCCGAGCGCGGTCTTGGCGGCCGCGAGGGCATCGGCGATACCGGCGGCGTTCTTGCCACCGGCCTGGGCCATGTTGGGACGACCGCCACCGCGACCGTCGACCAGGCCCGCGATTTGCTTGATCACGTTACCGGCGTGGAAACCGGCCTTCACGGCGTCATCGGAGCCGGCAGCGAGCAGAGCCGGGGTGCCCTTCTCGGTCACGCTGGCAACGACGCAGGCGACGGGGCCGGCGACCTTCTGGTGCACGGTATCCCAAACGTTGCGCAGGTCGGCAGCCTCAAGGCCCTGGAGCTCAGCGACAACGAGCTTGTAGCCATTCAGCTCGACAGCGCCGTCGATGGCGCTGGAGATCGCATCGGAGGAGCCACCGGTCAGAGCCTTCTTGAGCTTGCCGGAAGTCTCGCGCAACTCGGCCTGCAGGTTCTCCACGCGGGCGGGAACCTCGTCGACGCGGCACTTGAGCGCAGCAGCGGCGGCGTCAACGAGCGCCAGGCGGTCGGCCATGTAATCGAGAGCGCCCTTGGAGGTCACAGCCTCGATACGGCGGACGTTGGAGCCCGTAGAGGACTCGGAGATGATCTTGAACAGACCGATCTCGGCGGTGTTGGCGGCATGCGTACCACCGCAGAGCTCGCGGGAGAACGGCTGGTCCTCGGCGCCTACGGAGACGACGCGGACGACGTCGCCGTACTTCTCGCCAAAGAGGGCGACAGCGCCGGCAGCCTTGGCCTCGTCGATGCCCATGACGCGGGTCACAACCGGCTTGGAAGCGAAGATCTGCTGGTTGACCAGGTCCTCGACAGCCTTGAGCTGCTCGGAGGACAGGGCCTCGAAGTGCGTGAAGTCAAAGCGCAGGTGCTCGGGCGTCACCAGCGAGCCGGCCTGGGAGACATGCTCGCCCAGGACCTGCTTAAGCGCAGCGTCGAGCAGGTGGGTGGCGGTGTGGTTGCGACGCAGGAAACCACGGCGCTCGGCGTCGAGCGCGGCGGTCACGGTGGCACCGACGGTCAGCGTGCCCTCGGCAACGTGCGCGACATGGGCATACAGGCCGTTGTGGTTTTTGGTGTCGGCAACAGTCAGCGCAACGCCCTCGGCGGAAAGCTTGCCGGCGTCGCCCTGCTGGCCACCCATCTCGGCGTAGAACGGGGTGCGGTCGAGCACGACCTCAACGTCCTCGCCGACGGAAGCAGACTCGACGGACTCGCCGTTGCGAACGATGGCGACAACCTTGGCGCCCTCGATGACGTCGTTGTCATAGCCGTCGAACTCGGTCGCGGCAACCTTGTCGGAAAGCTCGACCCACACGTCGTTAAAGCTACCCCAGGCATCGCCCTTGGCGTTGGCGCGGGCGCGGGCCTTCTGGTCCTCCATGCAGGCGGTGAAGCCGTCCATATCGACGTCGTGACCGGCGGTGCCGGCGATCTCGACAGTCAGGTCAATGGGGAAACCAAAGGTGTCGTGCAGCTTAAAGGCAACGTCACCCGGAAGGACAGCGCCGTCGGCGAGCGCGGCCAGGGCCTCGTCCAGGTAAACGCGACCGTTGTCGAGCGTCGTGGAGAAACGCTCCTCCTCGGAGGCGACGATGCCCTTAACGAGCGCGACGTTCTTGAGCAGCTCGGGATAGGCCTCGCCCATCTGAGCGTTGACCTCGTCGATGAACTTGGTCAGGAAGGCGCCCTCGATGCCCAGCAGGCGGCCGTGGAACACGGCACGGCGGAGCAGGCGGCGCAGGACGTACTCGCGGCCCTCGTTACCGGGCAGGATGCCGTCCGAGATCATAAAGTCGACGGCACGGGAGTGGTCGGCGATGATGCGCAGGGAGCGGCTGGCGCCGGAGTAATCGTCGGCGTCATAGGTCTTGCCGCTGATCTCCTCACCGAGCTTGATGAGGTGCTGCATCAGATCGCCATCGTAGTTAGCGGTCTTGTGCTGCATGATAGCGGCCATGCGCTCCAAACCCATGCCCGTATCGAGATTGCGGTGCGGCAGCTCCGGCATGGAGCCGTCCTCCTGGCGGTCGTACTGGGTAAACACGAGGTTCCAGAACTCAAGGAAGCGGTCGCAGTCGCAGCCGGGCTTGCAGTCGGGGCTGCCGCAACCGACCTCCTCGCCCATGTCAAAGTAGATCTCGGAGCACGGACCGCAGGGGCCGGTGGGGCCAGCGGCCCAGAAGTTGTCATCCTCGCCCAGACGCGAGATGTGATCCTCGGCAACGCCCAGAGAGCGCCACACGTCGTGGGTCTCGTCGTCCTCGGTAAAGACGGTGAAGTACAGGCGGTCAAGCGGCAGCTTGAACTCCTTGGTGATGAGCTCAAAGGCCCAAGCGCAGGCCTGCTGCTTAGAGACGCCGCCAAAGGAGAAGTCGCCGAGCATCTCAAAGAAAGACAGGTGACGGCCGTCCTCGCCGATGCAGTCGATGTCGTTGGTGCGGACGCACTTCTGGCAGGAGATCGCGCCGATCTCCTTCATGGTCTTCTTGCCCTGGTAGTACTCCTTAAACTGGTTCATGCCGGCGTTGGCAAGCAGCAGCGAAGGATCGTCGGGAACGAGGGACGAAGAAGGATAGAGCTTAAGACCGCGCTCCTCAAAGAAGTTGAGGAACTTGGAGCGAATCTCGGCCGTAGTCATTGACGGGTAGTCAGCACTCATAGAGGGAATCTCCTCGGTTTCACATCGAAACAGTTCAAACGTAACGATATTACCATCCCACCGCGCCTGTGCAAAAAAGAGGGCCGCCAAACAGCGACCCTCCAGCGAAAGTGCATGTTATTTAGGACTAAGCAATCCTTTGAAAAAAATGGGTTTGGTAAAATGCTATATAAGAACCATCCGGAAGGAGCAATCGATGAAAAGCAAACGATTTGTCCTGAATGCACTTCTGGTTGTAGCACTTTTAGCGCTCTTGGCCTTCTCCCACTGGTATTCAAACCAACCAGCATTTGGCTACGTATTATATGCAGTAACGTCCGGCGATAAGGCTTATTGCCCTCTACGTGCAATTGACGTTCTCTATTTTTATGTAGCCGGCCCCTTATCAATCGCTTTGCTCGTGTTTCTTGTCTTTTACAACATAAAGAAACGCTAACAGGCCTATTTGGAATCAGAATCGTCCATGGAGCCGTCGATGCCGGTTTTGGTGTCGTCGTCCGTATTGGAATCGTCATCCTTGGCGAAGGGGTTCTTGAAAAAGCCTGTCGCGTCGGGCTGAAGACCCGAGAGCTTAATCCAGGGATTCTCGAGCTCGGGCTTAGGCATTGCCTAGGCCTCGGGCGCGGTCTCGTTGCCAATAAGCTCGGACTCATAGATGAACGTGTCATCGCCAAGCGCGTCGTAGGCAGCGACCGGGTTGCCCTCGGCATCACGATACGGCGTGCCTTTAAACACAGCGCCATCATATGCCACGAGCTGGCGACCGGTCTCATTCTCAAAGTAGTAGACGAAAATGCCCTTAAGGGCCGCGCACAGCGGAATGGCGATGACCATGCCGATGGGACCCATAAGCGCCGAACCGATAACGAGGGCCGTCAGGCTCATAACGGGATGCACCTGCACCGAACTCTGCATAACCTTAGGCGAAATGACGTTGTCGGTGACATTTTGCGCCACCATGGTCACGACAAGCGTCCACAACGCCAACATGGGGCTGAACATAAAGCCGAGCACCGTGGCGATCGCCGCGCTCACCCAGGGACCGACAACCGGGACCAAATGCATGATGCCGGTGAAGATAGCCATGAGTGCTGCGTATGGATGGCCAATGAGCTTAAAGCCGATAAAGGCAAGGATGCCACCGCAGATCGACGTTACGACCATACCGCGCATATAGCCGCCGACCGAGCGCGAAAGAATCGCGACCATAAAGCGGTACGAGGTCTCCTTTTCCTGACCGATAATGGTGCAGACCTCGTGATGCATACGGGGATAGTCGCAGGCAAGCCAGTAGGCAAGCACCAGACCAAGGAAGATCACGAACAGTTGCGAGGCCGTGTTGGTAAAGAGCGGGAATACACCACGACCGAGCTCGGCGGCAATCTGTGAGACATACTTGGACGCCACCGTAACGAGCGAAGAAAGGTTATCGTTCAGATACTCCTTGAGCGGCGTGTTATTGAGCGTCTTGGCATGCGAGATCATCTCGTTGAGGTCGCCACCAGCAACACGAAGCTGCTCGGGCAGGCGGCTCAGGACTTCCATGATCTGACCAAAGAGAATCGGCGACAAGATGCAAACGACACCGACGAGCACAGCAACGACCACAATAAGCGCGACAAGCGAACCTATGCCGCGATTCACGCCATGGTGCTCGAGCCAGTTGGTTATCGGCGACATCACAAAGGCGATGATGGAGCCGACTGCCAAAAACTCGATAACCGGCGCCAGGATGCCCATAAGGTTAAAGATGACGGCGGCGATGACAATGCAGCCGACGACGCCCCAAATGCGCAACGTCAGAATGCGGGTATCGCGCAGCGTGCGGTCGGTTTGTTGGGGGTGCTCACTCATGAACGAACCATCACTCCGTCGGGGTCAATCTTGTCTTGAATCTTCTTAAGGGTACGGCGCAGCAGGCGCGAGACCTGCACCTGCGAGATGCCCAGCTTCTTGGCAATCTCGATCTGGGTCATGCCCTTTACGAAGCGCAGCTCGATAACCTCGCGCTCGCGAGGCGAGAAATCGCGGATGGCCTCCTCGATTACCAGGCGATCGTCGGTAAAGTCGAGCTCGTTGTCGTCGTCGGCGTAGCGATCGAGAATCGAAGGCGCATCGTCGGAATCGGACGCACCGGGGGCTTCGATGGGCACCGAGGTGTAGGCCGAGGACGATTCCATGGCTTCGAGCACCTCGTCGACGGTCACGCCCAGGTAATCGGCGATTTCCTCAACCTTGGGCGAACGCTGAAGCTCGTTGGTGAGCTTGTCGGTAGCCTGGTTGACCTTGGCAGAGAGCTCCTGCAAGCGACGAGGCACACGCACGCTCCAGCCCTTGTCGCGGAAGTGGCGCTTAATCTCGCCCAGAATGGTGGGCGTGGCAAACGTCGTGAACTCGAGCCCGCGCTCAGGGTCAAAGCGGTCGATAGCCTTGAGCAGGCCCAGATAGCCGACCTGCAAAAGGTCATCGAGCGGCTCGCCGCGGTTCTTAAATTTGTTGGCAAGAAACCTTACCAGGTTCATGTGGGACATGACGAGCTGCTCGCGTGCATCCGGATCACCGGTCTCTTTATAACGACGAAACAACTCGCGGGTTTTCTCCTTGTCCCAAGCGGTCTTGCCGCTCCGGGAACGTTCGGTCATATTAGATATCCGCCTTGAGGTCGAGGGAAAGCGTCAGGGGCGCTGTAGTCTTTTCGTAGGAGTCGCACACACTCGCCAAAATGAGCTCGGCATATACGGCAGCCTGGTCATCCTCATCGACAGTCGCCTGGTCGCCAAAGGTAAAGGTCATGCCCACATGAGATTCGTCGACATCGAATTTGATCGAAATATCGTCGGAATCAACGGCCGTGCATCCAAAGATGAAGGCTTCCTCGGCAGCCATACGAATATCCTCGATGCGATCGACGGACATAGAGCACAGGGCGCCGACGTTGGCGGCAGTCATGCGCACCAAGCGCGCGAGACGCGGATCACCGGCAACGCTCAGCGTAATGGGGCAGGTTGCTTCGCTACTCATCGCAGGACTCCTCGGAGGTCTCGGCGGGCGTATAGGTGTAATACTGAGCAGGCTTGGCTGCGGACTTATGAGCCGCATCCGCACCATCGGCGGCCTCGTCCTCAGCCTCACCAATCAGAACGCGCTCGGTAGGCTGCTCGGCCTCGGCGGCGGCAGCGGCGAGCTTGCGATCGGCGTCGGCTGCAGGAGCCTTCACCTTATTGAAGAGCTTCTGCACGGCACCAGCCGCAGAGTCGGTCACGCTCGATACGGCATTGCTGGCCTCGGCCACGCTGCCCGTAACCTCGGAGATGTCGCGAACGACCGCCTCAACCTCAACGAGGTTGGACGTCAGGGCGTCCACAGCGGTCTTGCTCGATTTGAGGAGCGGCTCAACCTGCGCCAGCGCGGGAGTAAGCTCATCAACAGCGCCATCGAGCTTTGCCACCACAGGCTGTGCCTCGGCGAGCGTGTTGTTAAGGTCGCTCACCGTCTTGTCGAGCGAATCGACGACGGAGCGGGTCTTTCGCAGCGTGAGCGCGAGCTCGATAACAACCCACACGCCGGCAACGGCGAGTACCAGCAGGACGATTTGAATGGGACTCATACAAGCCTCCCGAAGGAATCGAAATACAGACGCTTTTCATGTTACCCCAAAGAAGGGGAAAGATACCCAAAGGGAATGTGCGAGGTGCCAATGACCTACTTGGGAGCATTGCCGCTACGGTCGCGTTCGCTTTGCTCCACACGCCACTCTTCCCAACCGCGGCCGGCAGGCTGCCAGAACGCGCCGCGCTCCAGTCCCTCGGGCAAATAGCGCTGATCGACCCAGCCTTCGGGATAATCATGCGGATACTTATACACACCGTATTCGTCGCTGCCCGGGCGATGACGGTCGCGCAGGTAGCTGGGCACCTCGCGAAGACCACTGCTGTGGATATCGGCCAGTGCCGCATCAATCGAGGCCTCGCACGCGTTAGATTTAGGCGCCAGACAAACATAGAGCGCAGCCTGAGCTAGGTTAATGCGGCATTCGGGGTAGCCAATGACCTCGGCAGACTTAAACGCGGCATTTGCCACCAAGAGCGCCTGCGGATCGGCATTGCCAACATCCTCGGAAGCGTGGATCATAATGCGGCGCGCAATAAACTTGGGATCCTCTCCTGCATCGATCATGCGCGCGAGCCAATAAATGGTGGCATCGGGGTCGCTTCCGCGCATAGACTTGATGAACGCACTGATAATGTCGTAGTGCATGTCGCCTTTTTTGTCGTACGAAAAGCCACGACGCGGGTTGGCAATCTTAACGTCATCCACGGTGATGAGATAGCGTTCCCCCGCCGCCGGCACTGGCGTTCCCTCAGTATCGGGACGCGTAACGGCAATCTCGCTCGCAAGCTCAAGCGTCGTGAGCGCTGAGCGCGCATCACCCGCGGCCAGCGTGCAAATGGTCTTAACCGTATCCTCATCGGCCGAGAACTTGCCGTTCAGACCCTGCGGTGCCTCGAGTGCACGCTCAATCAGCGTGGCGATATCCTCGTCCTTCAGGTGCTCAAGCTCCACCACGCGACCACGCGAGAGCAACGCCGAGTTGACCTCAAAGTACGGATTCTCCGTCGTGGCGCCAATCATAATGACGGTACGGTTTTCAACCGCATGCAAAAGCGCATCCTGCTGCGACTTCGAAAAACGGTGAATCTCGTCGATGAACAAGATGGTACGGCGGTCATACGTATTCAGGCGCGTCTTGGCCTCGTCGATCACGCGACGCAGGTCCTTCACGGTACCCGTGACGGCGCTGACCTCGACAAACTCGCTCTTGGTATGGTTAGCGATAATGTGAGCCAGCGTCGTCTTGCCCGTACCGGCCGGGCCGTACAGAATCACGCTCGATAGCACATCATGCTCGATCGCCGCACGCAACCATGAACCCTTGCCCACGGCCTTTTGCTGACCAACGTACTCGTCGAGCGAATTGGGGCGCATGCGCACCGCGAGCGGCGCGTTTTTAAAGGAACGCTCGCGCGTCGAGGCAGTAAAAAGGTCGTCCATAGCCATCCCATGCATCAATCAAAAGCTTTGTTCGTCAACAGTATACCGAAATGATACGAACTACCGTTCGTTAATGTAGGTACGATGCGGAAACTCCAGACCAGGGAATAGCTTGCTCGTCAGCTCGCAGAAATAGCCGTCCGTCATGCTCGCGATGTAATCCACCACCGCTTGATCCTTATCGTCCTGCCAGGCATAGGTGCGATCGTAGTAGGAAAGCTGCTGCTCAATGCGAGAAATGTGGTGCTTAAAGATATACGAGGACTCGTCGCCTTCGTTTATATCCTGCAGGCAACGGTCGTAGAGCTTTTCGAACGCCTCGCGCAGCTCCGCCTCGGAATCGCCTTCGATACCGCCCTTGCTGTAGATCTTTACGTAGTTCTCGCGTTTGGCTCGGCGGATCTCCTCAAACAGGTCCTCGCTCATCTCGATACGCGGCTTGCCATAGCTGTGCTCAACGATATCAATGGAGGCATGCGCAAGTATCCAGCTGTTGTATGCCCCACCCAGGCCATCGTCAAAAGCATCGGGCGACAGCAGGCCCGCCGCAATAGCGTCTTGGCGATCGCGCCCAACGTAGGCAAGGATATCCGAGATGCGAACCACGCAGCCCTCGAGCGTCATGGGGCGCAGGTGCTCTATTGCGCTATAACCCGTGGCGATACAGTCCTCAACCGTCTGATCGAACTGACCAAAGGATGCCATGTGTGACAGCTCAAATACGCACTGCTCATATTCGCCGTTATGGCACAGCACGCCATCGAGCGTCTGGAGCGACACGTTGCGGCCGTACAAGGCATCGAGCACGCGGACCGACTGCACGTTATGGAAAAAGTAGCGACCCGTGCGCTCGTGATAGATATCGTTGAGAAAGCGCTCACCGGCGTGGCCAAAGGGCGTGTGTCCCAAGTCATGGCCCAGGCCAATCGCCTCGATCAGATCGCAGTTGAGCCCCAGGGCGCGACCGATATCGCGCGCAATGCGCGAGACAAGCTGCACGTGCAATCCGCGCCGCGACAGATCATCATTACTACGGAAGCTAAAGACCTGCGTTTTGCCTGCATAACGCGTGTACGCCGGAAGATGAAGAATCTTTTCGGCATCGCGCATAAACGCCGGACGCATAAGCGTGCCTTTGTCGGCAGCGCGATCAATACGACGAATGACCTGGTCGTCGTTGCAACGATACGGGTTGACGGCACCCGAAGCACGATCGGCGGAAATGCGCTCGACGAGTTCGGGCGACAACGCCGCGGGAATGCGGTCCATGCGCGCCTTAATGACGGCCGTTTCTTGATTAATTGCCATGGCATGCTCCTTAAGAAGGATGCGCAATCGGTTACAATGTGCAGCCCACGACCTCGATTATGGCAAATATCGGCACCAAAAACGGGAGCAATGGCAGGGAGCGCGATTTTGTGAGGAGGCAGGAGATGGCAAGGACCAGGAGCGCGACGGCAAATGCCACGATACCGCCCATAGGGTCGAGCGTGCAAAGCGCGAAGAGTGCCTTGACATCTCCCATGCCGATGCCCGGGGTTTGACGAAGACGACGCCAGAGGGACTCAGTCAGCACGAGAGAAAGATACACGATGACCGCAAGACCGGCGTGGTCAAGCGACGTGTTAACGCCTTTGTCGAACCAAACGCCTGCTAATGCCGCCACCGCACACGCTCCGGCAAGCGCATTCGGATACCGCCGCTCACGGGCATCAATCACCGCGCCGGCAAAGATGCAAATCCAAAACGGGATATAGACCATCGAGCACCTCCTCGAGTTGCATCGCAAAGGCAAAAACCACCACAAAGGTGCCTGTCCCCTTTGTGGTGGTTTTGGTGGTGGTTATTTGGCGCCCTGCATGACCTCATCGAGGGTAACGTTGACGGCGTGCTGCGTCGGGACCCAGTCGACCTTTAGGAACAGAGCAGCCACCGTGATGGGGATATAGCTGAACATAAAGATCGGGAAGGTAAACAGGTTAGTCACCAGACGCCACTTTTGCGCGCAGTGAATGTGCTTGTACTCAAAGATGGTCGTAAGTAACGCAAGGATAAAGAAGGTCTGGTACATCATCGCGAAGGTCATAATGAGCGAGGCGGCACAAGCCTGCATCTCGACCTCGGTGGCCAAGAAGCCGTGCGAAAGCCCGCCCACGATGAGGAAGGTCGCGTTGGCGAGCATGGAGATCAGGGACAGCAGCATGCCCGGAGCGATGGTCATAAACATGTCGTAGGCGGCAAAGCGATGATAGCGGAACGTCGATTTGACAAGATGCTTGCCATAGGTAAAAAAGACCTGGTAGAAGCCCTTGGTCCAACGCATGCGTTGTTTCCAGGACGCCTTAAACGTCACCGGCTGCTCGTCAAAGAACTCCGCCGGCGCATAACCGATGCGGATGCCGTGAATGGCGCAGAACGTGGTGAACTGGATATCCTCGGTCAGCGTATGGAACTGCCAGCCGTGCATACCCTCGATAACACTGGCGGAGATGAGGTAGCCCGAACCCGAGACAGCGCAGGACGTCTTGCAGATATTACGCGCGTTGTTGAGGAAGCGGGCCTCACGCAGATACCAGGTGGCGTTGGCCGCAGAGATCCACGAACTGCCGAAGTTCTTGGAATTGCGATAGCTCGTGACCACATGAAAGCCCTGGTCAAAGGCATCATTCATCTTGGAGACGTAATCGCGGGAGATAACGTTGTCGGCATCGAAGATAAAGTAGCCCTCAAACGTGTCGGGATACTCGTTGAGAATGCGATCGAAACCAAAGTCCATGACCCAGCTCTTGCCCTTACGGGCCAGGTCATTACGCTCATAGACGATGGCGCCCGCCTCGCGCGCGAGCTGTGCCGTGTTATCGGTACAGGCATCGGCGACCACGAAGACCTCGATGAGCTCGGACGGATAATCCTGGTCCTTGATGGAGCGAACGAGGTTGGCGATAACGGCCTCCTCGTTATGCGCCGCGATAAAGAAGGCATAGCGGTGGAGTTTTTTGGCCTTGGGAGGCGCGACCTCGCCACGAAGAGCGCCAATGACAAAGAAGACCACCTGGTACAGAAAGCAGACCGTGAGCAGCGTGACGACAATCTGGTTGAAAATCACGATGGGTGTGTTGGTTTGTAAAAAGGCGAGCATGCAGGCTCCCAGGAACGCGTTACGTAAACAATCGTATATCTTACCGCAGGCTTACCGAGTTCAAGAAACCACCTAATACCGGCTAGGCTTCGAGAAGGCCAAGCTGTGGGACGATGTCGTCGCCGGCGGCGGTGCGGCCAAGCGAGCGCGGGGCCAGGTCGTCAAGAACCGCAGCGAGATCCCACGGCAGCTCGTCGCGGCATTCGATGCGCTCGCCCGTCACGGGATGGTCGAATGCGACGCGCCAGGAATGAAGGAATTGCCTGGTCAGACCCTGATCGGCGCGTGCATCGCACTTGCCGTAGAGTGGATCGCCCACGCAGGCGTGGTTGATATGGCGCATATGCACGCGAATCTGATGTGTGCGGCCCGTAAACAGGTGGCACTCGACGAGCGTGTAGCCGTCGTCAAAACGCGTGGAATCAAAGCGCTCGAGAACCTTAAAGGTCGTAATGGCCTGGCGCGCGAAAGGATCGTCCGAAACCGCCATCTTGACACGGTCACGCGTAGAACGGGCAATGCCGGTGTTAATGGTGCCCTCATCCATAGCGATATGACCGTGAACGAGCGTAATGTAGCGGCGGTCGAGCGTGCGCGTACGGATAAGATTTTGAAGCGCGCGCTGGGTGTCGTCGTCCTTTGCCGCAAGCATGAGACCCGAGGTATCGCGATCCAAACGATGCACGATTCCGGGGCGGTCCTCGCCCTGCACGGTGCCCAGATGGTCAATACCGCAGTGATAGACCAGAGCATTCGCGAGCGTACCGCTCTCATGACCATGTGCAGGATGGCACACCAGGCCGCGCTGCTTGGAGAGCACAATGAGATAGTCATCCTCATAGCGAATGTCGAGCGGGATGGCCTCGGGAATCACATCGGTGGGATCGTGCGGCTCGGGCAGATCGACCGAAATACGGTCGCCGGCTCGCACGGCATACTTTTTGGACAGGCAGGTCTCGCCGTTAACGACAACGGCACCGCCCTCGATCAAATGCGCGCAGGCAGAGCGCGTAGGACAGCCGTCGTTGGCGCCCAGATAGGCGTCAAGACGCTGACCAGCGGCATCGTCGGCAACAAGAATATGGATGTCGGCCATTAGCGCTCATTCCTTTCGCGAATCTTGCGGGCACGCTCCCCACGTTGTTTAGCCTTGCGCTTGGCGCGGGCCTCGTCACGGGCGTTAAGCTCGGCGGTCGCATCGACCTCACGGGCCGCGGGGCTCAAAAACATGTAGCCGAAGAGGGCGAGCACGACGCCCAAGGTAATGCCGATATCGGCCACATTGAAGACGGGGAAGTCGATGAAGGTGGTGGCAATAAAATCGGTCACGAAGCCAAAGGCCAAACGATCGATAGCGTTGCCGATAGCACCGCCCGCAACCATCGCCATGCCCACAACCTCAAGATGGGCGAGCTGGGGTGCACGAACGAGGTACACGGCAATAGCGATAATGACCGCCAACGCCAGCACGGCAAACGCGATGCCATGCCCCTCGCCCATGCTAAAGGCAGCACCGATATTACGGACAAACATAAAGTCGATGACACCGGGGATGACGGTCACATGCAAAGCGTCGCCCACGGCACGAACCGCAAGCTTGGTCAGCCGGTCAACAAGCAGCACAACGAGCGCTACCCCACCAGCAACACCCAACCGCCAACGCAAAGTCGGCGTCATATCCGCACCACGACCCAAAGAAATCCCCTACCCTCAGAACAATCGAATTCCGTTTAACGCAGTAGATAATCATACATTGACGCAAGCAAGAAGCGACAAATCTCCCAAGAACGGAAACACCGCAGGTAGAGCATAAATGAGCGAGCGGGTCGCATTTGAGACAAGGTGACGTGAAATGAAAGGGCGCTGACCTTTCGGTCGCGCCCTTGAAATTGAACGTCAGATTGTCCAAATGCGGCCCGCGCAGCGTCGGCAGGTCCGCCGTTCGGTAGAACGGCGGAACCTAAAGGGCATTCGCGCAGCGCTTGCAGATATGCGCATGGCCGTTGTACTCGCCGACGGTGGTGCGGTAGTTCCAGCAACGGTCGCAGCACTCGCCCTCGGCAGCCTCGATAGCAACGGAAAACTCCTCGCCCTGGGTCAGCTCAACATCGGAGACGATGTAGAACTCGGCCAGGTCGACAGCCTTGTCACCGGTCAGCAGCGCGTACATCTCGGCGGGAACGACCGCCTTGACGCGGACCTGCTGGCTCTTAGTGAAGGTGCCGGCGGAGCGGGCATCCTCAAGGGCCTTGGTCACGGCGCTACGGAGCTCGAGCGAAGCCTCGAGCACGCCCTCAAACTCATTGGCCTCGTCGACCGTGATAGGCGACTTGTACCAATCGAGCAGCGCGGCGTACTTCTGGTGATCGACGCAGCCGGCGGGCGCATAGGCCATGGCCTCGTCGACCGTGTAGGAAAGGATCGGCTGCAGGTCGCGCATGAGCATCGAGAAGAGCTCGGCGAGCACGGTCTGGGCGCTGCGACGCTCGAGCGAGCCGGGCTTCTCGCAGTACAGACGGTCCTTCAGGGCGTCGAGGTACACGTTGGAGAGCTCGGTAACCACGAAGTCGTAGAGTGCACGGTAAGCGCGCGGGAACTCGTAGCTGGCGTAAGCATCGTCGACCTCGGCCTGGACCTGAGTCAGGCGGGCAACCATGAGCTTGTCGAGCGGCAGCAGGTCGGCAAAGGCGACTCCATCGGTCTCGGGCTCAAACTGACCCTCGAGCTCGGAGAGCAGGAAGCGCAGCGTGTTGCGGAAACGACGGTAGGCATCGGACGTACGAGCAAGGATCTCGTGGTCGATGGACACGTCGGAGCTGGTATCGACCGAGGCGACCCACAAGCGGATGATGTCGGCACCCATCTCGTCGCAGACCTTGTTGGGGTCGATGACGTTGCCGAGCGACTTGGACATCTTGCGGCCCTGGCCGTCGAGGGTGAAGCCCTGCGAGACGACCGCCTTGTACGGGGCGTGACCATTGGCACCCACCGAGGTGAGCAGCGAGCTCTGGAACCAACCGCGGTGCTGGTCGGAGCCCTCAAGATACACGTCCGCCGGATACTCCAGCTCGGGACGGTACTCGCAGACGGCCTTCCAGGAGACGCCTGAATCCCACCACACGTCGAGGATGTCCTTATCGGCCTTGAGGTGATGGCCGCCGCACTTGGGGCAGACGCAGGCCTCGCCCAGGTAGCTCTCGGGAGCGTCGGTGAACCAGGCGTCGGAGCCCTTCTCGTGGAAGAGCTTGATGACGGCGTCGAGTGTAGCGTCGTTCATGACCTTCTCGCCGCAGTCGGCGCAGGTGTAGCTCGGGATGGGCACACCCCAGTTGCGCTGACGGCTAATGCACCAGTCGGGACGCTGCTCGACCATGGCGCCGATGCGGTTGGCGGCGTGAGCCGGATACCACTTGACGTTCTCGCGGACCTCTTTGCCAGCCTGCTCGCGCAAACCGGTCTTGTCCATCGAGACAAACCACTGGTCGGTAGCACGGAAGAGCACCGGGTGCTTGCAGCGCCAGCAGTGCGGATAGCTGTGCGTGATCTTCTTCTCGAGGACCAGGGTGCCGCGCTCGCGCAGGAACTCGATGATGTGCGGGTTGGCCTCGTCGGTATCCATACCGCTGAAGGGGCCACCGGTGCCAAACTCCTCGCCGGTATAGAACTTGCCGTCGTCATCGACAGGCATGCAAATGTCGGTGATGCCCTCCTTGAGGCAAGCAAAGTAGTCGTCGACGCCGTGGCCGGGCGAGTTGTGGACGATACCGGTACCGTCATCGACGCCGACGTAATCGGCCAGCAGCGCCACGCCCTCGACACCGTCAAAGATCGGCTGCTTGTAGTGGATGTGGTGGAAGGTCTCGGCGGGAACCACGTAGGGCTTGCCGTCGACCATGACCGGGGTGTACTCCCAGCCAAACTCCTCGCAGCACTTGGGAGCCAGGTCCTCGAGCATGACCTCGGCGCGGCCATCGTGCTCAACGGCGACATAGGCGGCGCCGGGCTTGAGGGAAACTGCCTGGTCGGAGGGGATGGTCCACGGCGTGGTCGTCCAGATGATGAAGTCAACCGGGCCGTCGAAGTTCTCGAGGCCGGCGGGCTTGGAGGTCATCTCGAAGCGCACGAAGATGGACGGGCTCGTCTCGTCAGAGTACTCAATCTCAGCCTCGGCGAGTGCGGTGTGGCAGTGCTTGCACCAGTGGACGGGCTTATGGCCGCGATAGATCATGCCCTTGTCGAACATGGCCTTGAAGACCTCGATGTCGGCGGCGTCATGCTGGTGATAGAGCGTCAGATACGGGTTGTCCCAGTCGCCAAGCACGCCCAGGCGACGGAAGCCGGCCTTCTGCAGCTCGATGTTCTCGACAGCGAACTTGTTGCAAAGCTCGCGGATCTTAGCCGTGGAGGTCTGGTTGAACTTCTCGGTGCCGAGCTTCTCCTCGACCTTGTGCTCAATCGGCTGACCGTGGCAGTCCCAACCGGGGACATAGGGAACCTCATAGCCCTGCATCATCCAGTAACGGTTGATCATGTCCTTGGAGATCTTGTTCATGGCGTGGCCGATGTGGATCGGGCCGTTGGCGTACGGAGGACCGTCGTGCAGAACGAACTTCTTGTGACCCTCGTTCTTCTTTAGAACTTGCTCGTAGACCTTGTTGTCCTGCCAGTCCTTGAGTCGCTTTGGCTCGGACTTGGAAAGACCGGCACGCATGGGAAATCCGGTTTTGGGCAGATTCATCGTCTGCTTGTACTCGTTTGCCACGGTACCCCTTTCTTGTCATGGGCGCGCACGCCCTCTGGGCACCAAAAAAGCGCCCGTCCCTACAAGCTGGGACGAAGCGCCACAAAACGGACAGTCTGTCCGTAAAAGCTCTTCGCTTAACCACCCAGCTTAGATGCCCTCGCTCGCGTCGCCGCGCGCTCGCATCCGTTACTCGGCTGGTCTGTATCGACGACCATCTCGGCGATGTCTACTAAGACGTGCCTGTGCGGCATATCCGTTGGGACCGCAGCTCCGGGGTGATTTTCATCGGTCGCATGCACGGGTTCTCAGCACTCCCCGCTCTCTGTAGCATGCGGACGGCCGACTACTCGTCCCCATCAACGCTTATGCGGAGTATGCTAGCACGTTCCGCGCCGGCGAAAAACCCTCAACACTGGTTTTATACGTTCGAAATTTCTCGCTATTACAGCCCTTCTCTAGGAGCAAAATACCTGAAAGCACTTTATCGAACGAAAGAAGGCTGCTATGCGCACAATTGGAATGAGCGACTACACCGTTGGCGAGGATTGCTTTACCGAGCTGCCAACTGCACTGGCGGAGTACGGCGCGAAGAAAGTCGCCATCATTGGCGGCAAGCGAGCCCTGGCTGCGGCGCTGCCGGGAATCGAGGCGGCACTTGAAGGTACCGATGTCGAGGTCCTGGAGACGCGCGCCTATGGCACCAACAGTACGCGTGCCAATATCGCCAAGGTCGTGAACTCCCCTGCCTGCCAGGAGGCTGATGTTCTTATCGCCTGCGGCGGCGGCAAGGCGCTCGACACCGTCAAGACGGCGGCCATCGAGCTCAAGAAGATCGTCTTCACTGTCCCGACGATCTGTTCCAACTGCTCCGCCGCGACCGCCATTGCCGTCGTGTACAACGACGACGGCTCGCTCGAGGGCTATTCGTACCCCAACCGACCGGCGCACATCTTCATCAACCCCAAGATCATCGCCGAGGCTCCGGCGGAGTACTTCTGGGCCGGCGTGGGCGATGCCCTGTCCAAGCAGCCCGAGGTCGAGTACGCAACGAGCGCCGGTAATTTGGAGCACACCGCCGGTCTTGGCCTGGCGCTTGCCCACACCTGCTCCGAGCCGCTGTTTACCTATGGTGTGCAGGGTCTTGAGGATGTGCGCCAGAATCTGTCGAGCGAGGCCGTCAAGCAGATCGCACTCGATATCGTGGTCAATACGGGCTATGTCTCGAACCTGACGAACCAGAACGATTACTACTACAACTCGAGCGTGGCGCACGCATTCTACAACGCCACATGCAGCATTCCGCGCGAGGGCACCTACCTGCACGGCGAAGTCGTGAGCCTGGGCGTGCTCGTGCTGTTCGCCTATACGGGCGATACCGAGAACCTTGAGCGCTACGCGGCCTTTAACAAGCAGATGGGCCTGCCCGTGACGCTTGAGCAGGTCGGGCTTTCCGAGTCCGATATCCCGGCCCTGTGCGAGTACGCGCACGCCACCAACGAGTGGAAGCAGGGCAACCCCGAGCCCTTCACCGACGAAAAGTTCGCCGCCGCCATCAAGGCCGCAAACGCCTACGGCCACACCCTCTAGTTCTAACCCAAAACCACCACAAGGGAGCAGTACCTTTGTGGTGGTTTTTTATTGCTCCAGCATGCTGGGGTCGAACTCGCTTGCCGGGATCACACGGTAGCCGTGGCGCAGGAGCAGGTCGACGAAAACACCGTTGCCCGCGGTGAGCGTACCGCTAAAGGTGCCGTCGTAGATGTGACCCGCACCGCACGAGGGGCTGCGGTCCTGAAGGATGCACGCGACTATCTCTTCCGGTCCGCCTGCCTGCTCGCACATATCGAGCGCACGTTGGGCACCCAGGCGAAATTCGCGATCAACCGAGATGCCCTCGCAGGTACGAACCTCGCCGTTCACAATCTCGGACGGCTTGCGCGGCGTGAGCAGGCCGCCAAAGACCTCGGGGCACACGAGGAGGACCTCGGTCCCCGTGCGCTCGCAAGCCTCGACCAACGCGCGGTGGTAGTTATCGAGCCCGTTATACTTGCAGCTCTCGCCCATCAAACAGGCGCTCACCACGATCTTCATTTCCATCCCTCTCAAGCAAAACGCCCCATTTGAGAAAGCTGCTCAAATGAGGCGTCGGCGTTTACTGGCTCGGCCGCGGCGTTACTGCTGCTTGGGCATCAGCGGGTTCTCGCGCGTGAGGAGATTCATGAACTCCTCGCCCGTGATCGTCTCCTTCTTGTACAGATAACGAGCCAGCTCGTGGAGCTTGAACTTGTTTTCCTTGAGGATCTGCAGGGCGCGGTCGTGCGCATCCTCAATCAACTTGGCGACAATTGCGTCCACACGCTCGGCCGTACCGGGGGCGCAGGTGAGCGACGTATCCTGGTTGAGGTACGCATTCTGGACGGTACCGAGCGCCATCATGCCAAACTCGTCGGACATACCAAAGCGCGTCACCATGTTGCGGGCGAGCTTGGTGGCCTGCTCGATATCGTTGGCGGCGCCAGTCGTCATCTCACCAAAGATGAGCTCCTCGGCCGCACGGCCACCGCAGTAGACGGCGAGCTTGTCCAGGACCTCCTGGCGTGTGGTCAGGAAGCGCTCATCCTCCTCGACCTGCATGGTGTAGCCCAGAGCACCGCTCGTGCGTGGCACGATGGTGATCTTCGTGACCGGCGCAGAGCCCTTCTGGCGAGCGGCAACAATGGCATGGCCGATCTCATGGTAGGAAACGACCTGCTTCTCGTGGTCGGAAAGCACCGTGGACTTACGCTGTTGGCCGGCAATGACGACCTCCACCGACTCCTCGAAGTCGTCCTGGGTTGCACGCTTGCGACCCTCGCGGACGGCGCGCAGGGCGCCCTCGTTGATGATATTGGCCAAATCGGCGCCCGAGGCACCAGGCGTGGCGCGGGCAATCGCGGTCAGGTCGATCGGCGGCTCGGTCTTCACGCTCTTGGCATGCAGCTCGAGGATGTTCTTGCGGCCGGTCAGATCGGGCAGCTCGACGGGGATGCGGCGGTCAAAACGACCGGGGCGCAGTAGAGCGGGATCGAGACTGTCGGGGCGGTTGGTTGCGGCAAGGACAACGATACCCTTGTGGTTATCGAAGCCATCCATCTCGGTCAGCAACTGATTGAGCGTCTGCTCGCGCTCGTCGTTGCCGCTAAAGCCGCCGCCATCGCGCTTCTTACCGATGGTATCGATCTCATCGATAAAGACGATACACGGTGCCTTTTCCTTGGCCTGCTTAAACAGGTCACGAACCTTAGCAGCGCCGCGACCAACAAACATCTCAACGAACTCAGAGCCCGAAATGCTAAAGAACGGAACGCCCGCCTCGCCGGCAACAGCCTTGGCAAGCAGGGTCTTACCGGTACCCGGAGGGCCAACAAGGAGAGCACCGCGCGGCAACTTGGCGCCGATCTCCTCATAGCGCTGCGGCTTCTCCAGAAAGTCGACGACCTCCTTGAGAGACTCCTTGGCCTCTTCCTGGCCGGCGACATCCTTAAAGGTCACGCCCACGTCCTTGGAGGCGATCACGCGCGCGCCGGACTTACCCAGTCCGCCGCCGCCAAAACCGCCGCCGCCAAAGTTCATCGACGGGCCGTCATCGCCCATAGCCTTCTTCATGCGGCGGTTGAGCCACCAACCGATGAGGAAGAAAATCGCCATGGGAAGAATGAGTGTGAGCAGGTAGTAGGTCATCAAACCCGAGCTCTTATCGGGAACGACCGACTCCAGCGAAGCGCCAGACTCAAGCACGCGATCGGTAAAGCCCACATCGTTCGGCACACCGGTCGTCTTATAGGCGATGTTCTCGTCCTCGCCCTTCTTGGTGTAATAAATCGTATAGTCGTCGGTGTTGTACTCGACCTTTTCGACGCTCTTCTTGTCGAGCGCTTTGACAAACGTCGAGTAATCGGTCTCCGTAATCTGCTGCGTGTGACCGATGTTGGGGAACAGAACGGTCGAGAGCACGAGGTAGACGACGAAGGCGATGAGCACGTAGAGGATCATATTCCGTCTACGCTTGTTGTCATCCATCTCCATCTGCTTGAACTCCATCTACTGGGGTTGATAATGGTTTCTAGAATACCCAACCCGAGCGACGATAAACCGACGCCGGGCACGAAAGGACAGAGATGGCATCACTGTAAGTCGGCAAGGTTCAAATCTATACAGGCGACGGCAAGGGCAAGACGACGGCTGCGCTGGGGCTCGCGCTGCGCGCCACGGGCTATGGACTTAACGTTCTTAGGCTGCAGTCTGCCAAGAAACTGCACTGCGCCGAGCATGATGCGGCGCCCCGTTTGGGTCTGCGCATCGTACAAGCCGACCGCGACACGCCCGAGGCCTGCGCGGCACAGATTCTGGAGCTAGCACACGAGCAGATATCACAGGTCGACGTTCTGATTTTGGACGAACTCGGCGAGGCTATGCGCCGCGGCTTCGTGACACGCGAGGATGTCGAAGCGCTGATCGCGATAAAGCCCGCCACCACGGAACTCGTGCTCACCGGCCGCGGGCTGCTGCCGTTGGCCGACCTCGCGGACTTAGTCACCGAAATGCGTCCCATCAAACACTACTTCGACGAAGGCCTCCTAGCCCGCCAAGGCATCGAATACTAATTGATTCGTTTTCCGCCAACACCTACAGCTCATAAGGAAGTTGCGGTGGAATAGTACTTGTTTGACGGTCCGCAAGGGCTTTTCAGGAAATATTTCACCGCAACTTATCAGGGGTATCCGACGGATGAGCTAGGCGGTGGCGCGACCTAGCCAGTTGCCGCTGTGGTGGTAGATGGTGAACAGCGTGGCCGTGATGAGCCAGGTTACGGGGTAGACCAGCAGCAGGTGCTCAAGCGACGGATCGAACGGCATAATCGCAAACACCCAGATCACCCTGAGCACGACGGTGCCAAAAATCGTGAGCAGCATGGGCTGCAAGCTCACGCCGGCGCCGCGGATGGAACCCGACGCGTTTTCGATAATCGAGAAGATCGCGTAGAACGGCGCGATGAAATGAAGAATCGTCGTGGTGTACGCCGAAATCGAAGCATCGTCGACAAACAGACGTGACAACGGACCGGAGAACACCAGCAGCACGGCAGACAGGCCACCAATGAGCATAAACGACAGCACGAGCGACGTATGGTAGCCCTTGCGCATGCGCTCGTAGTTGCGCGCGCCGAAGTTCTGCGCCGAGAACGTGGTGATCGACACGCCAAGCGCCTCGGTAACCATCCAGATAATGCCATCCAGGCGGCCCGAAAGACCCCAAGCCGTGGTGACATCGGCGCCAAACGAGTTGACCGACACCTGAATCAAAACGTTGGAAATCGAATACGCAGCAGACTGAACGCCCAGCGGCAAGCCGCACGAAAGCATGCTCTTACAGATACCGGGGTCAATACCGAGCTTGGATAGCGACAACCGCCACGCCCCCGGAGCGCGCATCATGCGGATCACAATCATCGTGGCATTGGTGCAGATAGTCAGCGCCACCGCGATGCCACAGCCCAGCGCTTCCATGTGCAGCACGGCAACGAAGATGACATCCAACACCGCATTAACAAGGCAGCCGGAAGCGATGATCACAGCAGGCCCGCGCGTGTCGCCCACGGCGCGCAGCAATGCCGTTCCCATATTGAGCAGCAGCGCCGCAACCATGGCGGCAAAATAGCAACGGGCATAGGCCACGCCCTCGGCCAATAGTTCATGCGGCGTGTTCATAAGCACCAGCATGGGCTCAACGAACACTATGCCAAGAATCGAGAAAACGATACCGCCCACCAGCGCGAGCGTCATGGCCGTATGGACCGATCGGCTCAGCCGCTCGTCATCGTGCTGGCCAAAAAACTGGCCCGTAATGACCGCGCAGCCGGCACCGACGCCGACACAAAAGCCGATGCAGAGCTCTGTAAGCACCATCGTGGCCTGAATGCCACCCAGCGCGAGCTTGCCGCCAAACTGACCGACGATATAGGTACCGATAAGCGTGTATGCCTGCTGAAAGAACGAACTAAAGAAAATGGGAACGCACAGCGACAGCAGCTGCTGCCAAATGACACCCTGCGTTACATCGATAGCCGTAGATTTCTTAGCCACACGCCCTCCCCACTAGCGTACGTCATACAACAAAACGGCAATTTAAGACCAAAGCCGACACCAGCTTAGCACCGACCAGCGTCGGCCGAAACGCCCCGAACCACAGCCCGGTGCGAAATATCTGTTTAGTGATACAAACCCGGCTGGTAGTGATACTCGTTGCTCACATGCGGACACAGCTGCCAAAAGGCGACAGCACTTGCCGCGGCCACGTTGAGCGAATCGACCCCGTGCGCCATCGGAATTCGCACGGCTCGGTCACAGCCCGCAATGGTCTTGGCGCCCAAGCCAGCACCCTCGGTGCCCATAAAGATTGCCAGGCGGTCAATCTCCTGCAGCGCGGGATCGTCCAACGACACCGAATCATCCGTCAATGCCATGGCGGCACACGAAAAACCGGCATCGTGCAGCGCCGCCAGCCCATCATGCGGCCATACGCGCGTCTCGCTGCCAATGCGTGTCCAGGGCACCTGGAACACCGTGCCCATGCTCACGCGGGCCGAGCGACGGTACAGCGGATCGCAGCACGTAGGGCTCACCAAAATGCCATCGACGTTCAGCGCAGCCGCCGAGCGGAAAATCGCGCCGACGTTGGTGTGGTCGACAATGCCCTCGAGCACGCATACGCGCACCGGGCGCTCCCCCGCCGCCTCGACGACGCCGCCCAAGAACTCATCGACCGGAATCTGACGCGGGCGACGGAACGCCGCGAGCGCACCGCGCGTCACGTTAAAGCCCGTCAGCTGCTCCATAAGCTCCATCGAGGCCACGAACACGGGAACCGGGCCCGCACCTTCGCGTACCGCCAGGCGCTCAAACAGCGGCATCATCTGGTCGAGCCAGCGTTCGCCCAAAAGAAAGCTCACCGGCTCATATCCGGCGCGAACCGCGCGCTCGATAACCTTGGCGCTCTCGGCGATAAAGATGCCCTTTTGCGGCTCCAGCACGCAGCGAAGCTCGCGCTCGGTCAGTCGCACGTAGGCATCGAGCCGCTCGTCCTCGAGAGAATCAATTCGCAGCACCTCAACGGCATCAGTCATAGCAGCCAGCCCGCACCCTTCTTTACAGCACATCTATACCAAACGAGGCGACGCTAAGCGCCGCCCCATGCATTCAAACAACCCGATGATACCGTTCACGCCAGACGATTTACGCCTCGACGCGACGATACGTCACGAACTCATAATCGAGACCCTCGTCACCCTCGCCCGCGGCAATCGTCGCGACCTCGCTACGCTGCGCAATCTCCCACGCGGGATCGGCATCCAGATCGGGAAAGTACGTATCCACGTCATGTACGCAATGGTTATGCGTAACCTCGGCCTCGACGCAATACGGCAAGAACTGTCGATACACCTCGCCGCCGCCAATCACCCACGCAATGGGCTCATCGGCCACGGCGGCCAAGGCCTCGTCGATACTATGCACCACGTCGACGCCCTCGGGAGCAAAGCTCTCGTCGCGGGTGAGCACGATATTGCGACGGTTCTTGAGCGGACGCCCGCCGGGAAAACTCAGCAGGGTCTTGCGCCCCATAATAACCGGGCAACCTTTGGTGCACGCCACAAAATGGCGCATGTCGGCGCGATTGGACACCACCATGTCGCCCTCGCACCCAATGCCCCAGTCGTCACACACGGCGACGATAGCAGATAGCTTACACGTCATGAGCGCCACCTACACTGCAATGGGAATGTTCTTGACCTGCGGGCCGTGCTCGTAGCCCTCGACGATCAGGTCGTCAGTCGTAAACGCGTAGAAATCGTGCACGTCGGGATTAAGCGTTACCTTGGGCGCAGCAAACTGCGGACGCTCGATAAGCTCGCGGACGATATCGACATGACGATCGTAAATGTGGGCATCGGCAATCACATGCAGCAGCTCGCCGGGAATCATATCGACCGACTGCGCGACCATCATCAGCAAGATGGCGTACTGGCACACGTTCCAGTTGTTCGCGGCCAAAATGTCCTGGCTGCGCTGGTTGAGAATCATGTTGAGTGTGGGCTTGTCGTCCTGCGGGCGCTGCGTGACGTTATAGGTCACGCTGTACGCGCACGGATACAGGTGCATCTCGGACAAGTCGCTAAACACGTACGTGTTGGTCAGGATGCGGCGGCTGTACGGCGTGTGCTTAAGGTCGTACAGCACACGGTCCATCTGGTCAAAGTCGCCCTCGGCATAATGGCTCTTCTGGCCAATCTGGTACCCGTATGCCTTGCCGATGGAACCGGTCTCGTCGGCCCACTCATCCCAAATATGGCTGTTGAGGTCATGCACGTTATTGGACTTCTTCTGATAGATCCATAGGATCTCGTCCATGGCAGATTTGAGGGCCGTACGACGCAGGGTAAGCGCCGGAAACTCCTCACGCAGGTCGTAGCGGGCCGTGACACCAAAGTTTTTAATGGTATAGGCAGGGGTGCCATCCTCCCACACCGGGCGGACCTTTTGGCCCTCGGTGGTGGTGCCATGGTCCAGAATATCGCGGCACATGGTTACAAACTGTTGATCAGCCTTGCTCATTGACCCTCCTGTCAGTCGCCTACAAGCGAGATTCATTGTAGCCCAGGCGCACGCGGCCCCACAGCCCTAACATAAGCCCTCATTTTCTGACATATGCCAGAAATTCCTTGCGCAAATCTGCGCGTTCGCTATTCTATTGTTGACATATGTCAGATAAGGAGTGCGCATGGCAGGAAGACGCGAGAAACTGCGCCGCGTTGGGATCATCCCTGAATATCGCGGCTTTACCCCCGACGGCCTAGCAAGCGGAGAGGCCATCGACATGACGGTCGACGAACTCGAAGTCCTGCGCCTGTGCGACCTGGAAGGCCTTAACCAAGAGGCAGTCGCACAGCAGATGGGTATCGCGCGCGCCACGGTGGCGGCAATCTGCAGCCGCGCGCATCGCAAGGTGGCAAGCGCGCTGGTCAACGGACGAGCGCTCATCATCGAAGGCGGCAATATCGTGTACTCCCCCATCACCACGACAACGGCCGCATGGCCAGCAAAGGAGGTTGACACCATGAGGGTGGCAACTACGTACGACAACGGCAACATCTTTATGCACTTTGGCCGCAGCGAGCAGTTCAAGATCTACGATATTCAGGACGGCAAGGTGCTCAACGAGCAGGTCGTGGGCACCGGCGGCACCGGCCACGGTGCCCTAGCGGGCCTGCTCGCCAACGGCGGCGTGGACACGCTCATCTGCGGCGGCATCGGCGGTGGCGCCATCAACGCGCTTGCCCAAGCCGGCATCACGGTATACGCAGGCGCCCAGGGCAGCTGCGACGCTTGCGTCGAGGCCCTTATCGCCGGCACGCTCGCGCAGAACGGCGAGGCCACGTGCGGCTGCCACGGCCACGACCACGCCCACGAACATGGCGATTCCTGCAGCTGCCACGGCCATCACGAGCACGAGGGTCACGAGGGCTGCGGCTGCCACTAACGGCACGGCACCGCGAGCTCGAGGCGCGACGCTGAACGCAACCCAACAATCAAAGCCAACAACAAAGGCCACTCGGTAGCTTCCGAGTGGCCTTTGCCATATCAAGCTGGAATTACAGCCCTATTTCTTATTGCGCATCTGCGCTTCCATCTGGCGCAGCAGGTCCATATCGGACTTGGGGCCGCCCGTTCCCAGGCCGCCCATGCCGCCCAGCCCCATGGCATCCAGACCGGGAATATTGGGCATTCGCATCTTTTTGCCCTTCTTACCCTTCTTGCCCTTCTTGCCGCCGGCCTGCGCCTGATTGGCCATCGTGCGCATGCGGCCCATCATCTTGTTCATCTCGCCCCACTGCTTCATAAGGCTATTGACCTCGGTGGGGGTCACGCCGGCGCCCTTGGCAATGCGGGCACGGCGCTGACCGTTGATGATGGAGGGGCGAAGGCGCTCCTCCTTGGTCATCGACATGATGATGGCCTCGTTCTTGTCGAAGATGCCCTCGTCCAGGTTGCCGCCCATCTGGTTGAGCGCACGCTGGCCGCCGGGGAGCATGCCCAGGATGCCCTTCATGCCGCCCATCTTCTTGACGGCCTTCATCTGGTCGAGCATGTCGTTCATGGTAAAGCCCTCGCGCAGCATACGCTCGGCAGCCTCGAGCTGCTCGGCGTCGGCCGCCTCCTGGGCCTTCTCGATGATGCCGACAACATCGCCCATGCCCAAGATTCGCTTGGCCATACGATCGGGATAGAACGGCTCCAGCGAATCGGGCTTCTCGCCCATGCTCACGAACTTGATGGGCTTACCGGTCACCTGGCGCACGGAAAGCGCGCCGCCGCCACGGGCATCGCCGTCGAGCTTGGAGATGATCACACCGTCAAAGTCGGTGCGCTCGGCAAAGGTCGAGACGACGTTGACGATATCCTGGCCGGTCATGGCATCGACGACCATCAGCACCTGATCGGGCTTGACGGCCTTCTTAATGTCCACGGCCTCCTGCATCATCTGCTCGTCAATCTGCAAACGACCGGCGGTATCGACGATGACCACGTCACGCAGGTGGTCAACGGCCTCCTGGATGGCGCCCTTGGCGATATCGACCGGGTGCTCGCCGTCACCGCGGAAGACCGGCACGCCGATCTCGCCACCGAGTGTGGCCAGCTGGTCGGCAGCGGCGGGACGGTAGACGTCGCACGCGGCGAGCAGCGGTGAGCGGCCCTGCTTCTTGAGCAGGTAGGCCAGCTTTACGGCCGCCGTGGTCTTACCGGAGCCCTGCAGGCCCACGAGCATGATGACATTGGGAATGCGGTTGCTAAAGACGAGCTTGCTCTCGGTGGAGCCGAGCATCTCGGTGAGCTCGTCGAGCACAATCTTGACGACGTTTTGCGCCGGCGACAGCGACTCCATGACCTCGGCGGTCATGCAGCGCTCCTTGGTCTTGGCGACAAACTCCTTAACGACCTTGAAGTTGACGTCGGCCTCGAGCAGCGCCATGCGAATGTCGCGCATGGCCGAAGTGATATCGGCTTCGGTCAGCTTGCCCTTGCCGCGTAGGCGGTCAAATGTGTCGTTGAGGCGATCGCTCAGGGAATCAAACACTGGTTACTCCTTAGTTGGACTCGCCCACCAGGGCGCGGCAGAAATCTTTGGCATTGAACTCCTGCAGGTCATCGACCTGCTCGCCCACGCCCACGCGCAGGATCGGAAGCTTGAGCTTCTCGGCCACGGCCATGGCGATACCGCCCTTTGCCGTGCCGTCGAGCTTTGTCATGATAATACCGTCCAGGCCAAGCGCCTCGTTAAACTCGAGCGCTTGGTTCAGACCGTTTTGGCCCGTCGCGGCATCGATCACGAGGACGACCGAGACGGGCATGGGGCCGGCGGCCATATTGGCGGCGCGCTTACGGGTCACGTTGACCACCTTGGCAAGCTCGCGCATGAGCTCGGGGCTCGTGTGCAGACGACCGGCGGTGTCGATAAGCACCAGGTCGCTGCCGCGCTTGTCGGCCTCGTCGAGCACGTCGTAGCAAACGCTTGCCGGGTCGGAGCCGCGGTCGCGCTTGATGACGGGGACGCCGGCGCGCTGGCCCCACACATCGAGCTGTTCGATGGCGGCGGCGCGGAAGGTATCGGCCGAGCCGATCACGACATTCTTGCCGCGGGCAGCCATGGCGCTCGCAATCTTGCCGACCGTCGTGGTCTTGCCGGCACCGTTAATGCCCACAAACAGCACGCAGCTCGGCGTGTCGGCGAACGGATCGCGCACAGCGGGCACAAAATGCTGCTCGAGCTGCTCGGCCAGGGCACGACGGAGTTGCGGGGCGGTCTTGAGGTTCTTCTTGGCCGCGGTATCGCGCAGGTCATCGGACACCTTGATCGCGACCTCGGCACCCATGTCACCCATGACGAGAGTGTCCTCTAGGTCCTCCCAAAAATCCTCGTCGACCTCACCGCCAAAGTAAAAGACCTCGTTGAGGGCCTCGCGGCTGCGCTCAAGTCCGCGCGAGAGAGCATCGAAGAATCCCATTATGCATTCACGACCTTTCCGGTTTCGCGATCGAGTTTTTGCGAGACGACGCGACTGACGCCGTCGGCTTGCATCGAGACGCCGTAGAGGACGTCAGCGTCCTCCATAGTACGGCGCTGATGCGAGATAACCAAGAGCTGCGTATCGGAACGCAACACGTCGAGCGCGCCGATGAGCTTGGACAGGTTGGCGTCGTCGAGTGCCGCCTCGACCTCGTCCAGCACATAGAACGGCACCGTACGCGTGCGATACACGGCAAAGAGCAGGGCGAGCGCCGTCAGGCTCTTCTCGCCGCCCGACATGAGCATCATCTTGGTGATGCGCTTGCCACGCGGCTGCGCCACGACCTCGATGCCCGTCTCGGCCGGATGCTCGGGGTCGGTCATCTCCAGATGTGCCTGGCCACCCGGGAACAGCATGGCGAAGATCTCGCGGAAGTTCGCATCGACCTTCTCAAACGTCACCAGGAAGGCCTTGCGCATCTTGCGGTCAATCGCCACGGTGATCTTGGTGAGCGCCTTGCGCGCGCTCTCCAGATCGGCCAGCTGCTCCTCGATGTAATCGGCGCGGCGCTTGAGCTGCTCGTACTCCTCCATGGCGACCTGGTTCACAGGGCCCAGGTTGTTGATCTGGCGCACGAGTTGGTTAAGCTCGCGCTCGGCGGCGTCGCGATCGGTGGGCGCCGGCAGCATGAGCGCTTCCTCGAGCACCGTGGTGCCGTCGGCGGTGATGGCCTTGATGGCAGCCTCGACCTGTACCTCGAGCTTGCCGCGTGCGACCTTGAACTCGTTTTGCGTCGCGGTGGCGGCATCGACCCGCTCTTTGGCGCGGGCGACCTCGGTCTTGGCGTCCTCGATGGTCTTCTTAAGCGAAGCCGAGTCCGCCTCCTCAAGCGTTGCCTGATCGCGCAGGCGTGCCGCCCAGTCCGAGGCGCGCTCCAACAGGGCAGAATAGCGCTCGTACATGGGATCGACGCGAAGGCGCAGCAGCTCGAGCGAGCGCGAGGCCTGACGCGTCCCGCGGATACGACGGTCGATGCCCTCCAGGCGATGCTCAAGATCGGGCACGCGTCCCTTCAGCGAACGCAGGCGCTCGCTCGTCTGGGCCAGGCGCACCTTGGCATCGGCGAGCTTGCCGGCAGCCTCGGAATCGTCACGGCGCACGCGATCGAGTTCGTCGTTGGCTTCGGCAATCTGGAGACCCAGGTCGCTTGCCTGCGCACGGGCCTCGTCGCGCGAACGGGTGAGCTCGTCAACGCGCGGACGCGCAGCGCGAACGGCCTCGGCGGCCTGCTCGCGGCGCTTGGAGATACGCACGCGCTCGACCTCGGCATTGTTGGCGCTTTGCTCCAGGCGGCCGATCTCGGAGAGCAGCGAGCGTCGCTCGCCTTCAAGACGGGCGATCTCGCCGGCGGCATCGCCCTCAGCGGCACGCGCTTCCTCAACGGCCGCATTGGCCTCGACGACCTGATCCGACACATGCTCAAACACGGCAGCCAGATCGGGCTCAAGCCCCTCCAGCTCGCGAATGCGACGCTTGCGCTCCAGAGCACCCGAGGCCTCGCCGGCATCTAGCCCCACACGCACCAGGCCGCCACAGCTTACGCGGGCGCCATCGGGAGTCACGTAGGTCACACCGTCAACGACCGGCGCCGACAGCGCGGCAGTAAGATCGTCCACTACGTAATATCCGCCGAGCAACGCCTCGACGACGGGACCGTAGCCTGCGCGCACGGACAGACGATCAACCAGACGAGTACCGGCAGCGCCCTCAGCGGCGGTAGAGCCGCTCACGCCGCGCGCCACCAGCAGCGCCTCGCCCGAAGCCTTCTTCTGGTCCAGAGCGGCACGACCGGCACGCTCAAGCGCGGACGTATCGTCGAACAGCAGCGCATCGATATCGCCGGCGAGCAATTGCTCAACCAAGCCCTCAAGCTCGCGCGGGGCCTCGAGCACGTCGCCCAGACGACCCGAGACATCATCGCCCAGCGCACCCACCAGACGGCTCACCAGCGGCGAGCTGTCAGCCATGCGGGCATCGAGTTTCTTTTGGCTGGCAAGCTCCGAGCGCACCTCGGATAACTTGTTGCGCGCCTCACTCTCGCGGGCACGCAGGTCCTTCAGGGCCGCGCGTGCCGCCTCGGCGGCCTCACGCGCATCGACCTGAGCCTGGCGCGCTTCCTCAAGAGCGCCCTCAAGCTCCTCGGCGCGGTCGCGACGGCTCTCGAGCGAGGCCGTGACCTCCTCGAGCTGCTCGTCAATCTGCTCCAGGCGCGAGGCATACATGTTGTCCTCGACCTCGGCATTGCTCAAGGAATCCTTCACCTTGGCGAGCTCGAGCGCGGCATTATCGGCCACGCGCTGCACATCGCGTTGCTCGCGCATGAGTTGCGAAATCTGATTGTCGAGCGCCACGCGACGCTCGTGGAGCTCAGCAGCGGCAGGACCGGCGGCGTCAACGTCCTCCTGGGCCTGCATGTGCGCGCCGGTCACTTCCTCAAGCTGCACACGCGCGTCCTCGAGCTCCTCGACCACGCGACGTCGCTGATGCTCGGAGCTCGAGATCTGCCCGCGCATGTCGGACAGGCGCGACACCATGTTGTGGCCCTTTTCCTCGAGCAGGCGCATGTCGGAGTTAATGCGGCCGACCACATCTTGCATATGACGGCGTTGCTCGCCCAGATCGCCCACAAACAGGCCCTTTTCCTCGAGCATGACCTGGAGCTTCTCGAGCTCGCGCTCCTTTTCGCCCATGCGGTACTGCGCAAGCTCAAGCTCGGCAGCACCCTCCTTTGAGCGGCTCTCCAGGTCGTTCCACTGCGACTGCAGCGAACGCAGCTCGTCGACGGCCAGCATCTGCGTAAGCTCGTTCGCGCGCGAGGACAGCTCTTTGTACTTGCGCGCGCGATCGACCTGACGCTCCAACGGTCGCAGCTGGCGGGCGATTTCCTTATTGATGTCGCGGGCACGCGTCAAGTGCTCGTCCATCGACTTAATCTTTTTGAGCGCGCGCTCCTTGCGGCGCTTATGCTTGGAGATGCCGGCGGCCTCCTCGATGAGGGCGCGGCGCTCCTCGGGGCGGCTCTGCAAAATGGCGTCGAGCTTGCCCTGGCTGATGATGGAATGCGTATCCTTGCCCAGGCCCGAATCGTGCAGGATGTCCTGAATGTCCATCAGGCGGCACGGACTCGAGTTGATGAGGTACTCGCTTTCGCCCGAGCGATACATGCGACGGGTGATGGCGACCTCGTCAAAATCGACGGGCAGCATATGGTCCGAGTTATCGAGCACCAGCGTGACCTCAGCGACACCCACCGGCTTGCGCGCTGACGAGCCCGAGAAGATGACGTCCTCCATGGCCTGGCCGCGCAGCTGCTTGGCGCTCTGCTCGCCCAGAACCCACAGGATGGAGTCGGAGATGTTCGATTTTCCCGAGCCGTTGGGACCGACGATGACGGTCAGGCCCGGCTCAAACGTCATATGGGCGCGATCGGCAAACGACTTGAACCCTTTGAGCGTGAGGGACTTGAGATACACGGTTCCTCGCTTACACGTGCTTCTTGTTCAGAATCACGCCGTTGGTGGTGTAACCCATGCGGTCGAGCGCTTCGAGCGCAGCGGCTGCCTCAGCTTCCTTCTTAGAGGAACCGGTGCCGCGACCCTGGCGAATGCCATCGATCAACACCACGGCGGTAAAGGTGGGCGCATGTGCCGGCCCCTCAGAACCAACCAGCTTATACGCCGGAGGCTCGTGGCCGTCGGCCTGCACGCACTCCTGCAAAAACGACTTGGGGTTCGCGGGGTGCTCGGCACGCTCGGAAGCCAAGTGCGGCTTAAGCGTGCGGTGAATAAACTCCGCCGCGGCATCCCAACCGGCATCCAGGTACAGCGCGCCCACGAGCGACTCATAGACGTTCTCGAGCGCCGAATGCAGGCCGCGCGCACCGGTACCGGTCTCGGAGGCGCCAAAGATGATGATGTCGTCGATGCCCAGCTCGTGGGACACCTCGGACAACGTGGCGCCCGAAACGAGCGATACCTTTAGACGCGTGAGCTTACCCTCGTCAAACTCGGGATAGGCCTCAAAGAGCGAACGGGCGACGACGGCGCCCAAAATGGAATCGCCCAAAAACTCCAGACGCTCGTAGCTTGCCGAGACTGGCTGGCCTTCGACAGCCGAAGGATGCGTGAGGGCCGCGCGCAGCAGCACCTTGTCATTGAACTCGTGGCCCAGAATCTCCTGGGCGCGCGTAAGTCGTTCGGATAAAGCCAAGACTTAGGCCTCCTTGGCAGCTTCGATAGCGTCGACGGCGTCGGCGACAGAGTTGAGCGAGAGCAGGGTCTCATCATCGATCTCGAGGTCGAACTCGTCCTCGATAGCCGTAACCAGCTGCAGGCGCTCGAGCGAGTTGGCATCGAGGTCGTCAAAGGTGGTCTCATCGCTGATTTCGGCAACATCGACGCCCAGAACGTCAGCAGTGACCTCGGCGATCTTGTCGAAGGTTTCGGAGCGGTCCATAGCGCTTCCTCTCATAGTGCATGAATACCAAAAGAATGGTACCGCCCGGGCGGTACCAAGACACGGTTCTGATTCTACCCCACGACGTGCGCCCCGAGGCGCATAACGCCGCTGTTATAAAACGATACCGTCCATAGCCTTGATTATCAACTTTATCCGAACACCTCCCACATTCATCCGCACATGTGCGGATGAATGTGGGAACCCGATACC
>UQIV01000002.1 GCA_900541205.1 uncultured Collinsella sp. | reverse complement strand
GGGGCCATTGTGGCCATTGACAGCGGATTGGGTCATATGAGCGAAAGCCCGCCAGAGCGAGCAAGGTGCCTTGAAACAAGGCGGCATTGACCTTCTGGTCATGCCGCCGAAGTTGAAAGGCAGATTGCCGCTCTGGCGGGCTTGCAGCGTCGAGCAGTTGCGGCGTTTGGTAAAACGCCGCAACGAACTAGCTCATCATCGCATTCATCATCTCGGTGGTTGCGGAATCGTCGGCAGACCACTCGTTGTCCTCGTTGGCGGAATACTTAAAGGTGACCTTGGTGTCCTTGGTCTTAGCGGCCTTGGTCACGTCGACCATGACCTGGCCGGCCATCTTGTACAGGTCGTCCTCGGAAGGCATCGTATCGAGTGCGGCGATCTTCTCCTGATACTGGGTAGCGAAATCTTCGACGATCTTGTTCATGGACTTGCAGGTGATGGTAACCTCGGCGGTCGCGGTACCCTTGTCCTCATCGACCGTCACATCACCGATCTTGTAATCAAAGCCCTCGAGATAGCTCTTGGCATACTCCTTGGGATCGATACCCAGCTGCTCAAACTCGTCGCCCGAAGCCTCTTCCAGGCCGGAGAGGAAGTCATCGCCGCCGTTCTTGATCTCGTCGAACTGGCTCGTAAGGTCGTTGGTGATGAGCTCCTCCACCGAAGGCCCTCCGCAGCCGGAAAGCAAAACCACGCACGCGACCAGGGCAGCCATCAGGGGCGCAAGCAGCAGCTTCTTTTTCATGACATTCCTCCAAACAAGCGGCACCGCGCTCCCCGCGCAGCGCACGTCGCAACAGTAAGTCCATATTAGCGGCTCCGTCCAAACCCCTGCGCCGCAAAAGCGCGGGCGGCTCAATTTGACGAACGAATGGCCCGTGAAGCAAGCCCCCTGCAATAAAACGCACCTGCTTGGCCTATTAAAAAAGGGTGGCCGGATAACCCGACCACCCTTGTGCATATTCTGGATGCCGCAGACTACTTGCGGACGACCTTAACGATGGCGTCACCGGCGGCGACGGCAGACTCGGCCTCGACGGCAAGCTCGACGTCGGCGAACTCGGCGGTGTTGGACACGGCCACAACGACGCAGTCCTTGTAACCGGCGGCAGCGATCTTGGCGCGGTCGATCTTGAGTATGGGCTGGCCGGCCTTCACGACGTCGTCGGCCTTGACGAAGCCCTCGAAGCCGTCGCCGTTCATGTTGACGGTATCGACGCCAACGTGCACCAGAACCTCGATGCCGCTATCGGACTGCAGACCCACAGCGTGACCCATGGTGACGGTTACCTTGCCGTCGCAGGGAGCGTAGACCAGATCGTCCTCGGGCCACACGGCGCAGCCCTTGCCCAGAACCTCGCCGCCAAAGACGGGATCGGGCACGTCGGCCATCTTGATGACCTTGCCCTTGACGGGCGAGCACAGCACGTCGGCGCCGGCAGAAGCAGAGATGGAGGCCGGAACAGCGACAGCCGCGGGCTCAGCCTTCTTCTTGAACATGTCAAACAGACCCATACGTTTTCTCCTCTTGATTAAGCGCAACGTTATGCGCATGCCTACGGTAATTATAGTGCCAAATGGTTCAAATGCTAAGGTGGGGACTCGAATCGCGAGCCCTTCCCGGTAGTGCTCGTGGGACGAGCATCTCCTTTGCATCGCGGGTCGATAAGCCGAGTATCGTCTGCGCACGGGACGGGCAGAAGCGGGCGCACCAAACCCGATACTTCTTTTCGCTCTCGAGTCCTGCCGCCGCCCCGTCCCTGGCACTTCCTGATACCGACCGAAACGTGCCAAAATAAACCCGTCCCTTTTTGGTAGGTTTGGCGAGTGTGGGAGTTCGCATGGATATCAAACGCAAGATCACCGAGGCGCAGGGCCTCACCCCCACCGAGCAACAACTCGGCATTGCGGCCCTTGCCATCGGCGAGGACATCCGCGGGCTTTCTATTAAGGAATTTGCCGCGCGCACCAACGTTTCTGTTGCGAGCGAGCACCGTTTTTGCAAAAAGCTCGGCCTCGAGGGCTTCAAAGATCTCAAGGTCGAGCTTATTCGCTTGGCAACTGAGGCGGGAAACCGCCGCGACGTGGACATCAACTTTCCCTTTGATGCTACGTCCAGCCCCGCGCAGGTTATGGAGCGCATGGAGGGGCTCTACCAGACCACGCTGGCCGAAACGCAGGAGCTGCTCGACCCCACGCAGCTTGACCACGCCGCCAAGCTCATCGCGAACGCCCGACAGGTCGACATCTACACGGGCTCTCACAACCTCTATCCAGCGGGAATGTTCTGCGACCGCCTGCTCTCGGTCGGCAAGAGCGCCACATGCTACGGCAACATCGAGGCACAGGTGCGCACGGCGCTTACCTCGGATTCAGACCGCGCGGCGATCGTTATCTCCTACAGCGGCCTTGCGCCCAACCTCAAGGAAATCTTGCCGATCCTCAGCAGCCAGCATGCCCCGGTCATCGTCATCGGCACGCCTTATTGCGCGCGCATTCACCCCGGCTTTGCCGCCTACCTTACGGTGAGCGATCACGAGAGCATGACGTATCGCATCACACAGTTCGCCAGCCACATCGCCGTGCAATACGTACTCGATTCGCTCTACAGCAGCTACTTCGCCAAAGACTACGCCCGCTGCGCCGAATTCCTAGAGCGCTCATTCCCCTACACCCGCCTACCCGGGCTCAAGTAGTCATTTAAGAACGTCCCCAATGACTAATGGCCGACCTAATAACGACTTCTCGTCATTAGGTCGGCCATTTCAGCTCTAATAACTATTTATTCCGTAAACTCGTTATTAGAATCTGGCACAGGAGGCCAGGCTCACATGTGGCACCACAGCGGAAAACAGCTTGCCCCTGCGCCAACCGAATGAGCGTTGATTTTCGGACACCTATCCAACGAGCGTGGATAATCTCCCACTTTGAGCCCACACGGGGGCCAAAAACGGGAGATTATCCACGCTCATTCCTAAGTAGTCATTGGAGACGCTCTTAAACGACCAGTCAAACAAGAACGTCCCCGGTGACTAGCGCGGCAACGCCGATGTTTTGGTAGCGCCAGCGAGCGGGTCGCATTTGAGACAAGGTGACGTGAAACGAAAGGGCGCTGACCTTCTGGTCGCGCCCTTGAAGTTGAACGTCAGATTGTCCAAATGCGGCCCGCGCAGCGTCGAGCCGTTACGCGGGTTGGTAAACCCGCGTAACTACTACTCCCGTGCTCCGTACTGCTCGTAGTAGGCGTCGATGGCGGCCTTGAGCTCGTCATCGATGACAACCTTGCCGTCGATCTCGTGGTTGTAGAGGGTCTCGACGACCTCGGCCATGGAGACGATGCTCGCGACGGGGAAACCGTACTTGGCCTCGATCTCCTTCTGCGCGGTAGTCACGCCACCCTTGCCGACCTCCATGCGGTTGAGGGACACAATCAGGCCCTTGATCTCGACATCGGCAGCAGCCTTGACCTTGGGATAGGTCTCGTCGATGGACTTGCCGCTGGTGGTGACGTCCTCGACCATGACCACGCGGTCGCCGTCCTTGGGCTCATAACCCAGCAGGTTGCCCTTATCGGCACCGTGGTCCTTGGCCTCCTTGCGGTCGCAGCAGTACTTGACCTCCTTGCCGTACAGCTCGTGGTAGGCAATGGCGGTCACGACGGCCAGCGGAATACCCTTGTAGGCCGGCCCAAACAGCACATCAAAGTCGTCGCCAAAGTTATCGTGGATGGCCTGGGCGTAATACTCGCCCAGCTTCTTGAGCTGATAGCCCGTCACGTAAGCGCCGGCGTTCATAAAGAACGGGGACTGGCGACCGCTCTTGAGCGTAAAGCTGCCGAACTTAAGAACGTCGGACTCAACCATAAACTTGATGAACTCTTGCTTGTAAGCCTCCATGCGGGCTCCTCTCGTAATTGCGTACGTGCTCTTCAGTTTAGCGCAGGCGAGGCGTCGATGTGGGCGTGCTTTGGAGCCACGGCATTCTGTAAAGGCTTTGTCAGGGGGAATGGTTTTCCGAACAATGGGGTTGACATGGCAAACCCCCTCATCAATAATACGGGCGGATTAAAAGGGGTACGAGACACCCAAAGCGCGCTGCGCTCGGCCTTTAGGAGGTGTGCCATGGAAGGCAGTCCTAGTCGAAAAACCTGCATGTCGCCCTCGGCACGCCGCGAGGACTCCGCACACGCATAAACGCCACCGGCAGATCGCCAAAACCACCACAAAGGCGCGCTGCACCCTTTGTGGGCTCAAGTGCTTGACGTGAGCGACATCTAGGTTTTTTGAAGCAAATACGACACGTACGCTAACTCCCTTCAACAAGGAGGACCCTATGCTGATGCTCAAAACCGCCACGGTACTCGAAGCCATCTCCAAGCGCCGCCGCACGGCGCGCCCTGCCGCTCATACCGGCCTGTCCAAGAACACCATATTCGCCGCCACCCATAGCGCCGAGGACGCCCTCGTACTGCTTGACGCCACGGCAAACGACCTCACCGCCGAGCAGGCAACCGAGCGCCTGGACGCCTCCGGCCCCAACACCATCGAGACACCGACCAAGACGCTCGCCCGCCGCATCGCCGACGCCTTCATCGATCCCTTCGCCGGCATCCTCGCCGCGCTCGCGCTGGTCTCGCTCTACATCGACGTGCTCGCCGTGCCCGAGCCGCAGCGCGACCCCTCCACGGTCATCGTCATCGGCATCATGCTGCTGGTATCGGGCGGTATGAAGTTTATCCAGGAAGCCCGCAGCGGCAATGCGGCAGAGGCCCTCAAGGACCTGGTCTCCAACACTTGCACCGCCCTGCGCGACGGCGAGCGCGTCGAGATCCCCTTTGACGAGCTCGTCCCCGGCGATGTGATCCGCCTCTCTGCCGGCGATATGGTGCCGGCAGATGCCCGCATCATCACCGCGCGCGACCTGTTTGTGATCGAGTCCGCACTCACCGGCGAGAGCGAGGCCGTCGAGAAGACCACCGCCGTCACCGTCGTCGAGGGCGCCGACGGCTCCGCACTGCCACTCTCTGCCTGCAAGAACATCGTCTTTACCGGCACCTCCGTGCAAAACGGCACCGCCATGGCGCTTGTCGTTGCCACCGGCTCGGACACCTACCTGGGCGGCATCGCCAAGATGCTCAACGGGCGCGGCGAAAAGAGCGCGTTTGATCGCGGCGTCTCGAGCGTCTCCATGTTGCTCGTACGCCTCATGCTCGTTATGGCGCCGGCCGTCTTTGCCATCAACGCCGCCACCAAGGGCAACGTCATCGACGCGCTGCTGTTCGCCACGAGCGTGGCCGTGGGCATCACGCCGCAGATGCTTCCCGTCATCGTGACCACGAGCCTATCGCAGGGCGCCAAGGACCTCGCCCGTCGCCAGGTTATCGTCAAGGAGCTGCCGGCGATTCAAAACCTCGGTGCGATGGACGTCCTGTGCTGCGACAAGACCGGCACCCTCACCGAAGACCGCATCGTGCTCGAGCGCTATCTCAGCACCGACGGCAACGAAGACGCACGCGTGCTGCGCCATGCATTTTTGAATAGCTTCTTCCAAACCGGCCTCAAAAACCTTATCAACCTGGCCGTAATCGACCGTGCCGATGTGACGCCCTCGACCGTCGTGCCCGATTCTATGCTGGGCCAGAGTCTGCGCGACCGCTATACCAAGGTCGACGAGGTTCCCTTCGATTTCTCGCGCCGCCGCCTGAGCGTAGTTGTCGCCGACGCCCAAGGCAAAACCCAGATGGTTACCAAGGGAGCTGCCGAGGAAATGCTCGAGATCTGCTCCTTTGTCGAGATCGATGGCATCGCTCAGCCGCTCACCGACGAGAAGCTCGCCCAGATTCGCAAGCAGGTCGCCGGACTTAACGCCGAGGGCCTACGCGTAATTGCCGTGGCGCAGAAGACCAATCCGCGCTGCGTGGGCGAGTTTGGCATCGCCGACGAGTGCGACATGGTGCTGATGGGCTTTTTGGCCTTCCTCGATCCGCCCAAAGCAAGTGCCGCGGGCGCCGTCGCCACCCTCGAGGCCAAGAGCGTGGCGGTCAAGGTCCTAACCGGCGACAACGACCGCGTCGCCGCCACCGTCTGCGAGCAGATTGGTATCGATGCGAGCAACGTCTTGCTCGGCTCCGAGATCGATGCGCTCGATGACGCCGAACTTGCCGAGCGCGCCGAGAAAACCCACCTCTTCGCCAAGCTCTCGCCGCTGCAGAAGGCGCGCCTGGTACGTGTCATGCGCGAGATGCTCGGCCACACCGTGGGCTTTATGGGCGACGGCATCAACGACGCCGCCGCCATGCGTGCGAGCGATTGCGGCATCTCGGTCGATTCGGCCGTCGATATTGCCAAGGAATCCGCCGATATCATCTTGCTTCAGAAGGACCTGGGCGTGCTCGAGCGCGGCATCATCGAAGGCCGCCGCACTTACGGCAACCTGCTCAAGTACCTCAAGACCACGGTGAGCTCCAACTTTGGCAATGTGCTGTCCGTGACCGTCGCGAGCCTGTTCTTGCCGTTTTTGCCCATGAGCGCCCTGCAGCTGGTACTGCTGTCGCTGGTCTACGAGATCGTGTGCATCGCGCTGCTGTGGGACACCGTCGATGACGCCTGGACTGCCCGCCCGCGTGCCTGGGACGCCGCGTCCATCAAGGGCTTTATGCTCGAGCTGGGCCCCGTGAGCTCGCTGTTTGACATCGTGACCTTCGCCGCGCTCTTCTTTGTCGTGTGCCCCGCCGCCGTGGACTCAAGCTGGTCCGAGCTTGCCGCCGCAGGCGACGTCGCGGGTATGGCGACCTTTGCTGCGCTCTTCCAGAGCGGCTGGTTTGTCGAGTCCATGTGGTCGCAGACACTCGTGGTCCACATGCTGCGCTCCCCGCATCTGCCGAGCCCGCGCGACCACGCCGCGCTCTCATTGTGCGTTCTTACCGTGCTGGGCCTGGCGCTCGTCACCTGGCTGCCGGCAAGCCCCATCGCCGATGCGCTGGGCCTCATGGCGCTGCCCGCAAGCTTTTTCGCGCTGCTCGCCGGCATCGTCACCGCCTACATCGCGCTCACCCAGCTGGCAAAGCGCCGCTACATTGCACGCCACGGCGAGCTGCTGTAGCAAGTAGACGGAAAACACCCTGCCAGTTGCCGTTGCCACTACCACAGCTGCCGACGCCTCTGCCGCTGCCGTTGCCTCTGTCGCCGCCGCAATCTATCCCCTCAGCAATTGCGGTGAAATAGTTCCTGTTTAAAGCCGCGTGACTTTAATTTAGGGACTATTCCACCGCAACTTATTGGGAAATTAGCTAGTCCTTGGGCGTCCAGGACCAGAAGAAGTTGATAAGGGCCACACGCGAGGCGGTACCGGCCTTTTTGTTGATCGAGGAAATGTGGCGGTAGAGCGTGGAGCGCGAAAGAAAGAGCGTCGTGGCGATGTCCTGAACGCTCTGGTCCGAAACGACCAAGACCTCAAGAATATCGCGCTCGCGCTCTGTAAGCCCAAAGGTGGCGACGAAAGCATCGAGGCGTTCATCGGACGTGAGCTCCGCTGCCTCCACGGGCTCGGGGTCGAAGCATGTGGGCGCAAGATCCCCACCAAGATCGTCGGTGGCAAGCGGCAGGCCATCCTGCATCACGGCATCATCGGCTCGTTGCCCCAACTGCCCCAGCAGCGTAATCACAATGCCCACAAACATCACGAGCGCCGCACCGACAGCAGCCAGCACGTTTTGACTCGAGATAATCGCCACCGCCGGCGCCGTCACGAGCATCGAGCACACGTTGTTGACGACGCGACCCATGCACGGCCAAAAATATGACCAGCGCGCATAGAGCGAGACGGCGGCATATTTTGTGGTAAAGAACACCACGAAAAAGCCCGAGCCCAGATAAAAAATGATCGTGGCAGCGAGCTCGTTGCCACCATTGCCGTCGACGATGAGCACAAAGAACGAAAGCGTGGACAGTATGGCGGCACATGTCATGCCGATATTCATATACGAGCGGCCGTGCAGGTCAAATAGTGCGCCAGCGACCAACGAGCTCACGACAAGCAGCAGGCGCGGCCAATCGCCCAAATCGACGGCTCCGACAGCATGCAAGATCGTGAAGCCCGCGTTGAGAGCGGCGAATACGCTGGAAAGATACGCCGTCGCCACGGTCAGGCGAACTACGGCGCGACGGAATGCCGCCTTTGCCTCGGGATCGTCATGCCACTTGGCGCCATATTCCAGAGCATCTACCGAAAGCCCGGCAGCACTGGGTTCAAAGTTGGGGTCGGACTCGTCGCGCAGCTTGGCGCGTCGGGCACTGTGAAGCAACGCCACCTGCGCGATCGCACAGACGACCAGAACAGCCTGCTGAGGAATACCGACAGGCATCACCATGTGGTTGATCACCTGTACCAGAACGCCCATGGCATAGGAAAGTGCGGCGGCGCGCGCCAGGCAGGGCGTCTGCGCAAAACGCCGCGCAAGATTGACATGGGCGGTCGATCCGCAATAGCCCAGGGCGCAGCACGCCACCAGGCCGCCGGCAATTACTACCTCAAACCGCACTGCCGTAATCATCAGGAGCAACGCCGATACCAACAGCACGCCTGTAATATCGCTCGTCGCATCGATCGTCTGGGGAAGGCGATAGTACAGAAATGGGCGCACGAAAAAGCCAATCACGCTCGCGCCGACAACGATGCTCTCGTAGATGACGACCTCACTCGATGGCACGAACTCGGCTATGCGCACATCAAAGAGATACTCGCACGCCAAAAACGTGAAGAAGAACAGCGCCAGGCATATAATCTCCCGAATGCCCCGACGCAGATATGCGGTTGTGTCTCCCATGCCCCTCATGGTTAACCCCCGGCCGCTCAATTGTCTGGAATTCCATTTTAATAAAGAACCAGTCTCAATATCGAAGCCAGGCTCGAAATGTTGCCAATTCGACCCCGGCCGTCCACATCACGCCGCGATTTTGAGCCGCATGGACCAGAAGGGACGCGCGCGATCTCTAGCTCGGCCAGGAGTGTCTCCAACTACCACTCATTTAAGTACGTCCCCAATGAGTGGCCCGTCCCCAATGAGTGGCCGAAGAGCGTCCCCCGCGACTAGTCGTTTGAGAACGTCCCCAACGACTAGTCAAAAATGGGCCATGTGTCCCAGTTGTGGAGACTCCTTGAGCCGTCTGGGTATCGCGAAGAATCGCACACTCCCCCATCATCAAAAGTGACACACGCTACCTGTTGATGGGAGGCAGCCATGGGCTTCTTTGACAAGATGTTCGAGAAGAAAGAGTGCGCGATTTGCGGTACCGAGCTGGGACTTCTAGGTAAGACAAAAATCAATGAAGGCTACCTGTGCAAAGAGTGCGCCGGCAAGCTCTCCCCCTACTTTCACGGCTATCGCTCCAGCACCGCGGACGATATCCGTGAGCAACTCGCCTACCGCGAGGCCAACGCCGAACGCCTGTCTTCGTTCAACCCCACGCGCACGCTTTCTGCCGGGCGCACCAATATTATGCTCGATGAGGACGCGGGCCTGCTGATCATCACTTCGCAGAGCCGCTGGCGCGACGCCAATCCCGACATCATCGAGTTCTCGCAGGTACTCGGCTGCGATATGGATATCGACGAGCAACGCACCGAGATCTATCGCGAGACCAAGGACGGCGAGCGCGAGAGCTACAACCCGCCGCGCTACGACCTGGATTACGACTTTAATCTGACCATCCACGTCAACACGCCGTACTTTACCGAGATCAACCTGCGCGTGAACGACTCCACCATCGATCAGCGCGGCTCCATCGAATATCGCGAGGCCAAGCGCCAGGCAACCGAAGTCCGCGATGCGCTGGTGCAGCTGCGCCAGGAGACGCGGGACAGCGTCGTGGCCGCTAAGGCCCCCAAGACCGCGGTGACCTGCCCCTTCTGCGGAGCCACCACCATTCCCGATGCCAGCGGGCGCTGCGAATACTGCGGCGGCGCCATCGGCGCATAGCCCCCGGCACGGAAAGGACCGATCATGGCCTTCGAGAGCGTTAACTATCAGTGCCCTGCCTGCGGTGGCCCCTTGCATTTTGCAAGCGCCGAGCAAAAGCTCGTCTGCGACTACTGTGACTCGCGCTTTGAAGTCGAAGAAGTCGAGGCCCTCTATCGCGAGCGCCAGGACAAGGCCGATGCCAAAGCCGATGCGGCAACCGCAACGCCCAAGCCTGCTGTCGACGATGCCGTGCAGGAGCTGGCCCAAAACGCCGGCTACATCTGCTCGTCGTGCGGCGCCGAGCTCGTGTCCGACGGCACCGTCGCCGTCACCACCTGCCCGTACTGCGGCAACTCCGCCGTGGCGCCCGGCCAGCTCTCTGGCGACTTCTCGCCCGACCTGGTAATTCCGTTTAAGCTCGGGCACGACGACGTCACGGCCGCACTCAAGGAACACTACAAGGGCAAGATCTTGCTGCCCAAGAGCTTTGTCACCGGCAACCACATCGACGAGGTCCAAGGCGTCTACGTGCCGTTTTGGCTCTACGGCGCGCACGTGGACGGCGAAGTGCACTTTGACGCGACCAACGAGACCGTGACCGAGGAATCCGACCGCACCGTCACGACCACCGACCACTACGATGCCTATCGCAAGGGCAATATCTCGTTTAAGCGCGTGCCCGTCGACGGATCGTCCAAGATGCCCGACGGCCACATGGACGCCATCGAGCCGTTTGACTACGACGCGCTGCGTCCGTTCTCGGTCGCATATATGCCCGGCTACATCGCCAACCGTTACGACGAGGACTGCGAGACCTGCAAGGCGCGCGCCGAGCGCCGTATGGAAGAAAGCACGATCTCGGCCCTGCGCGAGACCGTCGTCGACGAATACGACGATGCCACGGTCGAAAGCAAGCAGCTCGACTACACCTGGGAAGACAGCGACTACGCCCTGTTCCCCGTCTGGATGCTCTCCACCTCGTGGAACGGCAAGAGCTACCTGTTTGCCATGAACGGCCAGACCGGCCGCTTGGTCGGCGAGCTCCCCTGCTCCAAGCCCAAGCTCGCCATCGCCTCGGTGCTGTTCTTTATGATCGGATTTATCCTCTCCCAGATTCTCTTTATGGGGGAATACGCCTTCGATCCGGATTACCTCACCTTTGATATCGAGGGCATCCTCATCAATATCATCGCGCCGCTGATCATCGTGATTATCGGAGACGTGCTACTGGTAGGCCAGCTCAAGACGGCCAACGAAGCAACCCATGCCGATGAGTATTGTGGCGAGCTCGACCTGACCGAGAAACACGACACCTTCAGCCACACCGAGACCACCGTTGTCATGAAAGACGACAAGGACGACTAAGCAATCCAACCAATACCACCCGGCCTTTGACGAGAAAGGAAGATCACCATGGGACTCTTGAAAGCTGGATTGGGAGCTGCCGGCGGCGTCATGGCCGACCAGTGGAAGGAATTTATCTACTGCGAATCGATGCCTGCTGACGTCTTGGCCTGCAAGGGCAGCAAACGTACCGGTGGCCGCGGCTCCAACACGCGCGGCGAGGACAACGTCATCTCCAACGGCTCGGTCATCGCCGTCAACGACGGACAAGGCATGCTCGTGGTGCAAAACGGCAAGATCATCGAAGTCGCGCTGGAGCCCGGTGAGTTCGTCTTCGATACCGGCAGCGAGCCGAGCGTCTTTAGCGGCAACCTGGGCGATTCCATCAAGGAGACCTTCGCCAATATCGGCAGCCGCTTTACTTTTGGCGGCGACGCGGGCAAGGACCAGCGTGTCTACTTCATCAACACCAAGGAGATCATCGGCAACAAGTACGGCACCGCCTCGCCCGTGCCCTTCCGCGTGGTCGATAACAACATTGGCCTGGACGTCGACATCTCCGTGCGCTGCAACGGCGAGTATTCGTACCGCATCACCAACCCGCTGCTGTTCTACACCAACGTATGCGGCAACGTGACCGATAGCTACACGCGCGACAAGATCGACAGCCAGCTTAAGTCCGAGCTGCTCACCGCCCTGCAGCCCGCCTTTGCCAAGATCTCGGAGATGGGCATCCGCTACAGCGCCATCCCCGGCCACACCACCGAGCTCGCCCGCGCGCTCAACGAGGTCCTCTCTGCCGACTGGCGTGACCTGCGCGGCGTCGAGATCGTGAGCTTTGGCGTCAACTCCATCGCCGCCTCGCAAGAAGACGAGCAAATGATCAAGGACCTGCAGAAAGCCGCGGTCATGCGCGATCCCACCATGGCGGCAGCCAACATTGCCAGCGCCCAGAGCGACGCAATGCGCGCGGCAGCCGCCAACCCCAACGGCGCGATGGCAGGCTTTATGGGCATGGGCATGGCAGGTGGCATGGGCGGCATGAACGCCAGCCAGCTGTTCGCCACCGGCCAGGCACAGCAGCAGGCCGCCCCGCAGCCGGCTCCGGCACCCGCTCCCGCACCGGCTCCCGCCGCACCTGCGGCCGGCGCATGGACCTGCAGCTGCGGCGCCACCAACACCGGCAAGTTCTGCTCCGAGTGCGGCAGCCCCGCACCTGCCCCGGCGCCGGCCAAGTGGTTCTGCCCCAACTGCGGCAGCGAAAACGGCGGCAAGTTCTGCAGCAACTGCGGAACGCCCAGGCCCTAACCCCTCTATCTGGTAATTGGCGGGGAGGTCCGCCACCCCCGCATTTGCTTCTATGGGTTTCGTTCGATAAAGGAGGACACCATGAAGACAACGTTCAAAAAATCCGTACTCGCATTCCTGACATGCGTCCTGGCGCTCGCCTTTGCCCTGACGGGCTGCAGCGGCGGCGGCAAAGACCCCAAGGCCAACTTCGTCGGCAGCTGGCAGTACTCGGGTGGAACCTTGGATGGCGAAGAGCTCACCGATGAGTACATGGATATGCTCAAGGAGTGGGGCCTCAACTGCGTCCTGATCCTCGACGAGGACGGCACAGGCGTCCTCGATATGTTCCTTGAGGTCGCCGACCTGAAATGGGAAGCCAAGGACGCCACCACCGTAACGATCACCGCCGAAGATGAGTCGCACGACCTGAAGCTCAAGGACGACAAGCTCGTCCTTGAGGTGGAAGGCGACAAGCTTATCTTCACCAAGTCCGACAAGGATCTGTCCGGCACGGTGAAGAAGGATCGCGAGGCGGCCGAGAAGGAAGAAGAGGTCGATGAGGCCGTCGAAGACGACGACGTCCAGAGTGTCGAAATCTCCCCCGCCGTCACCGTCGCCGATGACGATCTGTGCACCATCACCATCACCGAGAAATTCAAGGACGACTGGGGCGACATCGGCTTTGTCGTCAACATCACCAACAAGAGCGACAAGGACCTGACCTTCTACGCTCCTTCCGGCAAGACCAACGTCAACGGCACTATGAAGGAACCCTGGTTCTCGGCTAACCTGATGCCCGGCACCAGCGCCACCGAGGAATTCACGTTCTCGAGCGGCGAGCTTGACAGCCTTGACGACCTGGTCAATACGACCATCGGCATCGACGCCTACCTGACCGATTCCTACGAGGACGTCGCCTCCTACAGCGCAACCATCGCGTAGCGGCAGACATCGACGGCCGCGGATTGGCGGATACATCCGCGCACATGTCAGGCGGGGCCGCAGGAGTTGATCCTGCGGCCCCGTCGTTTTTGTGCCGATGCGTAACGAGCGCTAGCGCTCCATATTGGGAACGATGCTGCCCTCCGTTACTGCGCGCACGGCCAAGCGCATGATGTTGTCGTAGCCGGTCTTGTTGAGGATCTCCGAAATGCGGCGCTTGATGGTGCCCTCACTCATAAACAGCTCGGCTGCAATCTCGCGACGGCTCTTGCCCTCGCAGGCAAGGCGCAAAATCGACAGCTCGACATCGTCGAGTGCCGCCGTGCCCGAAAAAATGCTCTCAGGCGGCTTGGGAAACGTGCAATAGCCCGCCAGCGTGGAGCGCATCACGGCGAACAGCTCGTCGATACCGACGTTCTTGTACACAAAGCTGTCGACGCCCGCCTCGCGGGCCTGATCGACAAAGGTGATCTCGGGCATACCCGTCATGATAATGACGCGACACTCGGGCAGCCGTTCTTTGACGCGCGCCGCCGCCACGATGCCGTTGGAATCGTGCTCGGTGCACACATCCATCAGTATCATGTCCGGACGCTCCTTGAGCACGACGTCCAAGGCATCCGAGGCGTCGGCGATCGCGGCGACAACGGTCATGTCGGGCTGGTCGCCCACGGAACGCGCCAGGCTCTCGCGCAAGATAGCCTGGTCTTCGACGATTAACACGCGGATCATGAGCTTCTCCTTTGGACCGCGGCGTTGGAGGCGAGCGGGATGGACACCGCAAGCGTAAAGGGCGGGGCGGCGTGGACTTCCAGGCTGCCGCCCAAATTCTGTGCGACATGCCTCATACCAGGGATACCCGTTCCCTCCCGATACGATACGGGTGCAGGCGCGCCGTCGTTAGAAACGGTCATCCGCGCAACAGCGCCGTCTTCCGACGTCTCCTGCCGCAGGCGCACATGGACCTGATGGGCCTGCGCATGCTTGGTAGCATTGGTCGAGGCTTCGCGGATAATCTGCAGAAAGGCTGCGGCGACACGTGCGTCGTTTGGCAGCTCGCCCTCAACATCGATCTGCACACTCACCAGGCCAAAAGCATGGACGATATCACCCAGCTGCTCTGCAGGCTCGCTGGCACCGCCACTGCGCAAATCGGCGGCAATTGAGCGCAGCAACGGGTCAATCTGCTCGAGTGACTCGTCGTCCAGGCGCCCCTCCTCCAAATAGCGATGGAGAATGGACAGGCGCTGCCCGATCACATCGTGAACGCGGGCGCGCATACGTAGGTAGGCCGCATTGTCGGCAACCTTTTTAACTTCTTCAATCTGGGACTGGAGCTCTTGGCCCGCAAGCTCAAGTAGGTGGTTTGCTTGCGCCAAGCGGTCGTAGGCGTGCGCGTATTCCGTCACGTCCAGTCCGATAATGCGCTCAAAGAGGCGGCCCGAAACCATAACCTCGTCGTGCACAAATAGGCGAATCTCGGCGGGAGAAATCTCGATCACCGCGCGAGCCTCACCAAAACGGTCCAAGTTAATCCGCACACGGTTCCTACTGCTTTCGGGCATTTGCATGCTAAGTTTGCGCAGGTCGTTCCATGTGCTGCTCATGTCACCTAGATCGGTTGGCATATGAAGTTCCACCAGGTTTTTGCGCATGCAGCGGTTCATGAGCAGCGGACGGCCCCTCGGGTCCAGATACAGGATGCCCACGGGAATCACGTTGATGGTCTCGATCGTCGAGAACGCGGTGATGTCCTCTTGGCGGTTACGGACGTCCATCAAGAGCGCCGCGATAGAACGGAACAGGAAGAACGCTCCTTCCGCGATAAGGACAACGGTCCACGCCGAGCCCATAACAACAACCATTGGCGGCGTTACGGCGGCGACGAGCAACAGTTCGGCCAGCATGACGGGGCGACGATAGCGCACCATAAGCACCGCGCCGTAGGCAAAGATTGCGGCATTGAGCCACAGCGCTCCGCCCATTGCCCTGGCACAAACGTCAAGCGGCGCCACCAGATATGAGCCAGACGACGCGAACAAGATGAGCGCCGAAATAACTAGGTGAACCACGAGGCTCGCCTCGTAGGCGCAAACCACCTTACGGTTATAGGACGAGCGGCGCGATGCGATGAGCGGGACGTGGATCGTCTGCAGACACGCAGCCAGGGCAAAGACAACATCGAGCGCAACGATTTGGGGAAGGATGAGCGAAATCTGCATCGTCACTCACCCGCCCTCGGCATCAAGACGATCATGCGCAGCTGGCCGGGCTCGCCCTCAAGGCGGTATGCCACGTTGCGCCCTTGCAGAGTGCTTTCGAGCTCTTGCGCAGCGGGCGTCTGCGAAAGATCTGCATCATCGTTGGAAAAAAGCGTGGCGCGCAGCTCGACACTGCATCGGTCATGGTCGCCCAAGTGATACATAAGCGCCGGATGGTCGGTGGTGTAGGCAAAAAACGCAAAGTCATACACGCAGTCGTACAGGGCGCTTACCGTACTGGCGTGCATCGGGCGCCGTATGGCGATAATCGAGGCGCAATCGATATCGATGGTGCGCAGGTCGCTTGCGAGCTCGTTGGCAATGAGCTGAATGCGGTCGCGATCAAAACCGCTCTCCCCGTGCTGTGCCAACGTGAGCGACCCCTTGCGCTTGCAATAGGCGATGAGCATCTTGGCGCGCTGCAGCATGCGGTAGCGCTCGTGCGAAGACGCTTCGTCGGTCAACGGCGGCAGCGAGCTCAGCAGGTCGTACATCCCTTCGAGCGCGCGGGCAAGCGCTTGATCCACGTCTTGGACCAGCAAGGTCTCGGCCTCTTGATCTGCCAAATGCGTCTTAAGGTCGTAGTCGGCGGCGAGCAGCTCGTTTTGACGCTGCAACTCCATGCGACGATGTGCCAGCTCACGGTTAAGCTCGTTGAGCTCCGACACGTCTTGGGCAAGCAGGGCCGATCCGCCCAGCAGTGGAAAGGCACGGTACATCACATCGGGATCGGACGCCACGGCAAAGGCATGGGCGCGGCCGTGCTCCTGGGTTTGCAACTCCTCGCGCACGCCTACCGGCGTTGGCTTTGACACCGGCGTGGCATAGACCTCCTGCAGGTCGCGCGTTAGAACTTTGAGGTCAAGCGGCAAGGTGTCGAAAATGCCGGCAATGTCGTGATATGACGGAATGACACCGCAATCGAGACAGATTTCCATCGCCACCACGCACAGAACGCAATAGACGAGCGAAAAGTTGAGCTTCCATGCCCAGGGCACGCGCAACGCATACGAGATGGCAAAGAATGCGCCACCCAGCAGTACGAGCGCCGCCGTACCCGAGAAACGCTGGATGCGAAAGGACGAGGACCGACCAACCAGGATAAAAAAGGTCACGAAGTTAAAGGCCGTCCACACTAAGACGGCGAAATAACCCCAGCCGTACGTGTAATCGTTGCTCCAGGTGTCGCTCGTACGGTCAAAGCGGAAGACCTGCTGGTGAAAATCGTTGGTGAGCACAAATCCGATAAGCAGGATGGCCACAATCCACAGCGCGGCGCAGTAGCGGCGACCCAGGCGGTGTTGCTCCAGGCCCGCAAGGCGCAGACCACACAACTGGTAGAGCAGCGGAATGAGCGTCATGGGCACGTAGTACAGGTACCACAGCACGGTGGCATAGAACGGCGTGAACGACTTGTACTTGAGAATGACTTCGATCATCCACAGGGCGCAGATGGTGGCGATGGCAACAAGGCGGCGGCGCAACACATAGTCCAAACAGCGCAGATAGACCGATACGCCCCAAATCGAAAATACAATTGCGGCGACAAGCAGCGGGAGAGAGCTCGAATGAACGAGCGCATCCACGACCTCTTCGGACACCTCGCTATAGGCGGGCACGGCGTTAGAAAGTTTGGGGTCGAAGGCGAACAGCGCCGGCAAGACCGCCAAAAGCATGAGGAACAGCACGGTGATGGCGCCGGCGATAGCAAAGACGCGGTGACGGTACACCTGATGTGTTATGCCAACAAGGAATCGCGGCATGGCGAAGAGCCTGCCGCCCCTGGGATCCGCCACGGGAGCGGATCGGGCGGCCGCGTGGCCGATATGTCGCTCGCGGGTACCCATAGTGCTTTTAGTGTACCGACAGATGGGTCGAAAAAGCGGGCCGCATGTCCCAAAATCCGCAGACGGCAAGGCGCCCGGCGAGCACATACTCGCTGGGCGCCTTGGTCAGGAGACTCTGAAGTCGAGTGTCTCAGCTTCCTTAGGACAGGTCCTCACCATTAGAAGCAATAACCTTCTTGTACCAGTCGAAGCTCTTCTTCTTGGAGCGTTTGAGGGTGCCGTTGCCCGCATCATCGCGGTCCACATAGATAAAGCCGTAGCGCTTGGACATCTCGCCCGTGCCGGCAGACACCAGGTCAATCGGGCCCCAGGTGGTGTAGCCCAACAGGTCAACGCCGTCCTCGGTCACCGCGTCGCGCATGGTCTGGATGTGCTGGCGCAGGTAGTCGATACGGTAGTCGTCGTTGATGGAACCATCCTCCTCGACAACATCCTTGGCGCCCAGACCGTTCTCGACCACAAACAGCGGCTTCTGATAACGGTCGTACAGGTCGTTAAGGGTGATGCGAAAGCCCAGCGGATCGATGGCCCAGCCCCACTGGCTCTCCTGCAGGTAGGGGTTCTTGGCGCCGGCGAAGGCATTGCCCTGGGTGCGCTCGACATCGGGGCTATCGGCACCGGCAGAGCAACGGGCGCTGTAATAGCTAAAGCTGATGAGGTCGACGGTGTTGGCGGCCAGGATCTCGCGGTCCTCGTCCGTCATGCCCACATCGATGCCTAGACGCTCGAGCTTCTTGACGGCATAGGCCGGGTAGTAGCCACGGCTCTGAACGTCGACGAAGAAGTAATTGTCCTGGTTGTCGAGCTGCGCCTGGCGCACATCGCCCGGACGGCAGCTGTAGGGGTAGTAGCTACCTGCGGCGAACATGCAGCCGATCTTGACCTCGGGGTCGATCTCGTGGGCAATCTTGGTTGCCCAAGCGCTGGCGACGAGCTCGTTGTGGGCGGCCAGGTACTCGACGGCCTCCTTGTTCTCGCCTTCCTCAAAGACCAGACCGGCACCCATAAACGGCAGGTGCAGAATCATATTGATCTCGTTGAAGGTGAGCCAGTACTTCACCAGCCCCTTGTAGCGGGTAAAGATCGTGGTCGCGAGGTTCTTGTAGAAGTCGATGAGCTTGCGGTTGCGCCAGCCGCCGTACTCCTTGATGAGGTGAATCGGGCAGTCGAAGTGCGTGATGGTCACGAGTGGCTCGATGTCGTGCGCCTGACACTCGCGGAACACGTCCTCGTAGAAGGCCAGGCCAGCCTCATTGGGCTCGGCCTCGTCGCCGTTGGGGAAGATGCGGGTCCAAGCCAGGCTCATACGGAAGGTCTTAAAGCCCATCTCGGCAAAGAGAGCAATGTCCTCTTTGTAGTGGTGATAGAAATCGATGCCGGTCTGCGCGGGATAGTAATAGCCGTCCTCGAAGTCGAGCATTTTACGCTGGCCGGAGACCACCGCATAGCGCTCGGGGCCGTGCGGAGCCACGTCCACGTTGGCAAGGCCGCGGCCGTCCACGTTGTAGGCGCCCTCGCACTGGTTAGCAGCCGTCGCGCCGCCCCACAGGAAGTCTTTACGAAAAGCCATGCATCGATCCTTTCATACGCTGCTTGTCGTGGTTTCAGTATCCCCGCAAATAGGACCTCGCCCAACGACAGCGACGCAGGCCGACACTTCTTTTCGCACACGGCGGCCCGGCAGCCGCCCCCGTCTGACACTTTCTGATACCGCCGCCCCAAACCACCACAAAGGGGACAGGCACCTTTGTGGCGGCTTGGGCCCGGTTTGTCTCGATCTGTAACAGGTAGACCGCCAAAACCGGGCCTGGTGTTACAGATCGAGATCTTTCGGGCAGCCCCTGCAGTTTGTCTAAATCTGTAACAGGTAGAGACGATTTGGCCCGCCAGATGTTACATATCGAGACAGAAGATTCTAGTCGCAGGCGATGTCGAGGTTTTGCCGACGAGGCCTACGTAACCGCCTTCGCTCAGCAATTCATTTGACTGAATAGGAAAGAAAGGAAAAAATAGGAAAAAAAGGAAAGGAGACTTATGACTGAAACCATCTTCTCCCCCTCATTTGGAAATCGCCCGTCCTATCTGGTGGGTCGCGGGAACGTGATTTCGACATTCATCTCCGGTCTTGAGCAGGAGCCGGGCAATCGAGACCGAGCCATGCTCATGCTCGGCCAGCGAGGCAGCGGCAAGACGGTTCTTCTGTGGGAACTTGCCGACCGCGCACGCAAGCTCGGTTTTGTTGTCGCCACACCCACCGTAGCCTCCGAAGATATGCTTGAGCGCATTGTTGAAAAAATCCAAGAAGCAGGCGAGCCTTATGTCAGCAAGCGTCATCTCCCCAAACTTTCTGGCGGTAGCTTGAGCGTCTTCGGCTTCTCAGCCGGTCTCGAGTTCACACGCGATGTGCAGGAGACCAAGAGTTTCCAGTTCAAACTCACGCAGCTGGCGCGCAAGCTGACCGAGCAGGGGCACGGCATCCTCATCCTTATCGATGAGCTCCAAGCTAATTCACCTGAGATTAGACAGCTCGTCACCGCCTATCAAGAGCTGGTCGGTGAGGGACTCAACGTCGCACTTGTTATGGCAGGTCTCCCGGGAGCCGTCTGTGCAACGCTCAATGACCGCGTGCTGACATTTCTCAACCGCGCTCGCAAGGTCACGCTCGAACCGCTTTCAGTCGGAGATGTCGATGCCTATTATCAGCGGGCTTTCGAAGAGCTCGACCTTGATATTCCAGGCGATCTTCGCCTCCGTGCCGCTCGCGCAACCCAAGGCTCGCCCTATATGCTGCAGCTCATCGGCTATAACATCGGCAATCGCTGCAAGACAGGAGAACACGTAACGCCAGAGCAAGTCGACGGAGCTATCGAAGCGTCAAAAGCCGATTTCGAAAACGATGTTTGTGAAACGACGCTCGCCGCGCTATCGGACCAAGACGTCGCGTTTCTCGACGCAATGACTGATGACGAAGACGCCGTTTCGCGCATTTCCGATGTAGCGAAACGTATGTCAGTCACACCCGACTATGCGCAAAAGTATCGCCGGCGCCTCATCGACGCCGGCGTAATCGAACAGGCGCGCCGCGGTTACGTGCGTTTCGCCGTTCCATATATGGCTGACTATCTGCGCAGCCAACTCTAGGCAGCCACCGCAATGGGGACAGGCACCTTTGTGGTGGTTTGGGCCCGTTTTGTCTCGATCTGTAACAGCTAGGCCGTCAAAACCGGGCCTGGTGTTACAGATCGAGATCTTTCGGGCAGCCCCTGCAGTTTGTCTAAATCTGTAACAGGTAGAGACGATTTGGCCCGCCAGATGTTACATATCGAGACAGAAGATTCTAGTCGCAGGCGATGTCGAGGTTCTTGCCAATGAGGCCTACGTAGCCGCCCTCGGCAGCCTTGGGGCTGTCAGCATGGCAGAGAACCCACTTGTCGGCCTTCCAGTAGCAGTAGCTGTCACCGGCGGTAGGCATGTCGGTTGCAGCCTCGGGGCGCGGGCCGTTGGTGCCGGCGGGAAGCGCCACCATCACCTGGAAGCCACCGTCGTCGACCATGCACGGCGTGTAGTGGAGCGTGGTGTTGAAAACCTCGACAACCTTGCCCGCCGGCACGCGGAACGCCTTGACGCACGCGGTATCGAGCTTGCCGTCCTCGATCTCCCAGCGATGCGCCACGAGCAGGATAAAGTCGCGCGCGCCCAGGTTGAACTCACTCGCGCGGTGGTACTCCAGGCAGTTGAGACGCGTGTTGTGGCCGTTGCACCAGCCGAGCTGGAAGGGACGGCCACCAAACATGAGAAAGCCCAGTTTATCGGCATCCTTGACGCCCTCGAGCTCCGGCGCACTTGCAACGTACTTGCTGCCCTCGGGGATGGGCGTGGCAGAGAGCGCCTCGAGCACGGGCGACGTGAGCTCAGACGGAACGTCATCCCAAACGTTGCCATAGGATTTGAACTCGGGATCGTTGACAGAGTAGATATGCATGTTCACTCCTGTTCGTAAATGTGACTATACGAACATTCTAGAACAAACATGAGCGATTTTGAACGCTCGTCCCGACCAATCAACAAAAAGGCGCCCCCGCATAAGCGAAGGCGCCCAATGCGCGCGTTTTGGGCGATAAAGCCCTTACGCCTGCTGATAGTGCAGGTGCTTCTCGTCGATATCGGCCAGGTCGCGGTCGAGGTAGCGGCGCGCAAGCCAGTTGGCCATGGGGAGGTTCTGGTCCAGGTAGTTACCGCATTCCTCGGGAGCGGCACCGGGGACATCGCCCTCAAAGTCGGCGACAAACTCAAACAGCTCGCGGACGAGCGGCAAGATCTTCTCGCTCGTCAGCTCGCCAAAGACAACCAGGTAAAAGCCCGTGCGGCAGCCCATGGGGCCAAAGTAGACAATGCGGCTCGACCACTCGGCATGATTGCGAAGGAACGTCGCGCCCAGGTGCTCGATGGTGTGGCACTCGGCCGTGTTCATGACCGGCTCCTTGTTGGGCGTGGTCAGGCGCAGGTCAAACGTGGTGACGGCGGCACCGGTCGCCGGATCGCGGTCGATGCGGCTCACATACACGCCGGGCTCAAGCAGCAGATGATCAACGGAAAAGCTGGCGATGCGCTCCATGGCAGATCCTCTCGATAGTCAAATTGGGACGGGGCTCTTTTAGCTGGTTCGAATGGTCGCACCAATCATACCAGTCAAAAAAGCCCCGTCCCAAAAAGACAACTTAGCCCAAGACGCGGGCCATGCGTGCCTTAAACTCCGCGAGGAAACGCGGAGCGTCGACAGTCAGTGCCACAAGCGCGCTCTTGTCCGGATCGGACAGGCGGCGCTCATCGCAGATGGTGCGACCGCGGTACTCGCCCAGCAGATCAACACGCAGGTTGCAGCCGAGCGCACCTACGAGCGTGGGGTCGATCGCCACGGCAACGGCCAGCGGATCGTGCAGCGCACAGCCACCCAGGTAGGGCGCGTTCATTTCGTACGAACCAATGTAGTGCTCGACCATGCTCGCAAATGCGCAGCCCGCCATGGTGCCCGAGCCCGTCCAGCCGGCAATGTCGCGGCGTGTGAGCACCACGCGATGCGTCACGTCCAGACCCACCATGGTGAGCTTACGGCCCGAGCGCAGCACTGCGTCGGCTGCCTCGGGGTCGCTCGCCATATTGGCCTCGGCGCCCGCGCTCACGTTACCGGGCACGGTAAGGGCGCCGCCCATCACGACCACGCGGCCGATGGACATCATCGCCGCCGCATCGCGCTCCAGGGCGAGCGCCAGGTTGGAGAGCGGGCCAGTCGCTACGTAGACCAGATCGGGACCATAGGTGCGCGCGGCATCGATCAGATAATCGACCGCAGCGTTGCCGTCGGCCGAGGTCGCCCCCACCGGCTCGTAGGGCGATGCGGGCACGCTCGCGCCGCCGATGCCGTTCTTGCCGTGAATGAGCGCGGTGGACGCCGGCGGCGTATAGGGCTCAGTCGCCTGCAAAGGACGGTCGGCACCCAGGTACACCGGAACCTCGGGGCGACCCAGCAGATCGAGCACCGCCAGGCAATTGTGCGCCGATTGCTCGACGCGCACGTTGCCAAAGCACGTGGTGATGCCCACGAGCTCCACCTCGGGGCTCGCGATGGCATAGGCCAGCGCCATCGCATCGTCCACTCCCATATCCAGATCAAGGATCAGCTTCTTGATTGCCATTGTTCTACTCCGCTTCTCCGTCTTTATCGTTTAACCAAACCAATGTTCAACTTCGGCGCGCGTGGGAATCGATTGCTGAGCGCCCAGGCGCGACACCGTCACTGCCGAAGCGCGAGCACCCGCGGCCATGCACTCAAAGAGCGGCAAGCCCTCTAGGCGAGCCGCCGCCAACGCGCCGATAAACGTATCGCCGGCGGCCGTGGTATCGACTACCGCACTCGAAAGTGCCGGCATGCGCAGCAGCTCACCGCCATCGCCGAGCGTAACCGAGCCGGCACCGCCCAGCGTGATGACCGCGGCGCCGGCGCCCTTGTCGAGCAGCGCATTGAGCGCGGCGACGCAACTCACATCATCCGTGGGCAGAATGCCCGTCAGAACCTGGCACTCGGTCTCGTTGGGGCAGACCAGGTCGACCGCAGGCCAGACCTCCGCAGGTAACTCGCAGGCGGGCGCTGGATTAAAGACCGTATAGAACCCCAGCTCGTGAGCGCAAACAAGCGCATCGGCCGTCGCTGAAAGGTCACATTCACCCTGGGCGATAAAGACGCTTCCGGCAGCCGGGGCAATCTCGCCGGCGTCTCCGTCGAGCCCATCGGCCACCAGACGTCTCAGCGCGCAGGCAACGTCCTCACCCGCAAGCGCATGGTTGGCACCCGGTGACAGCACGATGCGGTTATCGCTCTCGCAGCGAATGATGGTCGCGGTACCGGTCTCCACGTCATCGCGACGCGCCACAAACTCAACGCCCACGCCGGCATCCTGAAGTCCCGCCACCAGCGCATCGCCAAACGCATCGCGCCCAACCGCGCCGATCATGCACGTGCGCGCACCCATGCGCGCGGCGGCGACGGCCTGGTTAGCGCCCTTGCCACCGGCGTTGGTGATAAAACCGCTGCCGCCGACGGTCTCGCCCGCGCGCGGCATGCGCTCGCACGCCACCGAAAGGTCCATGTTCATGCTGCCGAACACCGCAACGATGCTGTGATCCGCCATGGAAACCTCCTCGTCTTTAGGCTTTGTGCCCACCGTCGACCATCGATTGTGCACTCTCGCACCCCCTATAACTTTAGTTCACTTTGATGTGGACGCGCGCTTGAGCTTGCGCCAGCAGCAAGCATTCACAGGAGCAGGCAGCTACAATGAATACGTGCTGATTATTCTCGTCATTGGATGATGTTTTATGGAACAATTCTCGCAATCGGGCTCGCGCGGTCGACGCCGCACGGGCAACGAGCCGGCACCGCACGAACGCGTGAAGGGCGAACGCCGTGCCAACGAGCCGCGACGCACCGCGAGCCCCCATCGCGCTTCTGCCAACAACGCGGGCCGCGCCAACACTCCCGCCGCGGAGCAGACGCCCGCTCGCCCCAAGTCCCGCTACATCCCTGCACTCGACGGTCTGCGTACGCTCGCCGTCGTCGCGGTGGTGCTCTATCACCTTAACCTCACGTGGGCTCAGGGCGGCCTGCTTGGCGTCACGATCTTCTTTGTGCTTTCGGGCTATCTGATCACGCGCTTGCTGCTCAACGAAGTCGCTAAGACCGGACGCATCGACCTCAAGAGCTTCTGGATTCGCCGCATCCGTCGCCTGGTCCCCGCCGTGGTAACGGTAGTGTTTGTAACCTGCGCGCTGTGCACTATCTTTAACCACGTGATGCTCACCAAGATGCGCCCCGACATCCTGCCGTCGCTGCTGTTCTTCAACAACTGGTGGCAGATTGCCCAAAACGTCTCGTACTTCAATGCTCTGGGCGACCCCTCGCCGCTCACGCACTTTTGGTCGCTTGCCATCGAGGAACAGTTCTACCTGATTTGGCCGCCACTGCTGTTTGCCATGGTATCCATGCATGTGAGCAAGCCCAACACGCGCCGCGTGGTTCTGGGTCTTGCCGCGATATCCGCCCTCGCCATGATGGTGCTTTACAACCCTGCCGCCGACCCCAGCCGCGTGTACTACGGCACCGACACCCGCGTGTTCTCGCTGCTGCTGGGTGCCTGGATGGCCTTTATCCCCGATCGCGACCTGGCGCCGGTGCGTCTCGCTCGTCGTTTGGGGCTCAATCGCCTGGCTGGTGCCGCCAAGCACGGCAAGAACGCCGAGGGCAAGCCTGGCGAGAAGGCCGATGAATCAGCCGAGACCGCCCCGGCACAGCCGAGCGCCCTCGTGCGCTTTTGGTCCTCGCCCGCATCCATCGATGTGTTGGGCGTCGTGGGTCTGGTTGGCCTTGCCGCCATGGTCGCGCTCACCAACGGCTACACCGCCTTCCAGTATCGCGGCGGCACGCTGCTGTGCTCAATCCTCACGCTCATGGTCATCGCGGCCTGCGTGCAGCCCCAGGGAATGGTTGCCCGCGCGCTGTCCGCCGAGCCGCTCGTATGGATTGGCAAGCGCTCGTACAGCATCTACCTGTGGCACTATCCGCTGCTGTTGCTCATGAACCCGGTCGCCAACATCAACGACACGCCCTGGTGGCAGTATATCTTGCAGGTACTTGTGGTGGTCACCGTGGCAGAGTGCTGCTATCGCTTTATCGAGACTCCGTTTAGGAAGGGCGCCTTTGGGCGCACCGTATCCGAGTTCCGCGACGGCACCACCACGCCCGCCAACTGGGTGCGCGCGCACGTCCCTGCCTGCGCAGCCTGCGCTGTCGTGTTGGTCGTTGCACTGGGCGGCCTGATCTTTGTGCCCGAGACGTCTGCACTGAGCGGCGAGGGCGCCGAAGTTCTGAACAAGGAAGCCAAGAACACCGCGCCCACCGACCAGCAGGCGGCCGACGACACCGACAAGGACAACGACGGCTTCCCCGATGGCTCCTACGATCTGCTTATGATCGGCGACTCCGTGTCGCTGCGTGCCGTGGACACCTTTGACGGCGTGTTCCCGCACAGCCATATCGATGCCGAAAAGGGCCGCCAGTTTGATGCGGGGCGCGCGACATTTGAGGGCTATATCCAGCAGAACCTTGCCGGCAAGATCGTGGTCTTTGCCCTGGGCACCAACGGTTTGGTAACCGACGACCAGATCGACGCCATCATGGCCGATGCAGGAGATAAGCGTATTGTGGTGTTTGTGAACACGCGCAGCCCGCAGCCGTGGGTTGGCTCTACCAACCAGGCCATCGCCAACGCCGCTACGCGCTACAAGAACGTGCGCGTTATCGACTGGTACGGATACAGTGCCAACCGCAACGATCTGTTCGATGGCGATGGCACGCACCTATCGACCACTGGCGTAACTGAGTACCTCAACTTGATCCACGATACAGTCAAGAAGGACCTGCCCGTGCATCCCGAGGATCACGTCAACGATCCGCAACCGGCAGCCGTCAAGTCTGCCACCGACGCGCTCGTCAATGCGCTCGCTCTCAAGCCGCACAAGCTGGGCACCGACAAGTAACCTGCAGCGTTAAACTTCCCACATCCGGAGGGGGTGTCTGCCACGGCAGACACCCCCTCCGGCAGTTAGGGACGTTCCGTATGTGCCGGCACCTAGGGACACTCCTGACACAGCCGAGGAACACCCTCCTTGCGACCGAATTCTGGGCGCCTCGCCACCCCGAGCGTTGTTTCCAAGCCCCACACCCGCAGCAAACAACCCAAAATCACTCTTTTCGAGCCGCTTCCAAGAGGCTGTGGTCAAAAAAGGGCAAATATGAGTACTGTTACCATTTTAGTAGCAGGCAAAACCACCCAAAATGACGTCCGAGCGACCCCTACAACCCCCTAAAGCAGCCAACCTGACTGGTTTAAGGCGTATTGGAGCCAATTTTAATGAACATACTAAAGGATATGTTCATTATCTTTTAGGATGTAAATGATATTCACTTAGCAACAGTACTCATATTTGGCATTTTTTGTCCATTGCTATATAACTAACACCCTATAGTAGACAAATAACAGGCCGCAGCCCCATGGCAGCGGCCTGTTTAAAGTCCAAAAGAGGCACTAAGCGCTGTAGCCCATCGCCTGCAGGACAAACATGACAACCGTGAGTACCGTAATCACGCCGATAGTCGCCCAAGTGAGCACGTTCCACACGCGGCCGTTGCGGTTGGCGCCCATAATGTGACGGTCGGCGGCGATAACCACCTGGAACACCAGAACCACGGGCAGTAGCACGCCATTGATGACCTGCGAGGTCATCATAATCTGGAACAGATCGACGCCGGGCATAAGCACCAGCACGGCAGAGATACCGATGATGGCCGTAATGATGCCGCGATAGACCGGGGCCTCGTCCCAGCTGCGGTCGGCACCGCGCTCCCATCCAAATGCCTCACAGATAGCGCTCGACGTAACGCCCGGCAGCACGCAGGCGGCCAAGAAGCTCGCCGCGACCAGGCCCGAGGCAAACAGCACCGTGGACCACTGACCCGCAATAGGCTCCAGCGCGCGGGCAGCATCGGCAGCATCGCTAATCTGAATACCCGCCGGGAACAACACCGTACCGGTCGTGATGATAATAAAGCCGGCAATGACATCGGCGGCAAGCGAGCCGCTCACGGTATCGATGCGCTGCAGCACGATATCGTCCTCGCCCGCGTTCTTATCGACCACGTTGTTCTGCGCCAAGAAAATCATCCACGGCGCGATGGTGGTACCGATCGTTGCGACCACGAGCGACACGTAGCTGGGGTCATTTTGAATGTTAGGCACGACCAGGTCGACCGCGACCTCACCCCAGTTGGGGCCAGCCATAAACGCGGCGACAACATAGGTCACGAACACGCAGCTCACCAGCAGCAGAATCTTCTCGATGCGCTGGAAACTACCCGACATGGTAAGCATCCACACCAGCAGCGCCACCAACGGCACCGAGATGCTCGCCGGAACGCCAAAGAGAGCAAGGCCGCTGGCGATGCCCGCAAACTCCGAAATGGTCACAGCCGTGTTGGCGATCAACAGCGCCGCCATAGCAAGTACACTCTTGCGCACGCCAAAGCGCTCGCGAATGAGCGATGCCAGGCCCTTGCCCGTGACGCAGCCGCAGCGCGCCGCGGTCTCCTGCGTCACGATGAGCAGCACGGTCATGACGGGAAGCATCCAGAGCATCTTGTAGCCATAGCTGGCGCCTGCGCTTGAATACGTTGCAATGCCGCCGGCGTCATTGCCCGAAAGCGCCGCCAACAGACCGGGACCCATTGCGCCAAAGATGGCCGCGATGGTCAACTTTTGCTTGGTGCCCGACTTTTGCTTGGTATTTTGCACGCGACCACCTAACCCATGACCGACATGGTGAGAAGCACCGCAGCGGCGCAGTACGCTATGCACGAGATCATGACGGCAATAACGTTCATGGCGGTGCCCGACGTGTTGAGGTCATGCTCGTCACGCCAGAACAGTACCATCAGGTAAATCACGGCGCTCATGTTGCCAACCAGGCAAATGATGGCAGCGATATTAAAGCACCCGGTAAAGAGCTGTTCCTCAAACATGGGCGCATCGGGGAATGCAGCGGTGCGCACCAGCTGGGCGCACAGGTAGGTCACGAGTGACAGAATCAGGCCCATGCCCGTGCTCTGGAAGAAGAACCCCAGATACGGCTTGGGCTCGTCATCGTGACCGTCATACTCCAGGAAGTAGTTCTTGACGAACGACACCATGCGCGAGGCCGCCAGCAGCACGAGCGGCATGGCGCACATGGGGAACACCACCAGATGCGCGGAGCCGAGCGCCGTCCCCAGCACCGTTGCCATGATGCACGAGGCAATGCCCCACACGACAACCCAGTACTGGCGATGCACGAACCAGCTGAGCACATTCGTCGAGTCGTCGGACGCGCTATCGCCCGAGCCGACGCCTGCGATCTGCAGGTCCTCCTGGTGCTCCTCGGCGATAACGTCCATGGCGTCATCAAAGGTCACGATACCCAGGATATGACGGTTCTCATCGCAGACAGGGATGGCAACCAGGTCGTACTTGGTCATCTCGTCCGTCACGTCTTCCTGGTCCTCGTCGGGCGACACATAGACCAGGTCGCGATAGGCCAGCTGACCCAGCGTGGCGTCGCGGTCGGCTACGATCAGCGTGCGCAGCGAAAGCACGCCGGTCAGCATGCCGCTCGGATCCTCGGTATAGACGTAGTAGACGCTCTCGAAGTCCTCGTCGAGCTCGCGAATCGCCTCGACGGCGTCACCGACCGTTGCCGTGGCGGGCAGGGAGACAAACTCCGAGGTCATGATGCGGCCGGCGGTGTTGTCCTCGTAGCCCAGCAGATTACGAATCGCCTTCTCCTCCTTGACGCCCATCAGGCGCAGGAGCTTCTCGGCCTTCTCGTAATCGAGCTCGTCGATCAGATCGGCGGCGTCGTCCGGGTCCATCATGGCCAGCATCGACGATGCGTCGGTGTCGGACAGACCCTCGAGCATCTCGGTCATAAGCTCATCGTCATCGAACTCCGAGATGGCCTCGGCGGCCTGGGCAGTATCGAGCTGCGCAAACACCTGCGCACGTAGGCGCGGGTCGAGCTGCTCGATAATGTCGGCGATGTCGGCAGGGTGCAGCTCGCCGAGCGTCTTGTGCGACACCGAGAGTTGAATGTTCTTGGTCGAGCGGTCGAGCAGGTCCATGTAGGACCAAGCGATGATGTCCTCGCTGAGCGGCTTGCCCAGGTGCTTCATAAAGCCTTCGACGATATGCTCGAGCGCGGGGCTGATGGCGCGTAGCAGACCGCGGGCACCGACCTCGGCGCCCAGCAGGCGCAGCTGGTTTTCGCCCGACATGGAAAACTTGATGTCGTTTACGCGCACGACCTTCATGCCCTGCGTGTCGACAATCTGCTTGTTGAGCACGTCGCGGGCAAGCAAGAGTTCGGTCGGCTGCAGGTACGAAAAACGGATTTCGGTGGCCGACGTCTTAAGGTGTACGCCCGTCTCGTCGATACGGTCGACCCATTTGCGCCAGCTGATCATAAACGGCGTCTTGCCGGGTCCGCGGAACGCGAGCGACGTCACGTGCGGAAAAACTTCGCCGGTAGCAATGCCAAAATCGTTAACCACGCCGAGCTTTTCGCCGTCGACGTCCAAGACCGGCAATTTGAGCATCTCACTCAGATAATTCAATGGTGCTCCCCATCATTATTCCTCCGGACGCGGCCGCGCGTGCGGCGTCCGGGGGCTTCTGGATATGTATACGCATGCGCGGGCGGCACGCCGCTCGACGCTTACACCCCGTGCATGCGCAAAAAGCACCTGCATGGGGTCATCGACTGTATGGTCGAGGTTTGGATTTCACCTGTAACCTTTCTCTTGACCCTCATTAACCGCAGTAACTATAGCATCAGCATCGCCCTGCGGCATCGAATTTATGCGCTGCACATTGCAGGCATACCAAACGCTGACGCATCCGTGACATAGTCATTGGGGACGTTCTTAAATGACTACCCAATAACTACTCTGTGGTGTCGTCGTCCTCGGCAAGTTGGGGGAACACGGCGTCCTTGGGCATGGTGACCTTCGTCAGCGAGGTGAGCTTTTTGCTCAATGCCGTGTCCGTCTTGACCAGGTCGCTGAGCGTCACGATCTTGTAGCCGTCGGCAATGAGGCCGTCGATAATCTGCGGCAGCGCCTCGAGCGTCTGCTCGGCGCATTCGTCTCTATCGGTGAGCAGCACGATATTGCCCGGCGTCACCGAATCGAGCACCGTCGAGACCTGTTCGTCGGCACCGTTGAGCAGCCAGTCGCCCGAGTCGATATTCCACGAGACCACGGCGGAGACCAGGTCCATCGCATCAATCCAGTTTTGCTCGTCAAAGGCAGCGTAGGGAGCACGCAGCAGCATCGTCTTCACGCCGGTCGCCGACTTAATCGCGTCGGTGCCTTTCGTGATCTGCTCGCGTACCGCCTCACGGTCCTGACCCTTGAGTGAATCGTCGCTGTAGCTGTTGGATCCGATCTCGCACCCGGCATCGACAATCGCCTTGGCCGTGGCAGGCGAGGCCTCGACCGCATCGCCCGAAAGGAAGAACGTCGCGGTGACGCCCTTTTCCTTGAGCACCTGCAAGATCTGCTTGGTAGCGCCGCTCGGACCCTCGTCAAACGTCAGCGCCACGTACTTTTTGTTGCCCTTGGGCGCCACGCTGGCGCACGCAACGACGCAATCGGTGGCGGGCACAACCTCGCCGCGGTCTTGCGTCTTGCCCGACTGCTCACCAACCCACACCTCGGAGCGGCCCTGGACACCCCACGTCTGCACATACTCGATAGCGCCCGTACCCTCGACCTTGAGCTTGGGCTCGATAACCGTAGCCTGAACCTCGTGCTTCTCGTAGATGTTACGGCCATCCTTAACCGTGATCTTCTCACCGCCGGTAAGCTCGCGGCTATCCCACTTGCCCTGCTTTACGCGCTTGCCGTCAACCTTCACCGACAATTTTTCGCCGCCATGGCGCTTGAGCACACTGTCGTCGACCGCCAGCAGGTCGCCGGCGGAATAGGTGTCGGTCAGCTCCTGATCGTCGATAAGCGTCTGCAGCGTAGAGCCCACGCGCACCGCGGTCTGCTCTCCGTTGAGCTCCACGTCCACACTGCGGTTGACATAGCCCACGACGGCAGCGATAAACAGCACGAGCGCACAGCCCACGGCAATGAGCGCGTATGGCAAGCGAGACGAACGACGGGGTGTACGGCTGTTGCCGATGCGAGCGCTGCGGTCGCTAAAGCCGCGGCTATGGTTGAGATACATCGCGCCGGGCTTACGGTGACGCTTGCGCTGACCGCTGGGCAGCTGCCCCAGGTCGCGGCGCGCCGTCGGACGCGCACCCGAACGCCCGTTTAAGTTGGATCCGTTTTGGCGCATGTGCCCTCCCCCATAAACACAGCAAGCCGGAGCAACAGGTCTCCGGCTTGCCTCCCATCATTTGGTACGTCGCTATTTTGTAGCTTTTGACGAGCCTCCGCTCGCCTTTTGGTATTCGTCCTTAAAGGCCTTGAACATGCCGCGCGTCTTGCCGAGCTGCTTGCCCAGTGCGCGACTGCCTTTGTCCACGGCAACTGATCCCTTGTCGTCGAGCACCTTGGCACCCTTTTTGACCTTGTCGCCCACCACGACGCTGGCCTCGGCGGCCTTGGCAGCCGCACCGCCCGAATACCCGAGCGACTTGACCTCGTCCGAGACGACCATCGCGCCGTTCTCGTAGCCGCGCAGCATCGTCGGCGGCACCTGCGTGTCACCAACCAAAACACTCGAAGCAGCACCGGCAGTCACATAGAATACCTGCACGATGCCCGAGCGTGGCTTGAACTCAACGTCCGAGCAATAGCCCACGACGTCGCCCGATTCCGTGCGCACGTCCATACCGACCCAGATAATGCAATCGTCCAGGTTGATGTCGAGGCGCTTGGCAGCGGCGGCATCGTACGTGTCCTTGACGTCATCGACCGCAATGGCGCCCTCGTAGACACCAATGGCGTCGAGCGCTACGAATCGGTCGGGACGCTCGATCATGCCCGCGATATCGGACTGGCGGACCATAAAGCCGACCACGCGCGTACCGCCCGGGGTAAAGACCGGAAAGTGAATCTTTCCGAGCTTTTTTGGGCTGCGCGGTGTGCCGTCCTTTTTGGTGCGCTTGTCCTCGGTAGGCTTGCGATAGATCTTGGCGCCGACAAAATCCCCGGCGCGCATTATGCCTCGATCGAGGGCTCCGCAGCCTCGGTATCAGCCTCGACGGCGTTCTCGACCACGACGTCGGCGGCAGGCGTCACGTTGCCGCCCGAAATGGCGTCGTTGAGCTGCTCGCGCAGCTGGTCCATGCGCTCGCGGGCCAGGTCGACCTTGGCGCGCAGGTCGTCGGTCTTGGCGTCGACCATCGGGCCAAAGTCATTCACCGCAGCACGGGCCTCCTCGGCGCTGTGCTCGTAGGTGTCGCGCATATTGTCCCAGGCGTCGTTGGCGATATCGGCAGCCATGGCGCGGGTCTCGGCGCCCGAGCGCGGGGCCAGAGCAACGCCGACAATAGCGCCGGCAGCGGCACCAAAAAGTGCGCCGGAGACAAAGCTGAAAGTCTTACCCATGATTATTCCTCTCCTGCGGGCACGTCGGTGCCCACCGTTTGAATGCTGTCCATTATACCCGCAGCGCATCACTTGCCGCTCCGCTCATCTACGTACGGCAAAAGCGCAGGTGCGTGATGGTGATAAACGCGTAGGCCTACTCCTGAGGCATAGCCGGCATGGTCACCGTGGCACCCGGGTCCTCGCCGGCGCCGTCCACGAGCGGCAGGCCGCCCTCATGCGCAGGTCCTGCCGGAACCGTCGCCGCACCGCCAAAGACGGCAGCGGAAGCCTCGTGGTTCTCGGCAACCGCGCCCTCGGTATCAATCGCCACCTGGGGCTCGTCGTCAAAGTTGGGGACACCCTGGGGCTCGGTGGGAACGGGCTCGGCGGTCGCATCGGCAACGGGCTCGGCGTCGGCCGGCACATCGCCCTCGTCAGCGCCCTCGTCCTCGGCAGCATCTTCGCCGTTCGCAGCGGCGACGGCCTCGTGAGGATCCTTGCCCTCGGCCTCGGCGCGCATGCCCAGCACCAGGTTGCGCAGGCCCGCGACCGTGCCCTCCACGTCGGGGGCAGGCTGGTCGGCGTGCAGGTACGCCCAGTCCATCATAAAGGTCGCCGAAGACAGCGCACCGATGGCCAGCGCGTCGTCGGGGCACGAAAGCTCAACCTCAAAGACGCGCTCGTCGTGCTCGCTTACGCGCGTGCGGCCGCACGAGATGCTACCGGCAAGACCAGTCTCGTTCATGAGCTCGACCGTCACATGCTCAAGCAGATGGCAAAGCTCGGTCTGACCCATGCAGTCCTGGAACTCGCGACCGGAATCACCCAGGCACAGGTGCTTGGCAATCGCCGGCACCAGGTAATACACGCGCGCCGTGGCCTCGATATCCTCCGAGGTCATGAGCGGCATGCCGGGGTTCACCAGCACATGCGCGCAAATCTTGTCCTCGCTGACGGTGACCTTAAGGATGTTGAACAGGCCTGCCATAACTCTCCCCTACTCTTCCTTGCCCTACTCGTCGCCATCGTGCGGATCCACAGAGCCCGCACCCGACGCCGCCGGCTTCTCTGCCGAAGACTCGGAATCCTTCTTATCGGTTTCGGCCGGAGCGATCACGCGAATGAGCGAGATGCGCTGGCCACGCATCGACTGTACCTTGAACTTGTACCCCGCAACCTCAAACACCTCTCCGATGTCGGGCACCGAGTCGCAAAGCTCCAAAATCCAGCCGGCGATGGTCTCATAATCATCGCTTTCCTCGAGCGGCCAACCAAGCTCAATCGCGTCATCGCACGAAAAACGCCCATCGACAAGCCACTCGCGACGCGAAAGACGCGTGAGGTACTTGTTGTCGGGGTCGAATTCATCCTCGATCTCGCCGACAATCTCCTCGACGATGTCCTCGATGGTGATAATGCCGGCCGTGCCGCCGTACTCGTCCACGACCACCACGATCTGGTCGTGCGAGGTCTGCATCTCGGACAGCAGCGGCAGGATGTCCTTGGTGTCGGGCACAAAGGTGGCGTCGCGCAAAAAACCGGCGATGGGCTGGTCGCCCTTGCCGTCGAGCGCGGGCTGAATCAGGTCCTTAATGTGCGCGATGCCCGCGACGTTGTCGGGGTCCTCGTGATAGACGGGGATGCGGCTGAAGCCGGTCTGGCGCATGGTGGACAACACGTCGGCGACCGTCTCGTCGTCCTCGCACATAGTGGTGTCCACGCGCGGCACCATGACCTCGCGGGCAACGGTGTCGCCCAGGTCGAAGATCTCGTGGATCATGCGCTTTTCCTCGTCGAGCAGGTCGTCCTGCTCCGAGACCATGTACTTGATCTCTTCCTCCGAGACGTTTTGGCGGTCGTCGGCGCTCTTGATGCGCAGGATGCGGGCCAGGCCATCGGAGCAGGCGCCGGTCAGCCACACGAGCGGACGGGCGATCTTTTGGAAAAACGACAACGGTCCCACGACCTGCTTGGATACGCCCTCGGCGTTGGCCAGACCGATGCGCTTGGGCACAAGCTCGCCGATCACGATGGACACAAAGGCGACGGCGACGGTGATGATGACCGGCGCCAGGCCGCGCGCGATGGCGGAAAGCGGCGCGATGCCAAAGCTCATGAGCCACGTGGCAAGCGGGTCGGACAGACTCGTCGAGGCGACGGCGGACGAGGCGAAGCCCACGAGCGTGATGGCAACCTGGATGGTGGCGAGCAGCTGGTCGGAGTCGGCAGCCAGCTTAATGGCACGCTCGGCGCGCTTGTCGCCTTCCTCGGCCTCGTGCTCCAGCACGGCGCGCTTGGCCGTGGTGAGCGCCATCTCGGACATAGAGAAGTAGCCGTTGATGAGGGTCAAAACGAGGGTGGTGATAAGGGAGATGGTTATGTCCATCGGGAGTTTCTCGAACCTCCAAGATTCGGGACGTCGGATTAAAACGTTGACGGCGGATACGGCAATTGCACCGGCGCCCAAACAAGGACGCGGGCGCGCAGGCGTGGTCGCTAGATTACGAAGATGATCACCGCCATGAACTGGAAGATGCTGCCGGCGAGTACCCACAGGTGAAACACGCTGTGAAGATAGCGCACGTTTTTGGCGATATAGAACGGCACGCCCGCGGTGTAGCACACGCCGCCGACAGCGAGCAGGGCGAGTGCCACGGGGTTGAGCAGCGACACGAGCTCGGGCAGCTTAAAGACGACGAGCCAGCCCATCAGCAGATAGACCAGGCCGCTTACCCAGTGCGGTTGACGCTCGCGCATAAAGCACTCGAGGGCGATGCCGATAATGGCGATGGCCCATACGGCAAAGAACAGCGCAGGGCCGCCGTCGTTTGCGAGCGTGATAAGGCAAAACGGCGTATAGCTGCCCGCAATGAGCAGGTAGATGCAGCTGTGGTCGATGATGCGAAACACGCGCTTGGCGCGCGCGGGCTGAATCGCGTGGTAGAGCGTGGAGGCTAGGTATTCGAGAATAATGCTGACACCATAGACAATCGCCGCGGCCATGTGGGCCGGGCCTCCGCCGCGCAGGGCAGCGAATACGATCAGGAGCACCAGGCCCGCGATACCCAGCAGGCAGCCGACACCATGGGTGACGGAGTTCATGATCTCCTCGCCCACCGTGTAGTGTGGAACGGCCGCGGTTTTGGGTCGCGGCTTAGAACTGTCGCTCGAATCGGACATGCCGGTTACATCCTCCAACGTAAAGAGTTCTCAACACTATATCAAAGCGTCTAGGTACGTGCGAAATTTGCACCATACGTGACCCTTTGTTTACCCATTCTTTGTCTGTTGACGCATCAACGGCGAACGTCCATAATGCGCTTGCATTAAATGTTGATGTATTAACATCTTATAGGAAAGCTTCTTATGTCTCAAAACGCACGTTCCCATCGAAAGCTCAAGATAGCCGGCATCGTTGCACTGGTGGCTGTCGTTGCGCTGCTCGGATTTGCCGGCAACTTTCTGTTTGACTTCGCGCTGAATCCCCGCGCGCCATACACCATGAAGATGATGCAGGATGGCAAAGACGACAAAAAAGGTGAGCAGCCGGATGCCGAGGAAACCGAGGCGCGGGCGTGGTTTAAAGAGAATCGCGAGAGCAGCAACCTCACCGCGGACGACGGGACCGAGCTTGCCGCCTGGTATTTTGCTGCATCGGAGAGCACGCACGACTACGCCGTCTGCCTGCATGGATATACCAACGAGCCCATCGGTATGGCCCGATACGTCAAGCGATTCCACGACCGCGGCATGAACGTACTCGCACCCGCCGCCCGCGCCCACGAGCGCTCCGGCGGCGACTATATCGGCATGGGCTGGCCCGAGCGCCTCGACATCGTCGCATGGATCGAGCAAATCGTTCAGGCTGACCCCGAGGCGCGCATCCTGGTCTTTGGCGAGTCGATGGGTGCGGCAACCGCCATGAACGTCGCGGGGGAGTCTCTGCCCGCAAACGTGAAATGCATTATCGAGGACTGCGGTTATACGAGTGTTTGGGACGAGTTTTCTCTGCAGCTCAAGGACGTGTTCGGCCTGCCCAGCTTTCCCTTGCTCGATGTAGCAAACTTAGTGTGCAACGTGCGCGCAGGCTACGACTTTCATAAGGCGAGCAGTGTGGAGCAACTCAAACACGCGACGGTTCCCATGCTGTTTATCCACGGCGACCAGGACACCTTTGTACCGTACAGCATGCTCGACCAAAACTACGACGCGTGCGCCAGCAAGGTCAAGCAAAAGTTCACTATCCATGGCGCCACCCACGCCAAGAGTGCGCAAGTTGACCCCGAGCTCTACTGGAATACGGTCGACGACTTCCTCGACGAGTATTTTTAGGCAAATAGTACGGTTTAGTGGTCTATCTGACCCCCTAGCACTTCCAAAAAGCCGCCCGTGGGCACTGTGCTCACGGGCGGCTTTTACTAACAGTTGTGCTACAAAGGCGCTTGTTTTGTCTAATAGCTAGGTGCTACTTGACCTCGATGAGCTCATACTCGCTCGTGCCCAGGCCGATCTTCTCGGCATGCGCGATGCACACGCGCCAGTCGGTGTCGGGATGCGTGATGCAGAAGGGGTCCTTAGCCTGCTCGCCCTCCAGATGCTCGTGGTTGTGCTCCATCTTGGCCGCGCTATCGGTGAGCTCGGTGTTGGGCAGCGGCTCGGATGCCATGACAGCATCGGCGCAGGCCTGGTCGATGGCGACCGGGTCGAAGCTCGCGAACATGCCGATGTCGTTGACGATAGGCGTATCGTTTTCGGGATGGCAATCGCAGTTGGGGCTGATGTCCATGGCAAGCGAGATGTGGAAGCTCGGGCGGCCGTCGACAACGGCCTTGGTGTACTCGGCAATCTTACAGTTGAGCACGTCAGCCGCGGCTTCATAGCCGGGCTTGATGGCGTCCTGGTTGCACACGCCGATGCAGCGGCCGCAGCCCACGCAGCGATCGTGGTCGATAGCGGCCACGTGCACCGTGCGGGTGTTGCCGTTGGCAAGCTCGCGCTCGCGGGTATCGTCAAACGAGATGGCGTTGTGCGCGCAGATCTTTTCGCAGGCACGGCAGCCAACGCAGTGCTCGGTCGCGACGTTCGGCTTGCCGGCGGCATGCTGCTCCATCTTGCCGGCACGGCTGCCACCCCCCATGCCCAGGTTCTTCATGGCACCGCCAAAACCGGCCTGCTCATGACCCTTAAAGTGGGTGAGGCTGATCACGATATCGGCATCCATGAGCGCCTGACCGATCTTGGCCTCGTGCACGTACTCGCCGCCCTCGACCGGGACGAGCGCCTCGTCGGTGCCCTTGAGGCCGTCGGCGATGATGATCTGGCAACCCGTGGCATACGGGGTAAAGCCGTTCTGGTAGGCGGTGTCGATGTGCTCGAGCGCGTTTTTGCGGCTACCGACATAGAGCGTATTGCAGTCAGTGAGGAAGGGCTTGCCGCCCAGCTCCTTCACCACGTCCGCGACGGCGCGGGCGTAGTTGGGGCGCAAAAAGCTCAGGTTGCCCAGCTCACCAAAGTGAATCTTGATGGCGACGAACTTGTTCTCAAAGTCGATCTGCTCAATTCCGGCGCGACGGATGAGGCGCTTGAGCTTGTCGAGCTGGCTCTCGCGAGCATGCGTGCGCAGGTTGGTGAAGTACACCTTAGCGGGCGCTGCAGGTGCAGTTGCGGTCATAGATATATCCCCTCTGTCTATATGGCGTTACAGACATAAGGGATGGTACCCATTGAAGTAGGGTCGAAGTCAAGCGCGAAACCTAGTCGTTGGGGACACTCTTTCGCCACCCGGCACTTGGGGACAGTCCTTGCCAGCCCGGCCGGCGAACCGGCGAATCGGCAAAGACTGTCCCCGATGACTAGTCATTTAAGTCTGTCCCCAATGACCACTCTTGCTGGGCGCCTGCTGCTGGGTCATCATCGCCTGCGTGAGCCTGGGCATGCAGCACGTCATCGGCGTCTGGCAGGAAAGGCGTCGCGTGGGACAAAATCCCCCGTCCCAAAATGCGTGTGATGTATGGTCGGCCTAGGAGGGCTTGCGCGCAACCAGGTGGGCACGGAAGCCTTTCTGCGCCTCGAGCTTGAGCAGGAGGAATCCGGCCCTCTCGGCGAGCGCGCGAAGCTCGGACACCTTGCAGATCCGGACATCACCGTGACCCGCGAGGCGCGCCAACGGCAGCTCAAAGGTGTTCATGAGCCATACCACGAAGTCGCTCGACGTGTAGTCGCGGAGAATCAGGCGCCCGCCGGGGCGCAGGACTCGGGCCGCCTCGGCGAAGAACCTCTCGGGGTGCGGATAGTGATGGAAGCTGTTGGAGCAGAGCACGGCGTCGAAGCTTTGCGGCTCGAAGGGCAGGGCTTCGGCGTCCCCGACGACGAAGCGGACGTTCCCGAGCTGCTTGGCGCATGCCGCCTCGATCATTTTGGGCGTGAGATCGAGCCCCGTCAGGTGCTTGCCCGGGTATTCCCCGTGCAGCAGCTCCAGGACTGCTCCGGTTCCGCACCCCACGTCGAGCACGTCCTCGAACGGCTCGAGCGCGAGCTCCTCGAGCATCTGCGGATAGTCGTCCTTGCACATCTCGTAGATCCCGGCATGGCCGGACTCGTAGATCTTCGCCGCCTCGGTGAACTCTTTGACGGAAAGCTGCTTGAGCTCTTCTGCCGATCTGGCCATGAGCCCTCCTATTCCTGGACCTTGAGCGCCTCGGCGAGGCTGACGCGTTTGATGGAGCGTGTGTGCAGCAGCGCCACGACCAGGTAGGTCGCAAAGCCAATGCCGACACATGCCGCCATGGACCAGGCGGGCACGTAGATCTCGATATTGCCGTTGTAGGCGAGCAGCATCGAGCGGAAGATGGCCGTGAGCGAGCCAATAATGACCGGCAGGCTCAGCACGAGCGACGCCACCACGCACAGCGTAATCGAGCGGATGTACAGATGCGAAATCTCGCTATCGCGATAGCCAAAGACTTTCATGTAGCTGATCGAACGGGCACTGTGGTCGATCACAGCCTTGGTCAGCAGGTACATAAACAGCAAGAAGATGAACACTGCAAGCCCAACCATCATGCCAATCATTTTGCTCATCATGCCGATGAACTGGTCGCCCACGGCGCGCATGTCATCGGGCGTGGTGTCGCCGGCAAAGTAACGAGCATCGAGGTCGAGCTTCTCGTCGCTCACATAGCCGTTAAAGTAGGCGGCGTCGTTGCCGAACAGCTCGTTAAAGTCGTCGATACTCATATAGATATTCATGTCCGACTTGGAGCCCCAGGCACAGTCCTTGCCCGTGTACTCAAGGGAATAATGCTCGCCCTCGTACTTGTCGCCGAGCGTGACCTTCTGACCCTCGCTCCAGCCAAACTTGTCGAGCAGACCGCCGCCAAAGACGACGCGACCTTCGCCGACGTTGAGGTCTTTCCAATAGCGCGAATCGGATGAAATGCCGTAGACGGAAATCGTCTCCTCGCCATTTCCATCGCCGCGGTCGTATTGCAGCTGGTAAACGGCGTATTTCTCGGCCTGTGCGATTGCGTCCGCGCCGTTGTCGGCCGTATTGACCGGGTGGATATCGTCGTTGTCAGTGTCGATCTTAGAGGCCTTGTCGATCAGGTCGATAGCCTCGTCGCGGTTGCAGCCGAGAGCATCGGCAAGGTCATCGAGGCGCGCATAAAGCGCATCCTTCTTGTCCTGGACCTTGGCGAGCGCGTCCTGCGCCGCGGCCAGGCTCTCGGCAGACGGAGCGCTGGTCGCAGCATTGGCTACCACCTGCGCCGCATCGGCCGCGTCGTCGAGCTCGTCATCGGCATCTTGGGCGGCAGAAAGCAGCGCGCCGTCAACCGACTGCAAGCGCTCGAGTGCCGACCACTGCTCGCGCTCCTCGGCAGTGCCCTCGAGCTCCAGCGGAGCCTTGAGCGTGTACTGGTGCTCGGCGACCAGGCTCGTCTCGAGGTTGTCCGCGTAGTGCGTCATCGTGGGCAGAATCGCCAGGCCAAAGAGCAGCAGCAGCGAGGCAAACGCAATGCCCACGAAAAGCGTGGCGAAGTTGCCCAGGTTGCGCAGGAAGATACGCAGGCGGAAGCGGGAAACAAAGCCCATGCGCTCCGGCAGCTGCAGGCCACGCTTGGTGCCCGACTTGCCGCTCGCTTCGTGACGAAGGAACTGCAACGGCGTCTTGCCCATTTTGCGAAGCAGACCCACCAGCGTGATGAGGATGAGCGCGGCGGCGGGAACCACGGCGCACTTCACAAAGATCTCCCAGCTCCAGTACACCTGGAAGGGCGGCAGGCTATACGAACCGTAATAGAGGCTGCGCATGGGCTCGGTAAAGAACACAACGCCGAGCGCAGTGCCCAAAAGCGCCGCGACCACGCCCACGATAGCGGGAAGCGCAAGGTAGTGCAGCACGATCTCGCGTCGACGATAGCCGCTGGCGAGCAGCGTGCCGATGATGGCGCTCTCCTCCTCGATGGTGGCGTCGGTAAGGACCACAAAGACAAATGCCATGATCACGATGATAATGTCGAGCAGCGTCATCCACATCATGGAGTCGCCGTCTACGTCGTCGCGCGCATAGCCAATGCCCTGGTTGGAATCGGCATCGATCAAATCGTCCACGCGCGCATCGGCGTCGGTCAGTGCCTCGACCATATCCTGCTCGGCGTCGATGCGGTCTGCAGTGGAGAGATCGCGATCGGTAAAGGTGAAGGAGTAGGTGTAGGCGGGTGCGCCGCCAGCATCTTCGAGCGCGGCAAAGCCGCCATCGGTGACCTCGGCCACGCCATAGGTGATGGTGTTCACCGTAAAGTCCGAATTGTTGAGGAACAGCGCCTGGCTATCGGGCTGGGTCATGATGCCGCAGATGATGTAGGTGTGGCCCTCGAGCTCGACCTTATCGCCCACGGCAAGGTCGTTGTTGGTGGCAAAGACGCGGTCGATGGCTACCTCGTCGTCCGCCCTGGGCTGCTTGCCTTCGCAGTAGGACGCGATATCGACTTTGGTACGGTGCGCGTAGGTGCGCAGGGTGCGCTTGGTGCCGTCGTCGCCGGACGCCTTTTTGATGATGGCGTCGATGGAGAAATTCTTGTAGAGCGTGACGCCGCCGACGTCACTGGCGGCATCCTCGGCAGCTTTGAGTTGATCGTCGGTAGCCTCGAAGGAGGTGGTCACGCGGCCGTCCTCAATCGTGTACGCATCGCGCATGTCGTCGATAAGGCAGCCGATGGAATGCGCCGCGAGCAAAAAGCCCGATGTGAGGGCGATGCTTCCGCACATAAGCAAAAAGATGCCCAGGTACTTGCCGATATTGCGGCGCAGCTCGCGCGGGAGACGTTTTGCGAGAGGTGTCATGGCGCCGCCTACCAATCGAGCTCGGCGGCCGCGACGGGCGACTCGTTGAGCTCATCCTCGACGATGCGCCCGTCGCGCAGACGCAGCACGCGATTGGCCATGCGCGCGATGGCGGCATTGTGGGTGACAATGATGATGGTGCAGCCGTACTCGCGATTGACATCTTCCATGAGCTGCAAGATTTCCTTGGACGTCTTATAGTCAAGCGCGCCCGTGGGCTCGTCGCACAGCAGCAGGCCCGGGTTTTTGACGAGTGCGCGGCCGATGGCACAGCGCTGCTGCTGGCCGCCCGAGACCTGGCGCGGGAACTTGTTGCGGTGCTCGTAAAGGCCCAGCGAACGCAGGAGATCGTCGACATTGAGCGGGTTTTTGGACAGGTGCGCCGTGACCTCGATGTTTTCCTTGATGGTGAGATCGGGCACCAGGTTGTAGAACTGGAAGACAAAGCCCAGCTCACGGCGGCGATACTCGCCCAGGTCGGTAGGCTTGAGCACCGTGAGGTCGCAGCCGTCCACCATGATGGAGCCGGCGTCGGCATCCTCCAGGCCGCCGATCAGGTTGAGAAAGGTCGACTTGCCCGAGCCCGAGGGACCCAGCATGACGCAGATCTCGCCGCGGTTGATGGACGTGTCGATGCCATCGAGTACCGTCAGGCGCGCATCACCGTCGCCGTAGTGCTTTTTGAGATCCTTAACCTGGACGTAGGCTTCCTGCGTTGCCATGGTATCCCCCATTGTTAGCCTCGTACTACTTTATGAACGTAATAGTAAACCTTGGCGAACTATTTTGGGGCGAGGCCTAGGATTTATTTCAGACTAGGCGCGAGATTTGGCGCGTGCGAGAGCCAGGCCTACGGCGGCAATGGCGGCGGCGAAGAGCACGGTGACGCCCAGGTCGCAGGCGATGTCGCCCAACACGGCAGACGTCAGATCCGAGGCAAGCGCCTTGCTGATCGCATCGTTCACCCAATACGTCGGCACAAAGTGCGCCACCGTCTGCACGGCCGAGCCCATGAGCGACAGCGGCATCCAGGCGCCGCCCAAAAACGTCATGAGCATGCCGAGCAGGTTGCCCACACCGTTGAGCAGCTCCTCGCGCGCACCCAGGCTCGAAAGGGCAAAGCCAACGGCCAGCGGCGTGCACGCCAGGGCAAACGTCGCTGCCAGCGCCAGGCACACACGACCCACGCCGACCTCGGCAACCGCGCCGGCAAAGCCCACGACGCCCATCATGCTCGACACAAACCAGATACAAACGGTGAGCACGGCGGCGGCCGCAAACACGGCAAGCGAACGCTGGCGCTCGGAGACCGGGCTGGCATCCATGCGGCGCACGCGCTCGGGCTCGTTCATGCCCGAGAACACCAGCCCCACCGACACGATGACCGACGAGATAATCGCGTACGCACCAAAGTTGAAATACGACTTGAGCATGGCGGCGGCAGTCGAACCAACCTTGACCTGCTCAATCTGGACCTCGGCGCGCTTGGCGGCGGCATGCTCGGCGGCCTTGGCAACGCTGCCGTTAGAGGCGGCGGGCTCAAGTGCCGCCGCAGCGCCCGCGAGCGAGATCCAGCGCGAGGCCTCGGCAGACGAAAGCGCAGCCGCCATGGTGCCGGCGCCGTAGGTCACATCGAGCTTGGGCAGAGACTCCCCCGAGCGGGCGGCTGCAACGAGGTCGCCCTCAAACCCCTCTGGGATAAAGAACACGCAGTCGGCGCTACCCTTGGCGCTGTTGCTCTTGGAGAGCGCATCCGCAAGATCGTACGTATCGTCGCCGATGCCCGTGACCAGCTCAAAACGCGAACCCAGATGCTTGGTAAGCGCACGCGAAAGGTCGCTGTCGTCGCGGTCGACCACGATCACGTTGGCATCGTAGGGCTTGTACTCGGTGAGCTGCGACGAGTTCCAGCTCACCGAGGCCGCGATGAATACGCCCATGAGCGAGATGAACACCGTATAGATGAGCAGGTAGAACGGGTGCGCCAGCGCCATGCGAAGCGCGGTCTTAAAGGTGCTCATAGCGGCTCCTTCCAAAGATCAGCGTAGCGGCGGCAACGAACAGCAACGCCATAAGGACCAGCGCGCCGGCGCGAACGACAAAGGGGCCCAGGTCCTCAAAGAAATACAGGCGGTTGAACATGTCGCAGATGAGCTTGACGGGGTTGAGCCAGCACTCGGCCGGGCAGGCGCGGGCGACGTCGTCGGCAAGCGCCATCGCCGGCTCGCCGTAGAGGCCGGCGAACAGGGCGCACGTGGTAGCAAAGCCCGTGAGGATGCCGGACTTGGACGCCTTGCCGCCCTTAACGGGAAGCGTGCCCACAAAGAGCCCCAGGCCCGTGGCGGCAAGCGCGGAAGCGGCGCCGCCCACCAAACACAGCCCCTCGCGCCCGCCAAAGTCGACGCCCACGACCAGGCGCACGTAGCCGATCGCGATCGTCATCGAGGCAAAGGAGACCAGCCACGAGCCCACAAAGATACCGGCCAGCGACGCCGTCTTGGAAAGACCGCCCACACAACGACGCGCGCCAAGGCCCGACAGATTGGGCTGCAGATCGACGACGCTCAAGGCGGCAAACTCGGCAGACATCATCGCTACCAGGCCAAAGAGCGCGTAATAGTAGATGACCGTGCCGTCGGGCGTGGTGCGCGTCAGGCTTACGCGGCGGGTGCCACCCTCGAGCGACAGGGCGCGCGCAACCGCCTCCGGGTCGGCGAGCGCCGCCGGGTCATCTTGAGCAATCTGGGCCATGAGCTCGGCATTTTGCGTATACGAGCTCGCCACCGTCTCAAGGATGCTGCGGTCGGTGAGCACCGACGAGGCGCGCGAGCTGTCATAACTCGAAAGCAGTGTGAGCTTGGGTGTGCCCGCGATATCGACCGTGTAGATGCCCGCGACCCCGCCGGCCTTGAGAGCACGGTTCGCGTCGGCTGCATCGTCGCACTCGTGGATCTCGAGCAGCTGATCGTCGCCCTCCTTGGCAAGCGAGGTCGCCACGTCCTTAAAGGCCGAGGCGTCCCAGGCCTCGTCCACCACGACGGCAACCGGCACCGGGTCAATCTTGCCGTCGGAGCTGAGGTTCGCGAACATAAACATAAACATCGTGGAAAGCGCGATGGGGAAGAGAGCGCCCCAGACCCACGTGCTCGGCCGGCGCAGCAGCGTCTTGACCGTGGTGATGATGGTGTTGAACATGGCCGCCCCCTAGTCGCGCAGCTCGCGGCCGGTGATCTCGAGGAACACGTCGTTGAGGGTCGGCGGCTCGGAATAAATGCGGCCAAGCGCCACGTCATGCGAGCGCAGCGCATCGAGAATGTCCGTCAGGTTATGCGGGCTCGCCTCGCACGAAAACGTGAGCTGGCCCGCCGTCGCCGACAGGTCCAGGACATGTGGCAGGCTCGCGACGGCACCGAGCGCCGCGCTCGGCACCTCGCCGACCTCGATCACGATCTTCTCGCCCATCTGAATCATGCGCTTGAGCTCGTCGTTGGTGCCCTGCGCCAGCACGCGCCCGCCGTCCATGATCATGATGCGGCTGCAGATCTGCTCGACTTCCTCCATATAATGGCTGGTATACACCACCGTGGCGCCCTCGTCGCGCAGGCGGCAGATGCCCTCCAGGATGGCATTGCGGCTCTGTGGGTCGACCGCCACCGTGGGCTCGTCAAAGAAGATGAGCTCGGGCTTGTGCGCGATGCCGCAGGCAATGTTAAGCCGGCGCGCCAGGCCGCCCGAGAGCTTGCCGGGGCGAAACTTGGCAAAGTCGCCCAGGCCGACAAAGTCGATCGCCTCGTCCACGAGCGCGCGACGGCGCTTGCGGTCGTTAACGTAAAGGCTGCAGAAATAGTCAATGTTCTCGCGCACCGTAAGCTCGTCGAACACCGCCACCTGCTGCGGCACCACGCCGATGCGGCGCTTGAGGTCGTAGCGGGCGGGCGTCATGGGCTCGCCGAACAGCTCGATGGTGCCTTTGTCGTAGGCAAGCAGCTGCAGGATACAGTTGATGGACGTGGTCTTGCCCGAGCCGTTGGGACCCAGCAGGCCAAAGATCTCGCCGGGGGCGATGCTCAGGTTAAAGTGGTCGAGCGCGATAAGATCGTCATAGCGCTTGACGAGGTTTTCGACATGGACGATGTCTGTCATGAGGCGGCCCTTCTGTTGGTCGTGGCCCGGTACGATTGCATCATCGCAGGAGCGGGCGGCGCGCACCAGTGAGCTTTGTCACGAGTGTAGGGCTTGGTCGCGCGGCCCGCCGGTGCCCCCCGCTTTGCCGCGTGGGAGGAATGTCACGGTTGCTCCGGGTGGCGCCTCCCCCATGCGCGGCATCGCGTACAATACCCGTATGAACAGGCTCTTCGACAAATCGATTGTGCTGGCGTGCTGTATTGCGGCCGCCATGGGTCTTGCCGTGGACGCTCGTCTGGTTGTGGCGTTTTGCCTTGGCGTTATAGCCACCTCGGCGTCGGAAGTCGCACGAGAAGAACACGCCCATCGCGCGAGCGAGGCCGCGAGCTACGCCTACATCATCGCGGCCATCTTCGTGCCGTCATTTATGCCGTTCGCACCCCTTGCCTTCTATGACATCGCGCGACGCGTTCGCCGTGAACGAATCTGGCCCGCGCTGGCGATTGGCGCCGTGTTTGTCTGCGCGCTTGTCGCGGACCTTCGTGGCGGCGTGCTCACCACCCGAACGCTGCTGTTAACCGCCATCCTTTCGGTCGCCGCCACGTTGCTATCGCTGCGCACCGCGCAGCTGGAGCACGAACAGGAACGCATGCGTCGCACCCGCGACAAGCTGCAAGAACGCGCCCTGGCACTCGAGGCACGCAACCGCGACCTCGCCGACCGCCAGGACTACGAAGTCGAACTCGCGACGCTCGCCGAACGCGCCCGCATCGCGCGCGAGATCCACGATAACGTGGGCCACCAGCTCACGCGCGCTTCGCTTCAAACCGAAGCCCTGCGCGTGGTCCATGCCGACGAGCCCAGGGTTGCCGCCGATTTCGCCGACGTCAAACGCACGGTTGACGAGGCGCTCCAACTCGTGCGCGCCAGCGTTCACGCGCTCAACGACAATGCGACCAACCTCTCCGTGCAGCTCGAGCGCATCGTTGAAGGCGCACGCTCGGACAGCGGTCCGCAGATTGAGCTTGAGGTTTTGGCCGAGCATGCGCCCGCCAACGTCGCCAACTGCTTTGCGGCGGTGCTGCGCGAGGCGCTTTCCAACGCCATGCGCCACGCCCATGCCAAAACCATTACCGTGCGGTGCATGGAGCACCCGTCGTTTTACCAGCTCATCGTTACCGATGATGGCGCGGACGCGACCCCGGCGAGCAGCAGCAACGTCGTAGAAGGCATGGGGCTCGCCTCCATGCGCGAGCGCGTCGAGGCGCTTGGCGGAACCTTCACCGCCGGCCTGCGCGTCGGCGCCCCCGGCTGGCGCGTGTTTGCCACCGTCCCCAAACAGCAAGGAGATGACGCCCGATGAGGCTCATAGTTGTCGACGACGACCGCTTGGTGGTCGATTCGCTCAAGATTATCCTGGGCGCTCAGCCGCAGATCGAAGTGGTGGATACCGGTGCCAACGGCGACGATGCGGTGGCGCTCTACGCCGAGCACGCACCCGATATCGCGCTGCTCGACATCCAGATGCCGGGGCGTGACGGCCTTTCGGCGGCACGCGAAATCCTTGAGCGCGACCCCACGGCGCGCGTGGTGTTTCTGACAACATTCTCGGATGACGAGTACATTGTGTCGGCGCTCAAGCTGGGCGCCCGCGGTTACCTGATCAAGACTGATGTCGCCGCCATTCCGCCGGCGTTGGCACAGGTCATGGGCGGCAAACGCGTGCTCGAGGGCAAGGCGATCGAGGATATCGATTTTGATGGGGCGGGCACCGAAGCCGACGCGCCCCGCCGGCCCGCGGCCTTTGCCGGCCTAACCGACCGCGAGTTCGAAGTCGCCGAGCTCATCGCCCGCGGCCTCGACAACAAGGAGATTGCCGCCACGGCTTATATGGGAGAAGGCACGGTGCGCAACCACATCAGCTCAATCCTAGCCAAAATGGGGCTACGCAACCGCACCCAAATCGCCATCGCCTACCTGCGAGGCTAGCCGCTGGCTGCCGCCAATTTGATGCCATTTCAAAACTATGCCGGTTTACTACGATGAACCGCATGTCTCCGACCACGGCAAATTGCGCACTTACAAAACCGCAGGTAGAACACTTGCGATATTTGCAAAAATGCGGGTGTGGTCAGGAATCTCGGATTCATCGTAGTAAACCGGCATAGTTTTGTTCGGGCGGCCCTGCACGAGTGTCTCCGCCAGCCTCGCGGGACCAAAATGATCCGTTTTCCTCCGTCCCCAAGGGATCAGCCGGAACCGCCCGCCACGAAATCGGCCCATCTACTACGTTTGACTCAACACCCCTGACCATACCTTCGTTTTGAACAAAACCGCAGGCGTTCTACCTGCGGTTTTGTTTTCGCGCTTTTTGGCATGGTTGGGGGTAAGGAGCTAAACGTAGTAGATGGGCCGGTTTCGTGGCGCGCCCTCCTCCCCAACGCACAAAAGCGCCGCCACGGAGGAGGGAGATGCCTCCGTGGCGGCTGGGGGTGGGGTGAGGGCTATGTTTTGGCTCCCCGCCAGCGGCCCGGGACCCTTGGCCCCGGGCGCTGTCAGTTTGCCTAGCGCTTACGGATGCCCCAGATCAGGGCACCGACGCCGGCCATGGCAATAACAAATGCCATGAGCAGTGCGGCTGCCTGCTGGTCACCCGTGGTGGGCAGGAAACCCTTGACCGTCTTGACGATGTTCGTCACGGTCTTGGGCGTGCCGGGGTCGGGCGTCGGCACGGGCGTTTCGGGCTTCTTGTACGCGTTGTTGAACACGATACCCTCGACGCTCTTGTCGCCCTTGGCATAGGCGACGCTCGCCTTGAGGTTACCCTCGCCGTCGTCGACCACGTTGACGGTCGCGGTAAAGACGGACTTGTCATAGGTCATACCGGTCTCGTCGCCCTTGACCTCGCTGATGGTATAGACGTACGTACCGGGCTCGTCGTACTCGAACTTGTCGAAGTTGATCTTGCCGTCGGCATCGTTGGCAACCGTAGACTCGATGTCCTCGCCAACGAGCTTAAAGCTAAACTCGTCCTTCTTGAGTTCGCGTCCCTCGAGCACCTTGATAGCGCCGATGGAAACCTGCGTAGGCATGGCGTGATACTTGTTGGTAAAGCCAGCCGACTCGGTGGTTCCCTCGAGCTTGTGCGTCGCGGTCAGCGTGCCGTCGCCGTTGTCGGAGACGGTGGTCACGACGGTGTAGGTCGTGCCGTCATAGGTGACGCCCTTGTACAGGCCGAGCGCGTTGGGGCAAGCCTCGCGCAGCGTGTACGTGTGCGTGCCGGGTGCCTCGTAGCGAATCGGGCTCAGCGTCACGGTGCCGTTAGCGTCGTTGGTGCCGTTAGCGACAACCACGTCGTCCTCGAGCAGCTCAAACGTGAACTCGCCTGCTGCAAGGTCGCGTCCAGTCAGGCGCTTGACTGTCTTGACCTGATCGGTCACGGACGAATCGGTAGGTGCCACGCCGTAGGTGTTGGAAAACGTGAAGGCAGCACCGTCGTCGCCTTCGCGCTTGACGCTCAGATGCCCGGCACCGTCGTCAGACACGGTGTAAGAAACCTTGCGCGTGGCGTTGGTGTCATTGGTCACGCCAGGGGCACTACCGGACTCGGTCACCGTGTAAGTAAAGGTGTGCGAGCGCGGAGCGGTGGGGGCTGCGGGCTCGGGCTCGTCGCCGGGCTCGTCAACGTTGGCATCAGCGTCGGCGTCGGCCTCTTCAGCCTCTGCCTCATCGGCCTCGGCCTCGTCAGCTTCGTCTGCCTCGGCCTTATCGGTCGCATCGTCCGTCACGCCCAGAGCGCGGTTGAGGTCCTCGAGCGTAAAGTGGATCTTGCCAAAGTCCACGTTACCGGCTGCGTCGTTGGTTACGGTCGTGCGCTCGGGCATCGGGGCACCTGCCTCGTCGGCGGTCACGGTAAAGGTGAACTTACCCGTGATGTCGGCCGGGGTCAGGCCCTCGGCAACCTGGAGCTTCTTAGTACCGGTGAGCGCGGCATCCACGGCGTCGGCGCCGTAGACGTTCTCGAACAAGGGCTCGACGCCGCCGTAGTCGACCGTCGCCGTCAGGGTACCGTCACCGTTGTCGACGACGATAACCTTAAAGCCAAAGCTCCACGTTGTAGCGGAAACGCCATTCGGCAGCCCGAATAAATCTTCGTAGGCCGTGTAGTTAATGGTCCAGGCAAGCTTGCCGTCCTTATCGGTACGATAAGCAAGCCCAGCAGCCTCAAGATTAGCAAGCATCTTGGTGTCGTAGTGCAGCGTATCAAAGCTCACGTGCCCGCCGATATTGGGCTTGAGGTTTTCGTATGCCACAAGCTCACCCTGATAGGCGATACCGAACCAGAACTCGCCGTCGACCATCGGGCGGCCGGTCAGGGTCTTGGCGGCAACGACCTGAGCAGCGGTGCCACCAGGCGTGTTGGTCGTAGCGCTGTAGCTGTTGTGGAACGGGACCAGGGCACTCTCGACCTTGTTCTCACCGCTCTTGTGGACCGTCGTATGCGTACCCTCGGGACCGCCGGAGACGGTCGTCGTGGCGGTAAGCGTACCGGCACCGTCATCGGCGACGGCGATCGTCACGGTACGCACGGCGTCGTCGTAGGTGTAACCGGACTTGCCGTCATTCTTCTCGGCTACGGTGTACGTGAAGGTCTTGCCGGCGTCAGCCTGCGTAAACTTGACCTCATGGCCAGCCAGGATGTCAATCAGGCCGACCGTTGCCTCTGCCGTCGCAGGGGACTTGAAGTTGTTGGCTCCGGGCAGCAGGCCAAGCGCGTTGGCCGAGGCCTCGTCGGCGGTCACGGTAAACGTGAACTGACCCTCGGTCATAGGACGTCCGGAGAGGCTCTTGCTGAGCTTGAGGCCGCCGGCCGCGGTGTAGTTAAGCTCAGTGCGGTACGTGTTGGTGAAGCGTCCGTTTTCCTTCTTGGTGACATTGGCGGTCAGCTTGCCCTCGCCGTCCTCAGTCACGGTCACTTCGGCGGTTGCGACATGCGCGTCATACGTCATGCCGACCGTGCTGCCCGCGTTCTCGCGAATCTCGTACTTATAGGTTCCGGCAGCCGTGTAGTGGATCTTGCCGAACTTGATGGCGGCGATGCCATCCTTCGCGTCCTTCTTGCTCACAGTTACGGTTGCGGGGTCGGGCAGCGGGGTGCCCTCGGGAGCGGTGATGGTAAAGCTGAACTTGTCGGAGTCCGTCCAGTCGCGACCGTCGATGGCCTTGCTCAGGTCAAAGTCGAGCCCTGCGTCGATCGGGGTCACGCTATAAGCGTTCTCGAAAGTTGCAGCCTTGACGTCGTCCTGCAGGACATGCTTCGCCTCGAGCGTGCCGTCGCCCTTGTCGGTGATGGTGGTCTCGATGGTGAACTTGGCATCGCTGTAGGTGATACCGCCGGCGTTGCCCTTGACCTCGCGCAGCGTATAGGCGTGCGTTCCGGCCTTGGTGTACTCGATGGGGCTCATCGTGATCTTGCCATCGGCGGCGTTCTTGCCGGTGGCAACGACCTTGGCGCCCTCGCCCTCGCCCTCGACGAGCTCGAAGGAGAACTCGTCGGCAGCAAGCTCGCGTCCGGTCAGAACCTTGGTCGCGGCGATCTGGTCGGTGACGCTCGTCTTGACAGGCGTCACGCTGTAGGTATTGGTGAACGTAAATGCCACATCGCCGTCCGGCTTGCGGGACACCCTCAGATTGCCCTTGCTGTCATCGGTCACGGTGAAGGAAACCGTACGCGGAGGCTTGGCGTCGTTGGTCACGCCAGCGACCTCGCCGGACTCGGTCACGGTGTAGGTAAAGGTATGCTCGCGCTTCTCGGGCTTCTCACCCAAGGCCTTGTTAAGGTCGTCGAGCGTAAAGGCAATCTTGCCAAAGTCGACCTTGCCCTTGGCATCATTGGTCACGCTCGCGTTCGCGGGCATAGGCGCGCCCTCTTCACCGGTCACGGTAAAGGTGAACTTGCCGGCAATATCAGCCGGAGTCAAGCCGTCGGCGACCTGCAGGTTCTTGATGCCCGCAAGCGAGGCCTCGGCAGCATTCGTGGTGTAGACGTTCTCGAACTTGATGCTCTTGACGTCCTTGGCATCCTTTAGCTCATGCGTGGCAACCAGCTGGCCCTTGCCGTTATCGGCGATGGTCGTCACGATGGTGTAGACCGCGTCGTCGTAGTCAATACCACCGGCGTTGCCCTTAACCTCATGCAGCGTGTAGGTGTGCTGGCCAATCTCGGTGTACTTGATGGCGCTGAACGTCACCTTGCCGTTGGCATCGTTCTTGACGGTCTCGACAGGCTTGAATTCCTTGTCCACGATCTCGCGCAGCTCAAAGCTGAACTCACCGGCCGTAAGGTCGCGCCCGGTCAGAGACTTGGTCACGTCAATCTTGTCGGTAACGCTGGACTCAACAGGCTCCGCAGTGTAGACGTTCTTGAACTCGGTCTCGTCGGCTTCGCTCCAAGTCACCTTCACAGCGGCGCTGAGCTCGCCCTTCTTGTTGGGCGTTACCGTCACGGTGATCTCCGCGACGTTCTTGCTGTAGGCAATGCCGTCAACCGTGGTCCCGGCGTTCTTTTCGCTGACCCTGTAGACGTACGTGCCAGGCTCGGTGTATTTGATCGTACCGAAGTCGATGACAGCCTTACCCTTGTCGTCCAGGTTCTTCTTGGTCGTAGCCGCAGTCGTAGCCGCAGGCATCGGGGCTCCGTTCTCGGACGTCAGCCCAAACTCAAACGTGTCCCCTTTCGTCCAGGCGCGGCCTTCGAGCACCTTGGTCAGGCCAAAGCTAGCCTTGGTCTCCACCGTCGCCGGCGTCATGTTGTACGCAAAGCTAATCTTGCCGTTGTTGCCCAAGTAGGAATTGACATGCGTCGCGGTCGCCTTGGCGGACGTGTTGTTCCACTTGGGGTTGAGAACGTCTTTCGCGGTCTCGGTGTTGTTGCCGCCCACGTTATCCTTGGTGGTGTGGAGCTCGTCGATAAAGGCCAGGCGTGCGGTTCCCACAGTAAACACCAAGTTACCGTTCTCATCGGGAACAATCGCGCCGTCAAACTTCGCAGCGTCGCCGCCGATAAACTCGATGACGGCAGAGGCGGGCTTGGCCTCGCCGTTTTCGCCCTGCTCCTCAAACTCATCCTTGTAGTAATAGGTGCCAGTATCTGCCAGCGAATTCTTTGCGGGCTGCGTGCATTCCTCATCCGTGTAAATAGGAGTCTGCTTCTGGAAGTAGTAGTAGCGGTTGGTGTCGGCAGGCTCAAAGGTCGCAACCGTATTACCCAACGCACCGCCGCTCCACTTGTTCGCGTAGAAATTCACGGTCTTGGTGCCGTTGGCAACGGCCGTATTGTTCTCGATGTAATCCTTGAGCCCCGTTACCTTCTCGGGCGTAAACAGGTTGTCGAGCGCAGTGCTCTTCACGCTCGAGGTGTACTTCACGCGGATAGGCTGAGCGCTGTCGACCGAAAGCTTGCCGTCTACGGTCTTAAAGTGGCTCAGCGGAATCAACGACGCGGGAATGTTGACCGTTACGATATCGCCCTTCTGGGGATTGTCATCACCAGCACGCTGCACGGTAATGAGCAGGTCTTTTGCTTTGCCATCGAACTCGTACGTATCGGTCTTGGTTTCTTTGTTGAACTTCTTGCTCGGATTGGTAAACGGCGTGCCGTTGATGACGACCTCGGTGAAGCTGTCGACCTGCATAAAGTCGCCCAGCTCATCGGTAAACGTGATGTAGCCGGACTTGGTCTCGTCGTATCCCTTATGGATTTCGGTCGGATAAGGCGGTTCCGATGTGATGGCCTGCGAGATGTCGTCGAAGACCTTCTTGAGCTCCTCGGCATTGGTCGCCGACTTGTAGTAGTCGGAGTTTTCCGCGCGTGTGCCGTGGGTATCCCACGCCGTGGCATTGGGGTAGTTGCTTGAAACAGCCTGCATGAACTTGTTCGCTTTATTCGCTTCGTCTGTTCCTAAATCTTGAATGCCGGCACTGGGATTCGCTCCACCAAAGATACCGATGGTATAAACGGTGGCTTTGCCGTCCTTCATGCTCTTGGCAGCCGCCACACCAGCATTGGCGACATCCGCATTGAATTTATTTTGCTTTGTTGGCGTACCGTCGGTAAAGAACACAATAATCTTCTTGGCGTCTTTGCGGCCAGAAGTGATAGTGATTCCCTCGGCCAGCTCTAGGCCATAGTCGGCGCGCGTGGCGCCGGCAGGCTGAATTTGATTAATTGTATTCTTCTTGAGATCATCCGCATTGCTGCCGGAACAGTAGGTCAATTCTTTCATAACCTGGGTGTAATTGTAGGAGTACCCTCCGTCGCGATACATATTGTTGCCGATATTGTTGGACTTCTCGCCCGCAAACTTAACAATGGCAACCCTATGTTGCCTATCGACACCCTCGATACTCTCGTTTTGTTTGGCGATGGTATCGATAAAGCTGTTCGCAGCGTTCTTCAGTGCATCGATACGCTTGGTGCGATCTCCGCCACCCATAGGATCATCCATCGAGCCAGATGCATCCAGCACCATCACGATGTCGAGCGGCGTAGTAACCGTCACGGTTGAATTAGACGTCGAGGACATGGCCGAAAGCGTGGTCAGAAAATCCGACTCTTCGTTTTCCTCAGTTGCCTCGACCGTCTTGTCGGTCCAGATTCGGCCGATGTTTTGAGTCGTTACTTTATTACCGTTGTGACCGGCCGCCCAGATTTCCCAGCGTCCGCTGGTGTCGGGATCGACGACGACCTTTCCGCTCATTGTCGGTCCGTCCATTCCGGTACTGGACCTGGCGTTGGCCTCGGGCAGCATGGCAAATGCTGCAGCCGGCAACACCAGCACTACGGCCAGCATCACCGCCAAGAGACCCCTCGTATACCTACTCATCGCGTCTCCCTTCTCGCAGGCTCAGACCTTGCATCAGCCTAAAGTTACGAAATGAGACACAATTAAGGCAGGTGACACACGTTCCAGATTTGATTTTGGGTGTGAGACAAATGTCTCACCAAAGTTGAGACACGAGAGTTTTCGCAGGAAAACGGGCGCGACTCGGAGCCATCAGGCAAAAATGACCCACTTTCCTCCGTCCTTGGGGGATCAGGAGCTGTTACGGATATGGTGTCATTTCAAAACTATGCTGGATTACGGGGCTAAAGTCGGGGTCCTCATCCATACCTTCATTTTTTGAAAAACGGTAGGCTATCTACCTGCGGTTTTGTTTTTGCAATTTTCGATATGGTCGGAGGTTCGCTATTCAGCCCCGTAATCCGGCATAGTTTTGCTCGTGGAGGCTTAACCGCGCGTTTAAGCGCGGGGCCGGTGGGGCATTTCCCCCACCGGCCCCTATTCCAGCTCTATACCAATGCTACTCCGGCTTGGTTTCTACCGTGGGAGTCTTGTCCGCCGCAACCGGAGTGCGGGCGGTGTCCATGCTCAGGCAGTGTTTAGGACAGCTTTCGATGCACTCGCCGCACACCACGCAGGCATACGGGTCGATCGACCAGGTACCGCCCTTGCGATCGACCGCGAGCGCGCCCGCCGGGCAGCGACGCGCGCACATCCCGCAGCAAATGCACACGTCCATGTCGTTGACGATATGCCCGCGCAGGCGCTCGGGCGCCGCGAGCTTCTCCTGCGGATAGCACACCGTGACCGGCGGCTTGACCATAGAGCCCAAGGCCGTCTTGGCAAATGTCAGCAAACTCATGCCGTGCCTACCTTTCCGTGCAGCTAATGCAGGGGTCGATGGTCAGGATAATCATGGGCACGTTAGCAAGGAGCACGCCCTGCAGCGCATGCGTCAGACCCGCCAGGTTCTGCGACGTCGGCGTGCGCACGCGGAAACGGTCCAGGTTCTTGGTGCCGTTGCCGCGCACATAGTAATACGCCTCGCCGCGCGGCTGCTCAATCACAACCTCGCCGCGCGCGCCGTCGGCCGGCGTAAGCTTGGTACGCCCGCCGATGCCGTCGTGCGGAATCTTGCCCACAAGCTCCTTGATAATGTCCATGGCCTGCGTGACCTCGGCGCAACGCACCTGGCAGCGAGCATAGCAGTCGCCATCGGTAGCAACGATGGACTCAAATGCAGCCAGGTCCGCATAGGCACCGTCACCAAACATGCGCACGTCGTAATCCACGCCCGATGCGCGCCCAAACGGACCGACCATCGAAAGCTCCAGCGCGTCTTTCTTGCTGATCACGCCCACGCCATGCAGGCGCTCGCCGCAGCTGCTGTCGTCCAAAAACGTATGCACCAGGGCCTCGTAGTCGGGACGCATGGCGTCAAGCGTCTGGACAATCCCCGCCAGCTCGGAGTCCTCGATATCGTGCTTAAGGCCGCCGATTTCGTTGATCGACAAAATCACGCGGCCGCCGCACGTGCTCTCAAAAATCTTGAGAATCTGCTCGCGCAGGGTCCACGAACGATAGAACAGCGCCTCGAAGCCAAAGGCATCGGCGAGCAGGCCCAGCCACAGCAGGTGCGAGTGGATGCGCGAAAGCTCATGCAGAATGGTGCGGATATATTGCACGCGGCCGGGCACCTCGATACCGAGCATGCGCTCGCAGGCGCTGGCATAGCCGCAGCTATGGCCCACGGCGCAGATGCCGCAGATGCGCTCGGCGATGTAGCCAAACTGATGCATATCGCGCTTTTCGGTGAGCTTCTCGAGTCCGCGGTGCACAAAGCCGATTTGCGGAATTGCCTCGATGACGCGGTCGTCCTCAATCACCAGGTCCAGATGAAGCGGCTCGGGCAGCACCGGGTGCTGCGGGCCAAACGGAATAACGGAGCGATGTGCCATGGACCTTACGCCTCCTCTTTCTGCTTGTCGCGGGCGGCCTTAGCGGCAAGCGCCGCGCGGACCTTGGCCGCTTTCTCGGGATCCATGGCGGCGAGCTTTGCCTCCATCTCGGCAGCCCTGAGCGCCGCCTTGGCAGCAGCCTCATCGTGCTGAGCATCGGAGCCGGCAGCCGCAGTGGGCTGAGCGACGGCAGCGCCCGCAGCGCCCTCCCCTGCAGCAGCCGCAGCGGCGGCCTTTTCGGCCGCGGCCTTGCGCGCCTTGGCCTCGGCAGCGGCACGGACCTTCATGGCTTTCTCGCGTGCGGCCTTCACCTCGGGCGTGATGACGCTCATGGGCTCGCCAGTCGAAACCTGGTAGAAAAAGCCCTTAAAGTCGACCTGCATGTCGGTGATGGCAAGACCAAACAGGTCGTGCGCTTCGTTTTCAAACGGGAATACTGCCGGATAGTACGAGCTGATGGACGGAATCTCCTGGTACTGATTAATTCCCTCAATCACCAGGTTCTCGATCGCATAGCTGCCGTCCTGCGCGATATGCTCCTGAGCAGCACGAACGTTGATAAACGTATAGACCAAGCGATACGTGCCGTCGTCGACGTTGCGCTCGGCGTGCATTTGCACAAAGCGCGCGCCGACGCCCTTGAGCGCCTGAACATGCGGCAACAGCTCGTCGATCCCGACGGTGGTATAGATAGCCTTTTGCATTACTCGGCCTCCTTTGCAGCGGCGGTCGCGTCGCCGGCCTCCGCAGCAGCCACAAACCCGTCCTCGCCCAGCTCAACGCCACCGTCCCAAGTAGCGGCACCGCCCACGGTGAGCGGATCGCCGCCGGCGCGCATCACGGCCTCCTTCTGGTCCAGGATGCCACACGCCTCCACGATGGCATCGATCACCGTCTCGGGGCGAATGGCGCACCCGGGCGCGTACACGTCCACGGGAATCGCGCGGTCCACGCCGCCGATCACGTTGTAGGCATCGCGGAACACGCCGCCCGAACACGCGCAGATGCCGCACGCCACCACGCACTTGGGCTCGAGCATCTGGTTGTAGATCTGGCGCACGACAGGCAGGTTCTGGGCATTGACCGACCCCGTCACCAAAAAGATATCCGCATGCTTGGGGTTGCCGGTGTTGACCACGCCAAAGCGCTCCGCATCGAACAGCGGCGTGAGCGAGGCCAGCACCTCGATATCGCATCCGTTGCAGCTCGAACCGTCGTAATGAATAACCCACGGCGAGCGCGACATTTTATGATCCATGGATGCCGCCTCCTAAATAAACACGTCAACGAGGATGGGCATAAGGTTGAGCAGGCCAAACACCAGCGCCACGCCCCATCCGAGCCTAAAGCAGCTGCGCCAGGTGCTGCGTGCGAAGGTGTTGTCGATCAGGACCTCGACAAAATACGTCGCGACCATCACGACCAGGGCGACCACCCAGCTCACCGGGTTGTCCCAGACAAAGAACATGCCCACCCACATCAAAAACAGCACGGTCTCGCACCAGTGCATAAGGGTCATCTTGGCCAGCGTGCCGCCGCTCATCTCGGTGGCGACGCCCTGGACGATCTCTTGATGCGCGTGATGCGAGTACGAAAGGTCAAACGGCGACTTGCGCAGCTTGATGGTAAGCACCGCGAGCAGCGCCAGGAAAATGGGCGCGCTGTACACGATGATGGGGGCCGACTGCCCCGTCACGGCGATGGAATCAAAGCTGTCGGTGGCAAGGTACAGGCCCACGCTCATCAGCAAAACGGCGGGCTCGTAACTCATAACCTGCAGTAGCTCACGATCGGCGCCAACCTGGGCAAACGGGCTTTGCGTCGAGGCGGACGCCAACACCACAAAGATCGCGGCGAGCGTCACCATAAAAGCGCACAGTAGCGTGTTAGAGCCCGACACAAAGATGCCGCCGCCCACGACGGTAAAGATGAGCGCGCACGCCATATAGGTATCGTCCATGGTGTTTACGCTGGCAGGGGCTTTGCGCAGCAGCTTGGCAACGTCGTAGAAAGGCTGGAGCAGGCGCGGGCCCACGCGGCCCTGCATACGGGCCGAAAGTTTGCGGTCAACGCCGTCGATCAGGCCACCAACCAAAGGCGCCAGCAGGGCAAACACCACGGTACCAATAAATATGCCCACGACGCCCGAACCTTCGAAATACTTGCCGCGCAGCACCGAGGGCGCGCTCATGGCAAGTCTCTCGGGTCCAATCCACGCGCAACACAGCAGCGCAAACAAGATAATGCTGCAGCACACGACGCTGCCCGCGGGGCCAATACGCTTCTCGCCAAGGGCGTCCTCCGAGTACCAATTGCGCTTTTCGGCCTTCACCTCGTGTCCCATCGAGCCGCGGAAATGACGATATTTGTCGGTTCCCACGCCCGAAAGGTACACGTTGACGTGCGGCTTATTGCTCACGCGGAATGAAGTCAGCAGCACCACGGCGATAAACGCCACGATAACCACCATCAGATACATGGCGTCCTTGCCAATAACGTACGGCACGCGGCCAAACACCATGGCCAAGTAAGGCGACACCAGGCCGCTCGAGATAACCGGGAACGCCACGCAGCACAGAATCAGCAGCGCGGCGATGGTGTTGAGCGCCATCCATTCGGTCTTATGGACATTGACCTCAACGTTTTGAGCCGTGGGGTCGACGCCCGAAAGCTTGGCAAGCCACTTGCCCCAGAAGTAAAACGTCGCGGCCGAGCCAAAGGCCAGCACCATGATCATGAGCACGTTGCCGGTCTGGGCAAACGCCACCAGGGCGCCCCACTTGGACACGAGCATGCCAAACGGCGCCACAAACATGCCCATGATGCCCAGCATCATCAGGCGCGTCAGGTGCGGCATGCGGCTGAACATACCGTCCATGTCCTCGATATTACGGCTGCCGATATGATGCTCGGCCGTGCCCACGCACAGGAACAGCAGCGACTTTGCCACCGTATGGAACAGGATCAGGAAGATGGCCGCCCATACGGCCTCGGGCGCGCCGACACCCAGGCAGGCGCTGATGAGGCCCAAGTTGGAAATGGTGGAGTACGCGAGCACGCGCTTGGCGTTGCTCTGCGAGATGGCCATGAGGGCAGCAAGCAAAAACGTGATGGCACCCACACTCGTGACCATAAAGCCGGTCACAGGATAGATGGCATAGAGCGGGCTCAGCTTGACCATCAGGAACACGCCGGCTTTGACCATGGTTGACGAGTGCAGCAGGGCGCTCGTGGGCGTGGGGGCAACCATAGCACCGAGCAGCCAAGTGTGGAACGGCATCTGCGCGGCCTTGGTAAGGGCGGCGAGCGATAGCAAGATGACCGGCATCACCAGCAGCGCGGACTGCGCGGTACCGGCGCCGGAAAGCTCGATCATACCCGAGATGGTCAACGGCATGCCGTTAACGTGCAGGTACATGATTCCGGCCAAAAACGCGATGCCGCCCAGCATGTTAAGGATGATCTGGGTAAAGGCGTTCTTGATGGCCTCGGGCGTGCGCGTGTAGCCAATCATGAGGAACGAGCACACGGTGGTGATTTCCCAGCCGCAGAACAGCCACTCAAGGTTGTCGCTCGTCACGATGACGAACATGGCCGAGAGGAACAGGAACATAAGCGCCAGGAACTGCGGGCGACGGTCGGGCGCAGTCTGCCCGCGCAGCGCTGCCTCGTGCTCGTCGTGGGCCTGGAAGTCCTTCATGTAGCCCAGGGTATACACGCAGATTAGGCTGCCGACAATGCCAACGGCGAGGACCATGATCACGCTCATGTAGTCCAGGTAGAGCGGCGTCGCCGTGACGGCTTCGGCCGCGGGCAGCGTCATGGCTGCAAAGGCGAGCGAGCCCACCAGCTGGACTATGCCGAGCACCGTGGTGAGCGCGTTCCTATATTTATACGCGTTGTACAGGATGACGGCGCACAGGATGACATCGATGGCGGAGCTGATGATCGAGAGCACATGCGAGGTGCCGGGGGCAACCTCAAAGCTCTGCGGACCCGTGCCAAAAAACAAGACGGCGACTACAGCTGTCACCGCCATAATAATGCCGGAGCCTACAAGCCCCACCGCATCGCGGGCGCGGTCACCGCGCGCGAGCAGCATGCCCAGCGCCGGTACCAGCGGAAACAGGGTAAGGAAATACAGTAGCGTCATACCATCACTCCCCCATGCAAAAACGCTGCAATTGTTTAACGTTATAGCTCAATTGAGGAGTAGCGGCGGCGGGTTTTCGGTCAACTGGGGAGTTTTAGGCGTACGGGGCAAGGGCACGTCCGCTTTGGAGCAGAGAGGCGACGCCCCCCTATCGCAGCGACAGGTGCGCGGGCCACTGCGCGCAGCTTATTGGCCACTTTGGAGGATGTCCCGACAGGCTCGCGCCGGTCCAAAAAGTTGGCGCGGCAAGAAAAATGCGCCCCTGTGGGCGCACCATCCCGTTTGCTATTCCGCCTTTTTAACGCGCGGCTTGCGACCGCGCGGCTTATCGACCAGTGCGGACTCACCGCTCTCGCGGTACTGACGGCACCAAGCCTTGACCGAAGACTCGCTGGGAATCTTGTGCTTGATCATGGCCTCGCGAACCGTCAAGCCGTTTTCCAGACGGTCCTTAACCACAGCGAGCTTTACGTCGTACGAATAGGTGTGATGATGCGAGCCGGCATTGAGAACGGCGTCGGCACCGCCCACGGCATACGCGCGGGCCCACTGACGAGCCGTGGCCTGGGGAATGCCAAGCTCCGCGGCGAGGGCGCGATGACCGACCCCCTCTTGAAGGATCTCGACGGCGCGCTGCCTAACCTCGGGCGCATGCGTGCGAGTCCTAGTTGCTTCCGACATACCTGCCACTTCTTAGCCTTAACCGTTAATCTGCTTTCTTACGTGCAAGTTAGATAGTAGCATTTTACCGTTTGCTCAAAGCAGTTAATTAAAAAAGACGCGGCGTTATCTGGGCATTTGGCACCAAATTACGACATTTCTTTATCGATTATTTACGCTGGTAGCTGACTCGCAGCTAATCGTCATTCGCTTGTCAACAAAATTGGCATCTCTTTATGTCCTTTGGTATAGAGGATATAGTTATTAACCCCTCCCTCAATAATTTTGAGTGATCTGCAAGACAGTAGACGTCCTCACTCCTCATGATTACCGCGCATTGCCGTCCACCGGAGCAAAACAAAAAGGGCGGGACCTGCTGCGCTTGCAGGCCCCGCACCGGTTGACACCCGACGGGACACAGCCGGGCGAGACGGATCCGTGCTACCGCCCCGCCTGGCCGCGATGTTCAACTACAGCTCGTTGGCCGCGTGATACGCCGTGCGAATGGCGCTCGCGATGTCGGCGGTGCGCTCACCCGAGCAGTCGCCCACGCAGGTCACGGGCACCGTCACGCCATCCAGGTCAAACGCGTTGGCCTTGGAGCCCACGGCCATCACCACGTAATCGCAGGCGATCTTCACCGGCTCCTCGGCGCCGTCCTCGGTGGTGCGAACAGCCTCCACGCCCTCGTCGGTAATGGCGGTCAGGCGGGTCTTCACGTGCTGCTCCACGTTGTGCTCTGCAAAGTCGCTCATAATCAGCGGCAGAATGGTCTCGGACTCGCCCGCGGCAATCTTGTCGAGCATCTCGACAATCGCCACCTCGCAGCCGTGCTGCAGCAGGTACTCGGCAGTCTCGGTGCCCACCAGGCCACCGCCAATGACGGCGACGCGGCCGCTGAGCTCCACCTTGCCGGCCAGCACGTCCCAGCTCGAGACGACCTTCTCCGAGTCGGCGCCTGGAACGGGGATGACCACGTCGTGCGCGCCCACAGCCACAATCGCGGCATCGGCGGCGTTGAGGTCCTCAGCGGTAGCGGCATGGCTGAGCTCGACCTTCACTCCCAGGCCGGGCAGAATCTTCTCGTAGTACTCAACCGAGCGCATGATCTCGTCCTTGCGCGGAGGCGCGGCCGCCAGCACAATCTGGCCGCCCAGATGATCGCTCGCCTCGTAGACGGTCACACCGTAGCCGCGCTTGGCCGCCACGCGTGCGGCCTCCAGGCCGGCAATACCGCCGCCCACCACGGCGATCTTCTTGTCGCCCTCGCCCGGCTTGATGGCGATGGTCGCCTCGTCGCCGTTCTCGGCGTTGAGCACGCACGAGATGTACTTGCGATTTTGAATCGCGTCGACGCAGCCCTTGTTGCAGTTGAGGCACTCGCGGATGGGCTCACCCGTGGCGGCCTTCAGCGCAATGTCGGGGTCGCACATGAGCGAGCGGCCATAGGCGATGATGTCGGCCGCGCCGTCTTCCAGAATCTTCTCGCCGGCCTCGACCGAGACAACACGGCCGACGGTTGCCACCGGCACGGAGACCAGGGCCTTGACGCGCTCGGCCACGGGCAGCGTCCAGTTGTAGGGCATGGCGCCCATGGGCGGAATGGTATCGCCCATGTTGCCGGTGTGGTTGGCCTGCGCGACCTGGATCATGTCGATGCCGGCGCCCTCGAGCAGCTTGGCGAACTCGCATGCCTCGTCGGGCTGCAAGCCACCCTTGCCGCGCGGCGTGCCATCGGGGTTCTCCATGATCACGGGGAGCTTGTACTCCACCATCAGCTGCGGCGCGGCTTCCTTAATGGCAGCGACGACCTCCAGCGCGTAGCGAACGCGGTTCTCGAACGAACCACCGTACTCGTCGGTGCGCTGGTTGAGGATGGCCGAGCACAGCGAACCCACCAAGCGGTCGCCGTGGACCTCGATGGCGTCGATGCCGGCCTGCTGCGCGCGAGCGGCCGAGGCAGCGATGGCCTCCTTGATCTGGGCGAGCTGCTCTACGCTCGCCTCGTTCACAAAGTGCTGCATGTCGTGATGCAGCTTGGCGTAGGCCTGATTGCGAATCTCGTTGGACTCGGCCATCTTGGCGGCAAAGGTCTCCTCGTCACCGGCGGCCTTGGCCTCCTGCGCGGCCTTAGCGGCGGCCATGGATCCCATGACCATGCGGCCGACGCCGGGCACGTCGTACTCGGGGTGGAACAGCTGCAGCGCGACCTTGGCGCCGTGCTTGTGGACGGTGTCGGCCAGGGCCTTAAACGTGGAGATCTGGGCGTCGGTTGCCAGCTTGGGCGTGGGGCTTGCGGTCATGACGGGGGCAACGTCACCGATGACGATGTAGCTCACGCCGCCACGGGCCAAGCGCTCGTAAAAAGCCAGGCTGCGCTCGCCAATGGAGCCGTCACGTTCCTCGTAGCCGGTGGTCAGCGGCGGGAACATAATGCGGTTTTTGAGCTCAAGGGGGCCAACCGTAATGGGCTGAAGCAGCTTGGATGCAGATGCGGTCATGGACATTCCTCTCTTGTAGGCGCGGCGGCGATGTTGCCGCGTAGTTGTCTAGAGGATATGGCATGGGAATACAACAGCGCAACGGAAATCGGCGGACAGCAGGTAGCGGCAGGTGGATGGGGCAGGGCGGCCCGTCGGTTTGTCTCAATCTGTAACAGTTACGCGGCAAAACTGGGTCTTACTGTTACAGATCGAGACAAACCAAACCCGCCTGCTAGAAAATCTCAATCTATAACAACAACTCGGCAAAATCCGTCCCTCGTGTTACAGATTTAGACAAACACGACCCAACCCACCGGTATATCTCGATCTGTAACACCTAGCCGCCCAAATCGGGTCTAGATGTTACAGATCGAGATTTTGTTTGAGAGGCCGAGAATTGGACCGAAAACACGGTCCCGAAATAACAAAAAAGCTCGCCGGCTAGGCCGACGAGCTGCAAGTTCTTGGTCGCGGGGGCAGGATTTGAACCTACGACCTCCGGGTTATGAGCCCGGCGAGCTACCAGACTGCTCCACCCCGCAATGTCTGGGCGCCTCATGTGCGCAAGAAAGAATATTACGCGGGAGTTCGGTAAACGGCAAGGAAAATCTCGTAGAGCATAATTCCTTCATATTTAAAACCCCTCAGCCCCTATCACCGTAAACGAATCGCAGCCGAGCGCCGTCGACGGCACGTATACAATGGTGCGCGTCCTTTTATGCCAACACCGGGAGTAGACATGCTGCTCGCTATCGATATGGGAAACACGCAGACGGCCATGGGCCTGTTTGACGGAGACGAGCTGGTGCAGTCGTGGCGCATGCCCACCGACCGCTCCTATACCGCCGACGAGATCCATGTGCGCCTGATGGGCTTCTTTAAGATGTACGGCCTCTCGCTCGACGCGGTCGACGCGATCGCCTTCGCCGGCGTGGTGCCGCAGCTCTCGCGCGAGTGGCACACTGTGGCCGACCGCATTGCCGCGGACGCCATCGTTATCGGGCCGCAGACGGCCGCGGTGACCAAGCTGCGCGCGGCGCGTCCCCAGGCCGTAGGCGCCGATCGCGTCGCTAACGCCGTTGCGGCCGAGACCTTCTACGGCGCGCCGGCAATCGTGGTGGACTTTGGCACCGCGACCAATATCGACGTCATCGATGAGGACGGTTATTACATTGGTGGAGCGATTGCGCCGGGCATCCGCATTTCGATGGACGCGCTCGCCGCCCGAGCCGCCAAGCTCGCCAGCGTTCCGCTCGAGGCGCCCGAGCACGCCATCGGCCGCGATACCGAGGAGTGCATCAAGGTCGGCGCCGTAACGGGCGCCGCCGCCATGGCTGAGGGCCTGGTCGCGCGCATGAAGCGCGAGCTGGGCCGCGAGGATGCCACCGTTATCGCCACGGGCGGCCTCGCCAGCATCGTCGCCGATTCGACCGATGCCTTCGACGTGGTCGACGGACAGCTCACCATCAAGGGTATCTGCGAAATCTACCGCCGTATGCAGGAGCTGGGATAGAGCAGGAGCTTAAGTCAAGCACGAACGCGAGCGGCGAACTAGGCAACGCATCGGTCCTATTCCTCAAAATCGAAAATTTATCAGTTTTGAGAAATAGGCTTTCTGCTACGCCTCGCCGCATAGCCACCTCGCCAGGTCCACGATCTGCACCCCATTGCGGTCCGTGGCCTCGTGATGCGTTCGGGCGAGAATCATCTTGGGGTACGCGTCGCCAATGCTCAGCAGTGGTGAAATCTCGCGTTCAAATGTCTTATCCGAGCTGATGTCGTCGCTCACCTGAATGTAGAGCTTCTCGCTTCGCTTGATTGCTATAAAGTCAATTTCCTTTTTATAGAGCACACCGACGTATACCTCGTATCCGCGGCGCAGCAGCTCGATGGCCACCATGTTCTCGTATACGCGTCCCCAATCCATATCACGTGTACCGAGCAGTGCGTATTTGAACGCGTGGTCTGCCAGGTAATATTTCTCGCCGCTCTTAAGGTATTTTTTGCCGCGAATGTCGTACCGACGAACTTTATAGAAGGCAAACGCATCGCACAGGTACCCCATGTACGTGCCGACCGTCTTGTTCGTAATCTTTAGCCCATCCGCATTTAATGCATCAGTAATGTTGCGTGCCGACGTAATGTTGGAAACGTTGTCCATCATGTAATCGGCAATGCGCAGCAGCGCCGATTCGTTTCTCACGTTATGCCGCTGCACGATATCCCTCACGATGAGCGTTTTAAAGACATTGGAGAGATATTGATAGCGCTGCTCCTGCAGTGGATAAGGGTAAGAGCCGGACATACCGCCGGTTCTCGCGTACTCATCGAAGTCGCGGTCGACATCGCCCTCGTCGCCATAGAGACGATACTCCTCAAACGAGAATGGGAAAACCTCGATCTCGAACGTACGCCCCGTAAAGAGCGTCGACAGATCGCTCGACAGCAAAAAGGCGTTCGATCCGGTAATGAAAATGTCGTACTGCTCGGATGCATGGAGGCTGTTGATCGCGCGTTCAAAGCCGTCGCACATCTGAACCTCATCGATAAGCAGGAAGTTTTGCTTGTCGGACGCTCGATGCTCTTTTACATAGGCGAGCAGGGCATGATATTCGAGCAGGTCCTCGAACTCGTCGAGGTTGTAATTGATATGGATGACATTCGAATTGGACAGATTTGCCTCCACGTAATCGCGGAGGGCCTCGAGCAATTTTGACTTACCGCCACGGCGAATGCCCGTTATGACCTTGATGTCCGGCACGCCAATAAGGCTCGTCAACATGTCCATGTATGACGTTCTATTGATGAGTTTCATTGGCGCCTCCCTGCGGTCTTTTATCGCTATTCCTCAAAAACGAAAATTTTTCAGTTTCGAGGAATAGGCTCTGCAACGAATATACCTCGCAAAAGCCCGAGCTGGCTTAATTCTATTCCTCAAAATCGAAAAATTTTCAGTTTTGAGGAATAGGTCCGAGGTGCTACCCCGCAGTCACGCAAAGCCCTCCCCGGCACAGGCCGAAGAGGGCTTCGTTGTCATCGTTATCTTTGAGCGCGGGTGCCTCGCGTTACAGTCCGCGAATTCGTACGGCCTCGGGCGGAAACTCTTGCTCGCCGGCATCGGTCTTGATGGTCGCGCGACCCCAGATGTCCAGGCCCGCAAACACACCGACCGCAAGCGGCAAGCCGTTAGGCGACACCGCCGCAACTTGGCGACCGAGCAACGGCACCATGTCGAAATACTCGCCCAGCACGGGAGCCAGCGGCCCTGCGGCGCCTTGCGGCGTGTTGGCAACAACCGCCCAGGTGTCCACGCGGGCCAGCACGGCGGCGGCCAGCGCCTCGACCAGCGCTTCGTCGGCCACATCCACACCAAGCTCGCTCAGCGCCGAACGCCCAATATCCACCGTCACGGCACCGAACATGCCCGCAGCACCGGCACCACCGTTGACGGCGACGCGCGCGAACGACGTCTCAAACGCGGGCGCGCCGCACACAATGTCGCTCGGCCACTGAATACCCACCTTGCCGGCAAGGCCCAGCCCCGGCGTCGAAGCCGTGCCCACGAGCGCGTCCATCATGCCCATCGCGGCCACAAACGGCAGGCCGTGGAAGGCATGCATGTTCACATCCGGGCGCACGACCAGCGAAAACGTCAACGACGCCTCGCCCGCGCTCCATGCGCACCAGCCCGCGGACACGCCCTCGCGGCCCGCGTCGCGCGCCGCGTCGAGCTCGGTGCCGGCGGCAACAGCATTCATCTCGATCATCTACATACGCCCCAATTCGCCCACGATATGGCCCACGCGATCCTCGGGCTCCTTGACCTCGACGCCGTTGTAGCGGAAGAACCGCGCCGGGTCGTGCATCAGGTCCTCGAGCGGCACCAGCACAAAGTCGCGCTCGCCGATCAGCGGATGCGGCAGGCGCAGCTTTTTGCCGCCGTGGGTCTCGCCGTCCATCCACAGCAGGTCCAGGTCGATGGTGCGCGGACCGTTGACCTTGGCCTTTTTGGAGCGGTCGCGCCCCAGCTCGGCCTCGATCTTCATGAGCTCGTCGAGCAGCACCAACGGCGCCAGCTCGGTCTTAATCTCGATGACGGCGTTGGCAAACGCGTCCTGGCGCGTCTCGTAGGCCGGCTCGCTCTCGTAGATCTTGGAGGAGTTGGACACGCAGGTGAGCGGAATCTCGGCGATCATGTCGCGTGCGGCGCGGATGTTGTCGCAACGATGCCCCAGGTTGGAGCCCACGGCCACAAACGCACGGCGCGGCTGCGGCTTGGCGACGGCCCAGTAACCGTTCAGGAACTGCGCAAAGCCCGCGACGTCGTGCACGCGCACGATGTTGGCACCGGCCTGGATGGCGCCCAGGCACACGCCAAACGTAGCGGCATCGCGCTCGGCGGCCTCGGTCACGCCCGAGACGGCGCCCACAAAGCGCTTGCGCGACACGGCACACATGAGCGGATAGCCCAGCGACGCCATCTTGGCAGTCTCGCGCTGGATGACGATGTCTTCGTTAGCCGACTTACCAAAGCCCGGGCCAGGATCGATGCAGATGCGGTCGCGCGACACGCCGGCATGGATGAGCGTGCGGGCCTGGTCGGACAGAAAGCCCATGACGCGGCGCATGATGGGCGCCGAATCGGGCAGGGTGAAGCGGCGGAGCTGCGAGGTGGGCACGTAGGCTTCCTCGCGGCGGGCGCTGCGGCGCATCATGGCGGCCAGTCGGTCATTGGACTCCGATGCGGCCTCGGTGGCCTCGGGCGCGGCCTCGGGCGCGGGCGCGACGGTCTCGGCGGCAGCAGCCTGCTCGGCGGCCGGCGTCTCCTGCTCGCTTGAAGGCTCGGACGTGGGCTCCGGTTCGCCAAACGGCAACGAGGGCTGCACCACGCCGCCCGGAAGCTTGGCCTCCGGCTTAGGCTCGCCCAGCAACTTGCCGCGACGGCGGCGAGCCGGCTTCTCGGCCTCACGCGCGGCCTCGGCAGCCGCCTCGCGCGCCTTCTCGGCAACAAACGCCGCTGCCGAGGTATCGAGCTGCACCGTTGCGTGCGTGCGTGCGGGCGCGGCGACCTCGCCGGCATGCATCACGATGACGCCGCAGGTACTCGTCTTAACAAACTCGACCATCTTGGGATCGGTGAAGCCCGTCACGTCGTTGACGATCGAGGCGCCGCAGCGCACGGCCGCCTTGGCAACCGCCACATGACGCGTGTCGATTGAGACGATGGCGCCCTCTTTGGCGAGCGCGCGCACGACGGGCAGCACGCGACGCGCCTCCTCGTCGGGGTTGACCGGGGTAAAGCCGGGGCGCGTGGACTCGCCGCCCACGTCGATGATGTCGGCGCCAGCATCGAGCATCGCCAGGCCGTACTCGATGGCGGCATCCTGGTCAAAGTGCTCACCGCCGTCGCTAAACGAATCGGGCGTCACGTTGAGGACGCCCATGATGCGCGGACGGTCAAAGCTGAGCTCGTACTTTCCGCACCGCCATGTCTTGCTGTCGTTCGCCATGAACATCCTCCTAAAATGCCCACGCCGCCGCGCTCGGGCGCTGGCGGCGGGGTCGCTTTGCAATCAGTCTTTCTATTGTATCCGCGCGCGCGGGCTAGAACGCAAACGCGGCCGCGATGTCGCAAGAAATCAGCAGGTCGGCATTTGCATCCTGATCGGTGGGCGCCAAATTGCAAATGGCCAGCGTATCGCCAGTAAAGTAACGAGTGAGGCCCGCCGCCGGATACACTACGAGCGAGGTTCCACCCACGACGAGGGCGTCGGCCGCGGCGATGGCAGCAACGGCGCCGGTAAGTACACGCTCATCGAGCGGCTCTTCGTAGAGGACCACATCGGGCTTGATGCGACCGCCGCACGCAGGACACACGGGCACGCCCGCGGCATCCTCGTGCTCGCGCGCGCAAATCCATTCGGCGTTGTAGACCGCGCCGCATGTCTGACAGATATTGCGGTGGACCGAGCCATGCAGCTCAAACACGCGCCGTGAACCAGCCGCCTGATGCAGGCCGTCGATATTTTGCGTCACCACGGCATCGAGCTTGCCGGCGCGCTCCAGCTCCGCCAGCTTGGCGTGGCAGTGGTTGGGCTTGGCGTTAAGGGCGATCATCTTGGTCCGGTAGAAGTCGAAAAACTCGGCCGGATGTGCCTCGTAAAAGCTATGCGAGAGCATGGTCTCGGGCGGATAGGAAAACCGCTGGTGATACAGGCCGTCCACGCTGCGAAAATCGGGAATGCCGCTTGCCGTGGAAACGCCCGCGCCGCCAAAGAAGACCACGTGGCTATGGGTTTCGAACAGCTCCGCCAGCGCGGCGGAGGCTTGTTTGGGGTCCGATATTGCCTGCGTCATATATGTCCTCCGTCCGTGTCTCCGGGACGGCGGCGTTCGCACCATCACTCGCGGACTCCGCCCCGCTCTTGTTGCGTTAATCTTAAGCCTGCCAACCCCGTCGAAAGGACACCATGCCTCAGACTTACACTTTCGCCTCGTGGAACGTCAACGGCCTGCGCGCCGTGCTCAAAAAGGACCCGAGCTTTATCCAGATCGCGCAAGAACTCGACGTCGATATCCTGGCGCTGCAAGAGACCAAGCTGCAAGAAGGCCAGGTCGATATTGACCTGCCCGGTTATCACCAAACCTGGAGCTACGCCGAGCGTAAAGGCTATTCGGGCACTGCGGTCTTTAGCCGCCAGGAACCGCTGCGCGTACTGCGTGCCGATGCGCTGCTGCCCTACGCCGGCGAGGGCGAGGCGGCCGAGCTCGTCGCCCAAGCCGTAACCGAGGGCCGCGTCTGCGCGCTGGAGTTCGACAAGTTCTGGTTTGTGGATGTCTACACTCCCAACGCGCAAAACGAACTCGCCCGCATCGACGTGCGCATGGCCTGGGACGATGCCTACCGCGACTTTTTGAGCGCGCTCGAGCGCGAGACCGGCAAACCCGTCGTGACCTGCGGCGACTTTAACGTTGCGCACGAGGAGATCGACCTTAAGAACCCCAAGTCCAACCGCGGCAACGCCGGCTTTTCGGACGAAGAACGCGGCAAGTTTACCAAGCTGCTCAACTCCGGGTTTACCGATACCTGGCGCGCGGCAAACCCCGACGTCGAGGGCGTCTACAGCTGGTGGAGCTACCGCTTTAATGCCCGCAAGAACAACGCCGGCTGGCGCATCGACTACTTCCTGGTAAGCGACGCAATCGCCGACAACGTACGCGACACCGGTATCCGTGGCGATATCTTCGGCAGCGACCACTGCCCTGTCACCCTCACGCTAGAGCTCTAGCCCCAAGTAATTCCTGGGGGGGACAGAGGAAAACAGATCATGTGACCCCTCTCCCCCTATAAGGTGCGGTGGAATAGTTCCTGTTTGGGCAGCAAATAGCCAAAAACGAGAACTATTCCACCGCAAGTTCGTGAGGAAACGCGAAATGCCTTACAGCCCGTATTTCACGACGACACGGTTAATGCGGCGACACCAGGGCTTGTACAGGGCGACCAAGAACACGCAGGTCGCGAGGCCATGTGTGATATCGAACGGCACTGCCGTGGCAAGACGCGCCACGGCACCCGCCCAGGTAAGCGGCTGTACAAAACCAATGATGTCATACGCGTTGATCACGACGCCATAGAGCAGGCCCGACGCAAAGCCGTACGCCAGCAGTGCTGGCATGCGCACGGTGCCGTCGGCGCGGTCGAACGCACCCGCATACGTCAGCGCACCGCCAACGTATCCCACGAGCCCCCAAGCATACATCTGCCACGGCGTCCACATGCCCTGTCCAAAAAAGAAATTGCTGGTCAGCGCCGCCAGCGCGCCAACCATAAAACCATTGCGGCGACCAAGCGTCGCCCCCGCGATAATGGCGATGGCGCTCACCGGTTTAAAGTCGGGAATGGGCCCAAACAGGATGCGCCCCGCCGCCGCCAGCGCCGCCAGCACCAGCGTAGGCATAATCTGGCGCAAACCCGGACGAGATGCCTCGTAACCCGCAAAGAACAGTGCAAGCACCAGCGCCACCACGACAAGCATGGCAAGCGCCGCCTGCTCAACGCCCGCCAGCAACGCCGCTGCCATCACCGCCGGCACCGCCAACAACAGCGGGATCTCCAGTTTTGTGAGTAAACGCGAGAAACGACAGTCCGTCATCCCATCACGCCCTATAGAACACGTTGTCGGCAAAGAAGTCGGCCGGGGGCTCCACGCAGGCAATCTCGCCGTCAAACATCATGGCGACGTCGTCGGCTACCTGCTCGGCAAAGTCCAAATCGTGCGTGGCCATGATGACGGTGCCGCCGGCTTGCGCATGCTCGCATAGGGCGCGGGCGATGATGCGGCGGCTCTCCAGGTCCAAGCCCTTCGTGGGTTCGTCAAGCAGCAGCAGCTCGGGGCCGATCAGCAGCAGCTTTGCCAACGCAAGCAGCTGGCGCTGTCCGCCCGAAAGATCGTACGGGTGGCGCCCATCCAGGCCCGACAGCCCCAGGCTCGCCGCGCGCTCCCGCGCCAAGTTCTCGTCATATCCGCAGGTCGAGGCCCATTCCATCAGCTCATCGCGAACCGTCTCGGCAACCAGCAGGGCCTTGGGGTTCTGCGGCAGCAGCGCAGCCGAGGCCGCCCCGCGCACCATGCGGCCGCGCTGCAGCTTGGCGGTCTTCGCCAGCACCGAAAGCATTGTCGACTTGCCGCAGCCGTTACCGCCCACAACCGCATGCACCGCGCCAGCCGAAAACGACGCATCGAGCCCGCGCAGCACCCAACCGCCCGCGCGATCGTAGCGAAACCAGCTCCCTGCCAGGGTGGTAGCCGACCCAGCGTGCATTTTTTGGAGTATTCTGCTTCCATCCGTGCTCGGGAAGGCTTCCGAGCCGTTCTCGAGCGACGTTTGCGCCACAAATTCGGACGATTTGTCCAATTCCGAACTTTTTTTCGCGCTCGACACGTCCCCGGGCGGCTCCAGAGAGCCAAAATTGTCCTCACGCCTGCTGAATACTCCGTTTTTTGCACATCGGATGGCACCCCACCCCAACATGCCATCGGAAAACAGCGATTCTCGGCGTCCCAAAGAAGCCATATCCGCCACCTCGCGCACGCGACCGCCCTCAATCCGGTACGCACACGTCGCATACTCGAGCATCGGCCGCGGCTGATGCGTAGCCACAACAACCGTGCAGCCCAGCTCACGGTTCACGCGAAACAGCGCGTGCAGAAAATTCTTCTCGGCAACGGGATCGAGCTGAGACGTGGGCTCGTCGAGCAGCAGCACGCGCGGGCGTAATGCCAGCACAGCCGCCAGCGACAGCAGCTGTTTGCGTCCGCCCGAAAGCGTATCGGTGTCGCGTTGGAGCCAATCTTCCAGCCCAAAGAAATAGCTGGTCTCAGCTACGCGACGGCGCATCTCATCACGCGCTAGCCCCAAGTTTTCCAGGCCAAACGCCATCTCGTGCCACACGGTTTCGCACACGATCTGGTTCTCGGGATCCTGGAACACATAGCCCACGCGCTCCGCCGATGCCCGCACATCCATGTCGGCGACGTTCTCGCCCAGCACGCGCAGTTCGCCGGAGCGCGTACCCGCAGGCGCGATCTCGGGCTTGAGCAGCGACAGCAGCGTCGACTTACCCGATCCGGTACCGCCAACAAGCAGCGCAAATGCACCTTGGGGAACAGACCAGTCGAGCCCCTCGAGCACCGCAGCATCAGCATCGGGGTAGGCAAAGCTCAGGCTCCGCACCTCAATCGCCGGCATATCCGGGCCGCACGCCGCGCCCGCCGCCGAGCTCCTATCCAACCGAGCCATCAGCCAAACCTCTTCTCATCACTCGCGTGCAACGCGCAAGGCAACACCATCCAGGCAGCGTACACAACATAGCCCGGCCACGGCGCCGGCACCAAGAGCTGAGGATAAAACGAATACTGCGTCGTCGCGGTCCACGCCACTGTCACCGTGACCACGCCAAACAGTGCAAGCCCAACCAGCGCGGCAACATCGCCGCGCCCCAGCCGATACCGCGCATACGTCGTACGACGCGTCGCGGCACCCCACCCGCGCGAGCGCATCGCGTCCGCGCGCTCCAGCGAATCTTCCATGCCCCAGCCCATCAACACACTCGATGCCCGCAAACGCGAACGCACGGGGTCGGCCGGCGCGCGGCCCGGTACATCGATCGCATCCTGCACCGCCAGCACCGTACGACCGCGGCGCAAAAACTGCGGGATAAGCCGCATACACATCGAGATCATGAGCGCGATCACCGGTGCGGCATTACCCAGCAGCGCGAGCACCTTGTCGTATTCGAGCATCGACGCCGCGGCCTCAAACCACAGCACGCTCGCCACAAACAGCCCGCCCATGCACAGGCCGTATACCATGCTCTCCAGATACACCGCGCGCATACCAATACGAAACAGCTCCGTCGAACCCGAAGCGCTAAACAGCGGATTGACCAGCGCGATAATCAAAATCACCGGCAGCTGCCAGCGAAGTGCACCCAGCGTGCGGGCAGCCCCACGCGTCGCAAATCCATACGCCAGCCCGCCCGCAAGTGACAGCGCAATCAGCACCGGCTGCATTGAGAACATGGTGAGCCCCAGCGTCAGCACTATATAGAGTGCCGGCACAGCCGGATGCGACATCGAGAATGCCACGACGGGCTCGCCGCCAAACTCCTCTCGTATGTTGTCCACGGGCACCCCCGTCCCCTCGCTCAAACGACAACTCCGCAGCACCGCCAACGCCGCACGCAAGCAGCGCAAACGCCACGCCGGCGGCGCAAGCCTCAACCGCCGCAAACCAATCGTTACGCGCTCATCATATGCCTGCGGTATCATATTGCGCCGTGTATCGTTTCCAAACACACGTCTCTATAACGTAACAGGAGATCACATGGACGCAACCGCAATTATCCTCGCTGCCGGCGAGGGCACCCGCATGAAGTCGAACCACTGCAAGGTTTCGCACAAGATCCTGGGCAAGCCCATGGTCCAGTGGATCGTCGACGCTACCATCAAGGCCGGCTGCAGCCGCGTCGTGGTCGTCATCGGCAGCCACGCCGACGAGATGCGCGCCCTGATCGACGGCGCCTACGCCAACAGCGCCACCAAGGTCGAGTGCGTCGAGCAGACCGAGCGCCTGGGCACCGGCCACGCCGTAAAGGTCGCGCTCGAGGCCTGCGGCATCGCCGAGGGCCCCGTCGTCGTGCTCAACGGCGACCTGCCGCTCATCACCGCCGACACCGTCGCCAAGTTCGCACAGACCGTCGCCACCGGCGAGCTCGCCTGCACCGTCATGACCATGACCCCGCCCGACCCCTTCGGCTACGGCCGTATCAAGCTGGGCGCCGATGGTCAGATCGAGCGCATCATCGAGCAGAAGGACTGCACGCCCGAGCAGGCTGCCACGCTGCTGGAGTGCAACGCCGGCTGCTACGCCTTTGACGGCGCGCAGCTCGCCGCCCACATTAACGAGATCGGCAACGACAACGCGCAGTCCGAGTACTATCTGCCCGACATGCTCGAGATCCTCAAGGGTCACGGCCAGGCGGTCTCCATCTTCCACTGTGACGACTACCGCGACGGCCTGGGCGTCAACAGCCGCATCCAGCTCGCGCAGCTCACCGCCATCGCGCGCGACCGCATCAACGAGCACTGGATGGCCGAGGGCGTTACCTTCATCGACCCCACGCAGGCCTGGATCGGCCCCGATGCCGTTATCGGCCGCGACACCGTCGTGTGGCCGCAGACGCACCTGATCGGCCACGTCACCGTGGGCGAGGAGTGCCAGCTCGGCCCCAACAGCCGCCTCACCGACACCACCGTCGGCAGCGGCTGCACCATCGATGAAACCATCGCCATCGAGGCCGTCATCGAGAACGGCGTCGACTGCGGCCCGCGCGCCTACCTGCGCCCAGGCACCCACATGCTCGACGGCTCCAAGGCCGGCACGCACGTGGAGATCAAGAAGTCCACGATCGGCGAGGGCTCCAAGGTGCCGCACCTGTCCTACATCGGCGACACCACCATGGGCTCCGGCGTCAACGTGGGCGCGGGCTCCATCACCTGCAACTACGACGGCGTGCACAAGCACAAAACCGTCATCGGCAAGGATGCCTTCATCGGTTCCGACACCATGATGGTCGCGCCCGCCCAGATTGGCGACGGCGCACTCGTGGCCGCCGGCTCCGTCATCACCGAGCCGGTCCCGGCCGACGCACTCGGTCTGGGCCGCGCCCGTCAGGTAAATATTGAGGGCTGGGCCGCCGATTATCGCCGCCGTCTGCACGAGGACGACGAGGCATAACGTTTCGCCAAGCACAAAAGGAGCTGTTCCCTGGGGACGGCTCCTTTTTCTATCGTGACCTGCGCGGCCGGATGAGTGGTCGGTTCGTGTCCGTTGACGGTAAAGACGTTATCAAGACCCGATTAACCCCGCCGCACGGTTACAATGCAAAAAGGCATCTATATGGCATTCGATGTATAAAGGAGAAGGGTAATGCCGATTAATGATCCCGAGAAGTCGGAGAATATGCGCAAGTCCATCCGCGTGTATTCCGGTTCCTCCAACCGTCCCCTCGCTCAGAAGATCGCTGAGTACCTTGGGGTCGAGCTTTCGGGCCTTACGCTAAAGCAGTTCGCCAACGGTGAGATTTACGCCCGCTACGACGAGACCGTCCGCGGCGCCGACGTCTTCCTGATTCAGTCCGTGGCCGGCGGCAACGTCAACGACATGCTCATGGAGCTGCTCATCGCCACCGACGCTGCCAAGCGCGCATCCGCCCGCTCCATCACCGCCGTCATCACCCACTACGGCTATGCCCGCCAGGACCGCAAGGCCGGCCCGCGCGAGCCCATCACCGCCCGCCTCGTCGCCAACCTGCTCGAGCGCGCCGGCGTCGACCGCATCATCACCCTCGACCTGCACCAGGGTCAGATCCAGGGCTTCTTTGATATCCCGGTCAACCACCTGTCCGCACTGCCGCTGTTTGGCCAGTACTACAACGCCATGAACTTCGACACCGACAACCTGGTTGTCGTCTCCCCCGACGTGGGCCGCGCCAAGGCCGCCAAGAAGCTGTCCGACATGCTCGGCTGCGACCTGGCCATCGCCCACAAGGGCCGTCCGCGCCACAACGCCGCCGAGGTCATGGGCATCATCGGTGACATCAAGGGCAAGACCTGCATCATCAACGACGACATGATCGACACCGCTGGCACCCTGTGCGCCAACGTCAAGGAGCTCAAGGCTATGGGCGCTGGCGACATCTACGTCTGCGCCACCCACGGCATCTTCTCCGGTCCGGCCATCGAGCGTCTGAACGACGCCCCGATCGTCGAGTGCCTCGTCACCGACGCCATTCCCGTCGAGGTCGGCGGCAAGATCAAGACCATCTCGGTCGCCGAGGAGTTCGCTCAGGCCATCTCCGCCGTTTACCACGAGGAGCCCGTCTCCACGCTCGTCGGCGGCGACTTCGCGCTGTAGTCCAACGCGCATCGCATCATCTTTGATGCTTTTAAAGGGTCGGAAGCTCGCTTCCGGCCCTTTTTCTATCCCTCGCCAACCTTCCCTGGACAATTGGTTCAGATACGTATTTTTTAAAGCCCCAAAGGGCCGTTCGGAGCCTTCTGAGCTCCCCGGCGGATGCCATGCCGCCCAAAGCTCATCGTTTTCGAGTACAACCGCCGCATATTTACCCTCAAATCACCCTCGAAGGCCCTTAGAAACGCCTCGAATGCCCGTCGCCTTATACGTATCTGAACTAACTGTCCAGTAGCTATCGTCAACCTTCGCGGCAGAGCTCAATTTCCTGCAATCCCCTCAACCGATTCCACCGATTTCATAACACCCAGCCGTTCATGGCGCACAGCGCCCCGCTGAGCGAAAAGAACGGTATGGCGGTCGCATTCTGCCGCCAACTTAGTACGTTATAGCTATGACGACCGTGATTTCACATTTCTCCGCCCTCCGCGCAATTCGTCGCGCACGACGGGCGTACTCTGCCCTACCCTGGGACTCCGTTGATAGTGAACAGCAAGCACAGGCCTTGGCTAGCTGCATTCCCAATAATGACGCGATAGACTTTGGCGCACTTTCGATACTCGACGCCTGGAATGAAGATGATTCCGAACTACTCGATCTTCTCGTTTCAAACGAAGACAACAGACGCCCCGACAAGCGACTTCTTCAGCATATTCTCTCCGCTCCGCTTCCTGAAGGTGCAATTATGCACGTCGAGGCCGACATCTACGCAACGTCTCCTGCCATGACAGCCATGCTTTGTTCTAAAAATGAATCGGTCGCCAAAACCTTGATGCTCCTTATGGAGCTGCTCGGAACCTACTCCCTTCCGCCCGAGGCAACCTACCCCATCGCCTATGACGACATCTGGCCCAAGGGCGATAGCTGCGCAGCGACGGGCGATCTTGATTGCCTGGGCGGCCAGTCGGCAGCCAAACAGCAGAACGAAACCCGCTACGAACAGGCGCACTACAAATGCGAGCCCGCCACGACCATCGAAGATCTCGAGGCGGTCGCGCGCTTCGCCAAAAGTAGCTCATACACCTCGTTTCGCACGGCAGTCAAGCTTGCCCGACCCGGATCTGCATCCCCAGCCGAATCCCTAATGTTAGCCGTTCTCGGAGCGCCCATGCGCTTTGGCGGATTCGGATGTTGCAGCCTGCCCATGGGAGGCCTGCTACTCAACTATCGAATCGACTTCGACACTCTTGCGGTTAACATGTCCTCCGGCATCCCTTACGCCATCTGCGACCTATATTGCCCGGCCGCCGGAGTCGACAACGAATACAACGGAATTGGGCATGAGCTTCAAAACGCTCGCATCCACGATGGCAATCGAAATAATGGCCTCAAGGCAATGGGCATCCACGTCCTGGTTATCAATCGCGACCAAATGAAAGACCTTGTTGCACTCGAAGCCTTCGCCCAAACGATGCATCGACTCGCAGGAGTCCGATTCCGATATCGCATCAAGGGCTATCGCAAGCGTCAGGCCGCTTGGCTCAACGCTCTGCGGGCCGGAATCGGCCTTGCGCCGGTCTAAACGGCGAATCACCCGTGCGCCGTCGAACAGGGCTGGACAGTTAGTTCAAATACGTATAAATAGACACATTGAATTAGGCTGTTTTGCAGCTATCTCTATACCATTCGCCCTATTTGAAAGCGGGGTAGACTTCAAAACAGCGTCATATGGACTAACTAAAGTTCCAAAACAACGTATCGGCATTGAATTGAGCAATTCGAGTCCTCAGAACTTATACGTATCTGAACTAACTGTCCACCTCGGATTTTGACGGCCGTCCAAACGCCCCCAAACAACCTCAATTGCCCTCCATTTGACAGCGGCAACAGGGTCGCTCACCATAGCAGGCGACAAATCAACGAAAGGATGAACATGGCAGCTGCACAGCCGCTTAAGATTCGCATGGTTGCCGGACTTGGCAACCCTGGCGATGAGTATGCCGAGACCCGCCACAACGCCGGTTTTAAGGCGATCGACGAGCTGGCCCGTCAGGCCGGCGTCACGTACTGGAAAAACCAAGCAGGCGCCGAGGTCGCGCTCATCAACATCAACGATGCCGAGGAAGAGAACGGCAAGCGCCAGATTGTACTGGTCAAGCCGCAGTCGTACATGAACACCTCGGGCGGGCCCATCTCCAAGCTCTGCCGCGAGTACAAGATCAAGGCCGAGGAGCTGCTCGTCATCCACGACGAGCTCGATATTCCCGCCGGCGACGTGCGTGTTAAGGTGGGCGGAGGCCATGCCGGTCACAACGGCCTGCGCTCCATCATCGACAAGATGGGCAGCCGCGACTTTAGCCGTATCCGCACCGGCATCGGCAACCCTCCCGGCAAGATGGCCGTGGCAGACTACGTGCTCAAGCAGCTGCGCGCCCGCGAAGCCGAGGATTTCCAGGACACCTGCGCCCGCGCCGCAGATGCCGCCGGTCTGGCCATCGTCCACGGCGTAATCTACGCCCGCGATCACGTAAACGGCGCCGCTTCCGCCAACGGCAAGCACTAAAACCTACCATTTAGAGATGTTTATTTTGGCAGGTTTCATCTGCGGAAACGCCGCGGCGGCTGCGTCGCAATAAACCCTGTGCCGCTATACATATGCAACGCTCCAAAGGGGGCCGACCTCACCGAAGCGCGAGGCCGGCCCCCTTTGCCGTTTTGCCTGATAAAACCTGCCAAAATAAACCTCTCCCCCTTTGGCAGGTCGAAGTGGATAAACCCTGCTCCCAACCGCCGAAGACACACGTAAGTGACATGTCCATGAGGGTATAATTTGCACCGTATGTCTGCACAACGCCTGTGCGCGTACGGTTTTATTCGGGCTACCGTCCATTTCCGTGGAGGCACGGTTCGGCGGCCCTAACAAGAGAGGGGTTCTATGTATAAGATCCTGGAGAAGACGCAGTTCTCGGAGAAGGTGTTCAAGTTCCGCATCGAGGCGCCCGCAATCGCCAAGCATGCGCACGCTGGACAGTTCCTCATGGTCCGCGCCAACGAGACGGGCGAGCGCGTCCCGTTTACCCTGGCCGGCTGGAACGGTGACGAGGGCTGGGTCGAGTTCATCTTCATGGTGATCGGCAAGACCACCGAGATGCTGTCCACTTACGAAGCCGGCGAGTCGCTGCGCGACGTCGTGGGCCCGCTGGGCGTTCCCACCGAGATGGCCGAGGGCCCCTGCGCCGTCATTGGCGGCGGCGTCGGCCTGGCAATTGCCTTCCCGGTCGCCAAGCACCTGGTCGAGACCGGTCACGAGGTGCACGCCATCATGGGCGCCCGCACCAAGGACCTCCTGCTCATGGAGGACCAGTTCCGCGAGCTCCTCGACGAGGACCACATCCATATCACCACCGACGACGGTTCCTACGGAGAGCAGGGCGTTGTCACCGCTCCGCTGGAGCGCCTGCTGCAGGACAAGGCCGTGAGCCAGGTCTTCTGCGTCGGCCCCGTTCCGATGATGAAGTTCTCGACCCTCACCGCCCAGAAGTACGATACCCCCATCACCGCGTCGCTCAACCCCATCATGGTTGACGGCACCGGTATGTGCGGCTGCTGCCGCGTCGAGGTGGGCGGCGTGACCAAGTTCGCTTGCGTCGACGGCCCCGACTTCGATGCCACCCTGGTCGACTGGGATGACCTTCGTGCCCGCCAGGCCGCTTACCGTTCCGAAGAGGGCGAGTCCCTCAAGGCCTATGAGGAAAAGAGCTGCGCATGCCACTAGTTAACGGTCGTTTCGTTGCCGATATGAAGTCGCCCCGCACCCCCGATAACGAGGAGCCGGCTGCCGAGCGCGCCTGCGACTTCCGCCCCGTCGACAAGGGCTTCACCGAGGAGATGGCGCTGGCCGAGGCCGAGCGCTGCCTCAACTGCAAGAAGCCGTTCTGTGTTGAGGGCTGCCCCGTCAACATCAACATTCCCCGCTTTATCGAGCAGATCCGCGCGAAGGACTTCGGTGGCGCTCTCGATACCATCCGCGAGGACTCCATGCTTCCCGCCATCTGCGGCCGCGTCTGCCCGCAGGAGAACCAGTGCGAGGGCAAGTGCATCCGTGGTAAGAAGTCCGAGCCCGTGGCCATCGGCCAGCTCGAGCGCTTCCTGGGTGATCGCCCCGAGCTCGCCTCCACGCCCAAGATGGCCCCCAAGAACGGCAAGAAGGTCGCCGTCGTCGGCTCCGGCCCGTCCGGCATCACCTGCGCCGGCGAGCTCGCCCGTAACGGCTTTGACGTTACCGTCTTCGAGGCCTTCTTCACCGGCGGCGGCGTGCTGGTCTACGGCATCCCCGAGTTCCGTCTGCCCAAGGCGGTCGTCAAGCGCGAGATTGACGGCCTGGAGGACATGGGCGTCAAGTTTGAGTACAACTCCGTCGTGGGCAACATGGCCACGGCCGAGGAGCTGTTCGAGCAGGGCTTCGACGCCATCTACGTGGCGACCGGCGCTGGCCTGCCCAAGTTCCTCAACGTCCCCGGCGAGAACCTGCCCAACGTCTTCTTCGCAAACGAGTACCTCACCCGCGTGAACCTGATGAAGGCCAACAAGTTCCCCGAGTACGACACCCCCACCAAGCACGGCAAGAACGTCGTTGTCTTTGGCGGCGGCAACGTGGCTATGGACGCCGTCCGTACCGCCAAGCGTCTGGGCGCCGAGCACGCCATCATCGCTTACCGCCGTACCGAGGACGAGATGCCCTGCCGTCGTGCCGAGCTGCACCACGCCAAGGCCGAGGGCGTCGAGGTTCTGCCGCTCGTTTCCCCGCTCGAGTTTGTCGCTGGCGAAGACGGCTCCGTGTGCGCCGTCAAGGTCCAGAAGATGGAGCTCGGCGAGCCCGACGAGTCCGGCCGTCGTCGCCCGGTGCCCATCGAGGGCGCCATCGAGGAGATCCCCTGCGACGTCGCGATCTCGGCTATCGGCACCAACGCCAACCCCTTCGCAAAGAAGATCGGCGGCAAGATGGAGCTCAACAAGTGGGGCTACATCGTCGCCGACGAGGAGACCGGCCAGACCACCGATCCCCGCATCTGGGCCGGCGGCGACATCGTCACCGGTGCCGCTACGGTCATTCTGGCGATGGGCGCTGGCAAGAAGGCCGCCGCTTCCATCACCAAGAGCCTGCTGGGCGAGTAATCACCCTCAGCGCTAGCCATTAAACGGCAAAGTCCCCGTCGAGCACACGCCCGGCGGGGACTTTTTCTATGCCGACCGCCCGACCACCACAATGGGGACAGGCACCTTTGTGGTGGTCGGGGACTTGGCCGGTCGTTTTATCTCAATCTGTAACAGTTAGAGACCAAATTCCTCGCTACGTGTTACAGATCGAGACGTTAGGTTAGCGGCTGAACAGTTCGTCTCAATCTGTAACACCTGGAACCCAAATATCTGGCTTGGTGTTACAGATTGAGATTTTATTGAAGCCGAGGATAGGCACCGCCACCAAGACCTAGCGCTTGCGGCGCTTGGTTGCGGCGGCACCGGCAGCGGCAACGGTTGCGCCGGCGATGCCTAGGGCGGCGACCGTCATCGCGGTGGAGTCACCCGTGCTGGCGAGCTCCGTGCCGCCGGACTTCTTGCCGTTTTCGCCCTTACCCTTGGACTTGTCCGTCGTCACCGTGGTCGTCGAAGTCGAACTGCTCGCAGGGACCCCGGCGCCACCAGAGCCATCCGTACCGCCGCCCTGCTCGCCGCCGTCAGGCGTCGGCTCGGGCTCTGGCTTCAGACTGGGATCAGGCGTCGGCTCAGGCACCGCCTCATCGGTCACCGTGATCGTAATGTTCAGACGCTCGGAATACTCGCTGTACGACATGCCAGGGCGCTGTGCCGCAATGCGCACATACATGTTGCTATCGAGCGCAATGGGCTCGGTGTACTTTACGCGGCCTTCGTCACGGCAGGGGCAGGTGTCGTTGGTGGTGTGCCAAATCGTCGTGCCATCCTCGGCCGAAAGCTCCAGCTTCGTGCCCTTGGGCACCGTAATGTAGTTCTCCTTGGGCGACCATGCACCAAACGTCGTCGCACCAATCGTCGCCACCGGTCGCGCCGGTCGCACCGGCTCGGCAGACACGCGAACGTCGACCTGCTTGGACAGCGCCGTGCCGTCCACCGCCGCCGTCAACGTCGTCAAACCGGGCAGAGCACCATGCAGCACAAACGTCGCCGCGCCGTCCTCGCCCGTCACGGCCTGGGTGGCATCGACAGAGCAGATAGCCGAGGACTCCAGCCCAACACTAACCTTGGCGCCCGCAAACGGCTTGCCCGCCTTATCGGTCACATGCGCCACCAGCTCAAAGTCACTGCCATCAAGCATGGTCACAGCCTGCTCCACGTTGAGCTTGAGCTTGTTGGCACGAACGCCCACGACAAGCTCACCACTTGCCCAGCGCGCCATGGCCGTGCCGGCGTAGTTGCGAGCACCATCGAGCTCAAACGCCACCGTCGAGCCCGCCTCACGCGCATCGGCATAGCGAATACGCAGCACGCGCGACAGCGGCTTGCCATTGGGATCGTCCTGTTTGTCGAGCCACGTATACGTCACGTCGCCCAAGCCCTGCGCGCACAATGCGACCGGGGTATCGTCGCTCGCGTCCATATACTGCGTAAACTCAACCTCGACGCAATCGGTATAGGCATGGGCCGAAGCCACCTCGGGCGCCGCCGTCGACACCAAGCCAATGTTCACCTCAGTCTGAATCGGCGGCACGCGCAGCCAAGCCGAACGCGCCTCCTCATACCCGTCTTTGGTCACGCGCACCTGATACCAGCCGGTCGGCGTATTCCAGTTGTACGCACCGTCCGCACCCGTTGCAAGCGGATTGTCCTGCTCATACTCCTCGGCATCCCAACGCACCGCATTGGTACCGGCCGCATCGTCGGCGCTCCACAGCTCAACCGTCGCGCCTTCAACTGTATTGGACAGCAGACCCTCGTACACCACGCCCGCAGGGTCGGGTGCAGCCTTGGCGGCCACATTGCGATAACGCGCCTCGAAGATCGACTGCATCTTCTCGTCCGAGATCAAGCCGTCCTTGTTGGCCTTGTAGACCTCGGAATCGGTCAGCTCGCCCCAGTTGACCGTAATACGATTCTGGCACGCGCGCTCCACCTGCTCGCAGGCAACATCGTAGGCGCATTCGGCATTGGTCAGCTTAATCGCGCGCTCCGAACCTACGCTGGTCGAAGCCGCATCATAGGCAGCGCCCACCACGGTACCCGCCGAACCGGCCGTCAGCACGCCGGCGATTGTCATAATGGAGCCCACTGCCACATCGGTGCTGTCGTGGCAGAGCTGGCGATACAGCAGATCCTCAAACGCACGCGCCTTCTCCATGGCATCGCGCAGCGCGTAAATGCACTTCCAGTCGTCCTCGGTCTTCTCGGGCTTGGCAAGCAAGCGCGTATGCTGAAGCTCATAGCCCTCGCGCTCGCCCTTCACCTTCTGCATACGGACGTTCACGTTCTCCCAGTTCTTGCTGGCATCGTTCACGCCGTAAATGCCGGTAAAGATGCCGATACCCTGAGTCGCCGCGGGAAACGCCTGACCTGCCGCCTTCCACGCATCGGTCTTAAAGACCTGTCCGAACATCTCGCACTCGATCTTATAGCTCTTGAGCGAACGGATCGTGCGGATGAGCTTCATATGGGCGCTCACGTCGCCGTTGCGCTTCCAGGCCATGAGCCATCCGCGCACCTTGGAGTTGTTGAGGCTATGGACCACATTCCAGTTGTCGTACAGGTTGTCCAGAATGTCGCACTGCATGGCGATCGAGTTAAACAGAAGCGCCTGGTTCTTGTTGTTATTGGAGTTCTCGATAAATTCCGACTCTATATAGGCCGTCTGCTCGCCATCGGGCGCGGCGACCTTAAAGCCCTTGACGGTATCGTCGTCAGCCGCCTTGTAGCTCAGCGAGCTGCCGAGCGCCTGGCCCAAATCGTTAAACCCGCTCGTCGACTGGCCGTTGTACTCGCTGGCCTTAATGCCCGCACACTTGTTGAGCGCCGCGGCGGTTGCGTCATTCCAGCTTCCGTATTGGTTGAGCTGGCCGATACCCATCGACTGGCCCACCAGATCCTCGGCCCGCTGGGCAATAAACTCCGCTCGCGATGCATGGTCGACGAGCTCCTTGATGGCGGCCGCATCCGCAGCGTTCGCGCCCTGGGCCGCCGCGAGTTCCTGATACCAATCCTCGCTGGTGCCGTAAGCATCCTCAAAGATCATCTTGTCCACATTGACGCCATAGCTGTCGCCCTGCTGGGTCAGCAGTGCCGCCGACCCGCCGACCGCGGCCTTGAGCTCAGCCGCAAACTGCGCGGCCTCGTCGTTGCCAGCATCATCACCCTCGCCATCGCTGGCGGCAGGGGCGCGACGAGCCTTACGGGCAGCTCCACCTTGGGCTTCGTCCTCTTTACCGTCCTCGTCCTCCTCGGCAAACGCATCGGCGACCATCTGGTCAATCGCGTCGTTAAAGGCCTCATCGACATCATTAAACGAGTTATCCATCATATACTCGTGCCACTGCTGCACGGCATTCGAGAACTCCTGCTGGCGCTCCTCGGCCGCGGCGGAATGCTTTTTGGCCGAAGCGTTGGCGTCAAAACTCAGCATGGTCATAAGCTGAGCATTGGAGATGCGGTAGGTCTGCGGCATAAAGATCTGCTCAAAGTTGCCGCAGTTCACATAGGTCGAGTCATTCGCCTTGTTAAACTCGTCGAGCAGCTTAAGGTAACCCTCGTCCACATACTCCGCCACATAGCGCACACGGGTGCCCTCGCGCGACTTTTGAGTCAGAGGAATCGTCACCGTCTTGCCATCCACGCAGTCCACGTACAGGTCGAGCGTGTCGGCGGCCTCTTCGTTTCCCACCTCGAGCGTGATGTCAAAGGTCCAGTAGGCGTTCTTCTTTTGTGGCAGATGATGGAAGGTCCACAGGCTCTTGCCGGTGTCCTTGCCGTCCTTGACCAAGTTTTGCGTACCGCCACGATACGTCACATCAAAGTTCCAGACCGAAGCACCCGGAACATAGCGCACATAATTGCGAGCCGTTACCTCGGCAGCAGCGGCGGCGACATCGGTCGAGCCCACGCGCGCTTCGAGCGTCACGCGCTCGGCGGCAAGCGTATCCTGCGGCAGGTCGTATTCAATCTTGGCACGGCCGAGTTTATTGGTCTTGCCGGTGTACTTTGCAGCCGACGAGCCCGTCCCCACGGTGAGCTGCACGCTCTTGCCCGGCGCTGCATAAACGTAGGCCACATTGCCCAGCAGGCTGTGAACGTCGGTGTTGTCGACCTCGATGCGCGATCCGCTAACCTCGAGTGTGGTGCTTCCCAGCGGCAATGTCACCTCGCCCAGCGTAATGAGCGGCGAGACGGCATAGATGCCCGCGGCCTTAGGCTTAAAGCGCACAAACACATCGGCGCCCATGCCCTTCTTCATATCGAGAACGAGGTTGTCGCCCTCCCAAGTTGTGTTAGCCCACATGGCATCGGAGCTGGCGCCGGCTTCGCGAGCGCCTGCGGACACATCCTCGACGGCATCCTTGGCCAGCGGAATCTCAATCTTGGCAGCCTGGCTGTCCTTGAGCTCGTAATGAATGCGCAGCTCGGTCTCCACGCCAACGACCGCGGACGAATCAGCGATAACCGAGCCCGCCGTCAGCCCACGCTCGGCACGATACGTCTCCACGTCAAACGTGGGGACGTCGAGCGTCACGTCGAGCTGTTTGCCGTCCTCAATCTTCACCTGCTTTTGCGCGATATGCTTACCCACGGTCAGCCCTAGGCGGCTAAACGTGGAATAGCTTGTCGCTTGGATGTCGTAGCTCGTCTTGTTAAAGGCGACGATGGTGTACGAACCGGCCTTAAGGCGCGGCGTCTCGGCCTTCATGATAGGCGTAGTGCCATCGTCTTCGTAACCCATCAAATAGGTGACACCGTCGGCAACTAGCTTGCCGTCGGACGTACGGAACACCAGCACGCGGTTGGCGCCCTGGTAGTCGCCCTTGGTCGTGACCGTCGCCGTACCCCAGGGCTTCAAGTCGATATCGACCTTGCCGGCCGAAGGCTTCACCGTCGCCGTCGCCCCGCCCAGCCTGAGGCTGTCTTTGGGCTCGAGCGTTATCTCCAGATCCTGGTCCGCGTCGGCAATGGCCTGCGACACCACGAGCGCTGTGCCCTGGATACGGAAGTCGTTTTCTTTGTCACCCTTGGCAGGCTTAAGCGTCTTGCCGCCGCTCTTCACCGTCAGATCGATGTTATCGAGACTATCGAGCTCAATGCGTTCGGTCTTATCCTGGCCTGCGACCGGTTCGAGATAGGCCACATTGAGTTCAATCGCGCGCGAAGTCGGAATCTTGGTAAAGTCCTCCGCCTTAATCTCTCCGATATTCCATGTGCCCGTCATCTGGTCGCCCGGGCGCGCCAGCACCATGTCATAGTAACCGCTGAGCGAAATGCGCAGGGTGGCCGCTGTCTTGGAGAGAGCGTCCGCTGTAAAGCTGCCGTCATCGCCAACCGCCAGCGGCGTGGACTGCCCCGCCTGCACGAGTGTAGCCGTCGCGCTCTGGGGAAGTTTGCCCGTCACCTGGGCCGCCTCGCCCATCCACTCAAACGTGTAGGCAGGCTTCGAGGAATCGACGGAGTCCTTGCGATCGGCCACGGCATCGGCAAGCTTTTTGACCATCGAGGGGTTGCCAGCCGAATCGGTCGCATAGGCATAGATGGTCTGACCTTCACTAAAGGGAATCGCATACGTTACGCCATCGATTGTCACGCGCTCATTATAGTCGCCCGGATAGCCCGCCTCACCAAACTGAAGATCGGGGTTCATCACGCGCAGGGCAACGGCATTATGGTTCGTCTCGTTTCCGTATCTCGTGTTCCCAAAAGCTCCCCACTCCATCATTTCCACGCTTTTGGGTAGCACAATCTCTTTGCCGGCAATCGCAGGATCAAGAGAGGCGAACGCGAGCGCCCCGATAGATTTGACACCATCGCCGATCGTCACCGACGACACATGCGAGCACCCATCAAAGGCATAGTGCCCGATCCGCTCCACCGTGCCCGGCACATTGATCTGCGTAAAGGTGAGTACCGTTGTATCCGAGACATAGAACTGCGGCACGCCGCAATTGGCGAAGGCACGATAGTCGATAGTCTTAACCGAAGGTGGCAGCGTTGCCACCACATTGTCGTCAAGTTGTTCGCAACCCTCAAAGGCCTGCTCGGGAATCGTGGTAAAGGCCGCGTTGTTGGGCCAGGTCACCGTGTGAAGTGTCTTGCTTCCGGTAAACGCATTCCAGCCCAATTCCTCAACCGAATCGGGCAGTGCGATTTCCTTGATGCTGCTGCCGCCCAAACCGCCCACAGAGCGGATATGCGAATCGGGGGCAAACGTAATTGATGTGAGCGCAGCGTTTCCCATGCCCTTAAGACTCACGACATTTTTGCCGTCGATGGTCGAGGGCACCTCCAACGTGGTAATGCCCGCGTCGCCATACTCGATAGAAATTTCGTTGGTGAGGCTATCGATCGAGAAGTAGTACTGCGCAGGAGTCTGCTCGCCGGCCACGTAGCCATCGTCGTATTCGTCCTTTACGCCCGTGGCGCCCTTCGAGGTCATCCAGAGCCCGAGTTCCTCGTTCCAGGTTGCCTCGGCTTCGACGGTCTCCTCTTGCTTTTGCTGCTCGGCGAGCTCCTTGCCCTCGACAAGATCGATGGCGAGCGTGCCCACGGACGTGCTCTCGGTCTGCCCAGCGCCCGTCAGGCCTGCCGCCGATGCAATCTCGGAGGGCGGGGGCGTAGGGGTATCACCGGTATCGAGCACTGTGGAGTCGGCAGCGCCGGCATCGGGCGCGGGGTCGGCGGAAGCAGAGTCTGACGTTTGGGCGTCAGCCGAATCGACGGGAGCGGCGTCGGCTGCTTGGCCGTTATCCGTCTGCACAAAAGTGCCGTCGGTGTTGAGGGCCTCGGCAAACGCGCCCGCGGGAAACGAACCCGTCACCATCGCGAGGGTCACCGTGGCAACCGTCAGGCGGCGGCAAAGCGCTCGAACAGTAGTCCACCTCATGGTCGTTCCTTTCTTGCAAACCAAAAGTCATCCAGCGTAATCGTCGTCCAAAAACAAAGCGAACGGTAGGTTCATATATACGAACCTACCGTTCTATCTGCGCAAACCACCGCAAAGGGGACAGGCACCTTTGCGGTGGTCCTGGACTCGGCCGGTCGGTTTGTCTCGATCTGTAACAGTTAGAGGTCAAATTCCCCGCCTGGTGTTACGGATCGAGACATTAGATTGGCGGCCATTCGGTTCATCTCAATCTGTAACATCTGGAGCCGTTTTGGGCAGCTTGGTGTTACAGATTGAGATCTTGCAAAAGCCGAGGATGGGCGCCGTCACCAAAACCTAGCGCTTGCGGCGCTTGGTCGCGGCGATGCCTGCGGCGGCAACGGTTGCACCGACGATGCCCAGGGCGGTGACCGTCATCGCGGTGGTGTCGCCCGTGGCGGCCAGGACGGCGGCGGACTTTTTGGCCGGCGTGGCTTTCTCAACCGTCTTGCTCACCGTGGTGGTCGTAGCCGGTTTGGCCGAGGGTTTAGCTTCAGGTTTGGCCTCGGGCTTGGTCTCAGGCTGCGGTGTCGGATTGGGATCCGGCGTGGGCTGCGGATCGGGAGCCGGCGTGGCTTCAGGCGTAAAGGTCAGATCGGTGTTGAGCCACAGGGTATAGATCCAACCGGTGTCGTCATCGGATACGCTATCCGCAACCTGGTAGCCGCATTCCACGCCGTTGATCACCAGCTTGGTGTCGGGCGTGAAGTAGAAGCCGCGCGCGGACTTGAGGTAGACGCCGTAGCGATAGGTCACGCCGGGCTTAAAGACGTCGATGTGATTCGTGATGTTCTGATCCCAGAACTTCTGAGAGTTCACTTCGCTGCCGTCGCTGCCCGTCCAGAACTCGCATTGGAGAATAGAGTCCGAGTCAGTCGGAGTGCCCGCCGTAAAGACCGGCTTATCGCCCGCCTTAAAGGTGGTCGTGGCGCCGTTGATCTCTATAACGTCGATGGCACGCCATTCGTCGATTGGCTGCTCGCACAACATATTGCCAGCATTGGGCGCAAAGACGCCGTTGACGGTCTTGATGTGGTGCACCCAATGGCCGTTGACGTTCATTTCGCAGCCATCAGACACGGTATTGTCGCCCTTGAGCCTCAGCTCAACGGAGTACATGTAGAACTTGCCCTCCTCGAAGTGGTCAATCTTCTTCATGCCCGGCGTGTACTTTGCGGGGTCGGAATACCAGAAGGCAACGGGCTTGAGCTCCGCAGGGTCGCTGCCATCCATCTCTTCCCAGCACTCATAGGCGATCTCATACTTATCGGCATCGGCGGCAGGAATCGTCGCGGTCGCACGCGGCGCCTCGCCGGGCGCGTAGTCGGTTTTCACATCGTTGACGTTTAGATTCTCAAGAGCTTCGTTTTCCGACGAAGCAGGCATCGTAATTGTTTTAATAGCAGGGACATACAGGAATTCTCCGCTTAGACTCGACTTTACGGTTTCCCCGTTTACGGTAACAACGGTTTCATCGCTGAAGGAATATCCGTCTTTTGGCTTCAGCATAAGAGAATACACGTACTCTTTCCCGCTTTTAAACTTTGTAATAGTCGGCAGGGAACCATGTGAGCCGTTATCGGAATACCAGGCAGCAACGGGTTCGTTGTTTTCAAATTCCTGCCAGCATTCATAAGCGATTTCGTATTTATCTGCATCGTAGTTAGGGACACCTGCCGTCGCCTGCGGACCAGTATCCAGCTGCCAATTGAAGTTCGTATTCTGAACATTGGCAAAGGAGATGGATTCCGATTCTGATTCCGCTGCCGGGATAACAAGGCACGCCCTCTCGTAGACATGGGTGCGGGTGTAGTAGTCATCCCGGATCTCGTTAATAGTGGGTTTCCCGGTCGCCTCGGTGTCTCCTTTAAAGGCGTCGTCCGGATCACCGATGATGATATTCCCGGGCTCTGTACCCGTATACGTAAGCTTGGATCCATCATAGGTGGTCGTCATCTTGGACTTATTCTCCTTGTACTCCGTAAAGTACTTCTGCTCCTCCTTCTGTCTCTGAATCTTGCTGATATCCAGGGTAAGCGTTGTTTTATTGCTCGCACTGTCATACGCCGCATGGACGATCAAGTCCCCCAGGCCGATAAAAGTCAAAGCGCTACCATCGAGAGCAGACTGGTCTCCATCTACAAGGGCAATCCCCTCCACATACTCAATCGTTTCTTCTTTCTTGATGTCGGTGTAATTGTTCCGCACCGTAATATTGACCCTAACGCCGCTGCCGCCAACAACATCGGTCACACCGCAGGGCATGACGGCGTCATTCGCCGGCGTGGCGGCGTTGTCGCTGGGAGTATTTTGTTCAGCGGGTGCCGCATCGTTGGATTCATCGGTGGCGCCAGTCGGGGCCGTCTGCTGAGGCTCAACGGTGGCTTGCGCCGCCGGAGCAGCATCGGTTGCAGGCGCGGTCGAAACAGCTGGTGCGGTCGTTGCAGCCGTATCCCCCGCAACCGTCGGCGTCACCGGAGCCGCGGCAACCTCATCCGTCCCAGCGGCGGGATCGGCGCATTCCGTCGCCAGCGCCACGCTCGGCAGCAGCAACTGACCGACCATAAGCGCACACGCGCCGGCGCAAGCTATTTTGGCACCCGCACAACGCCAGGTACCGTGAGCCAGCGAGCAGGTGGACTCACGTTGAGCTTGCTTGTCAAAGTGGCTTACGTTCATAACGGCCTCCTTGGTCGTAGGGACATACCGCCACAAAGGTGCCTGTCCCCTTTGCGGTGGTTCTGTACCACCAAGATGTGCCAAATGACTCCGTATGCCTAGGTTCGTAGATGTGAACCTAGGCCTTTACCTGCGGTTTAATTCAATATGATTTCGCCATCGCCACACTCGTCCCGGGAACGCTACAATCGAGGACACGATTATTCGTCCACCCAAAGGACCGTCCTTGAACCTGAGCAGGTCTAAAATCAACGCGCTTCTGGCACTCGCGCTCTTCACCTTCGCCTTCCTTGCCGCCGAGTTTCGTTTCGACGTCAACGTCGGGCTGCTCGCCGGTGCCGAACGCGTTGTGATCGCACAGGGCTTTATCCTTGGCGCCAGCGTCATCGGCTTTATCGGATATGCACCACTGCTCGGTCTCGCCCAACGCAAAGGCCAGCCCCAGGCAGTTGTCAGCGCCGCCGTTCCCATCGCCATCCTGGGATTGACTCAGATTCAGTCCCCCACGAGCCCGCTTGCGCTCGAAATTCTGGGATGCCTCGCATTCCTCGGACTCGGCCTACTGGGCGCCGCGGCACACCATGCCTTTTCGTTGGCATTCCAGGATGACCCCAAACTCGCCACCGGCGCAGGAGCAGCCTATGCCGCGGGCATCTTGATGCAGTTCGTCACCAACCTGATTGATTGCGGCGGCATCGTCGAGCTCATCATTCTTGGCGCGGTAACGATCGCCATCTCCGCCCTCAGCGTCGTTCCCCAAAAGGCTGCCGAGAGCTCAAACCCCGCCATCAATCCCTTTGTTGAGCCATCGCACGCCCTCGCCAAGCAGGCGTGCTGGAGCATCGCGCTCGTCATGATTCTTGCCTGCTTGTTCTCGACCCTCGACAACGTGGTCACACTCTCCAACGCCCACGGCACCATTGCCGTGCAAACCTGGCCGCGCCTCTTTTTGGCGGCAAGCGGCCTTGTCGCCGGTCTTATCTTTGATCTTGCCGAACGCCGCTACATGGGACTTGTCATGCTCGGCATCGCCGTGCTCTCGACCATTTCCATCCTAGCCGTGGAGGCCGGCGCCGATCCCAACCTGGGCCTTGTCGTCTTTTACCTGAGCTCAGGCTTTTTTGTCACGTTCTTTACCGCCACCTTTACACAGCTGGCACCGCGCATGAATGCGCCCGCCCTCTGGGCCGGCATGGGACGCGCCGCCAACAATGCATGCGCATTCACTACATCGGGCATCTCGCTGGCACTTGTGACCTCGGGCAACGTTGCCCTCATCATGATCGGTGCGCTCGTTTTGCTCGTCGCCGCCTGCGCGGCATTCGTGGCAGCCGGCCTGTTCCGCCTACCCCAAACCGAGCAGGAGCGCGAGCGCGAGCAGCTGGCAGAAGAAGCACTCGCCGCCCCCACCATCGAGGAGCAACGCCAGACCTTCATCGCCAACCACGCTCTCACCCCGCGCGAAGTCGACGTGCTCATAGCCGTGACCCAGGATGAACGCCCGCTCAAGCAGGTCGCCGAGGAGCTCGGTATCTCGATGCGCATGGTACAGCGCCACCTGAGCTCTATCTACCAAAAGACCGACACGCAAACGCGCGCCGGTCTCACCAAAGCCTTCCCCTCGGCCTAAAACAAAAACCACCACAAAGGTGCCTGTCCCCTTTGTGGTGGTTTGAGCGGAGCAGAAGGTCACTCTGCCAGTTTGTCTCAATCTGTAACAGATAGGTCCCTAAAAGCAGGCTTATTGTTACAGATCGAGACAGCTAAAGGACACGAAGCGATCTTTCGCAGCAACAACCCTCTAGCAAAGCGATGCCACATATCGGCCGAAGCCTGGCAGCGCAAATTCAAAACGTCCTTGCAGAGGTTCTTCAATTACCCCCGCCTCTACCAGACGCTTTTTATACGTTGAAATCGAACCGGAACTTTTCTTAAGCCTCGCTGCCAGCTCTTGCCTGGTTGTTGTCCCAACCGGATTCATTGCACGAAGAAAATCCAGGTCCCCTCGTGAAAGTTCCGCCGCTGTCGAAGCGAAAACTCGCGATTCCAGCTCCTCTTGCGCAAGTTTCGCGCCTCGTTCGACATCCTCAATAGAAACCTCGGAGGCTTGGCGCGAAGCATTCCATGCCCGATACCCCACCAATTGGAACATAAATGGAAAACCATCGATCGCCTTGGCAGCAAGGTCAACCGCCTCATCAGAAATCGTCTTGCCGCCGTCCTCAATCGTCAGTCGAAACGCTTCCTTTACCTCAGTCGGTGAAATTGATCCCAGCGAATGTTGAGCTGCGCGACGAAGAAACGATGTCGATTTCCCCGTCAGCAGCGCCAGCACGCGAAACGGCAGTCCCGCCATAAGCAAAGCTACCTTTTTATTCTCGCTTACAAAGTGCTGATAGGTAGTAACAAGCTCTGTCATTTGCGCAAACGATGCATCCACTTCGTCAACGGCGATAAGCACCCCGGTGTCAGTCGCTTCAAGCTGAGCAAACAGAGCGTTCATCTTAGTGCGCCAGTTAGCGCCCTCAAATTCAATATCGATGTTTTCCCAGCTCATGCTCCCTACGGGGGCAATGCCGACACTGTTCACACGCCTAGAAGCGGGCTTTTCGATCAGATGGGCGGCTGATTCGTTGAGGCGCTGCAAAATGTCTTCGAGCATCCCCTCCGAGGCTGTCACATTCGCTGTAATCCAACCTTCTTGCTGGGCGCGGTACGATAGATATGCCAAAAGCGCCGTTTTACCTGTACCACGCGCACCATAGAAAACCGAGCAAAGATTGGGATCGGAATCGTCATTTTCAAACGCCAGCACCATATCATCGATGATTTGCTCGCGGCCGGCCATATACGCCGGTACACGTCCGAACATCGGCGTGAATGGATTTGCCTGCCTGTACGCCGTCGGTGCCGCCATAAAGCCTCCCTTGAACTCATTCAACTTAATTATGCCCCTACGATCTTTAATTTCTTTGAGTATCTTTGAGTTTTTTGAGCATCCTTGAGTTCTTTGAGCGACCGACCCCGGCAGAACCAGTTGACTTTCTCTGCCTAAAACAAAAACCACCACAAAGGTGCTGTCCCCTTTGCGGTGGTTTTGGTCGGCTAGCCTTCGAGCTGCGCTACTTTGTAGCGGTAGGCCGCGGCGATAACGTCTTTGCAACCCTCACGGCCCAGCTTGGCACGGTTGACGACGATGTCTTTACCGCTCGTCATCTTCCACTTTCCGGCACTGTAACGCTTGTAAAATGCCTCGCGCGCCTTCTGCTGCTGTTTAACCAGCTTAGCGCCCTTCTTTTTGTTAAGGCCGCGCTTCTTGCGCACGATCTCGACGCGGTCCTCAAAGGGAGCGGTCACTAGCACGGCAATGTGGTTGGGGTTGTTGCGCAGCAGATAATCGGACAGGCGGCCCTCGATAATGCAGCTCTCGGTCTCGCCCAGGTCCAAGATCACCTGGCTCATCTTTTGGAATAACTTGTCCGAGTACGAACGGGCATCGTAGCGGTCGGGCAGAAACGCCATGTTCTCCACGGCCAGGCGCTCGTCGTAAGCGGCCATCTTGTCGAGCGACTCGCCTGTGCGCAGCGAAGCACGTACCAGCAGCTCGTTATCGTACAGCGGAATCCCCAACTCGTCGGCAAGCATGCGACCAATCTCGTGGCCCTCGGCGCCAAAGTCGCGCGCGATGGTAATGACCACAGGATTCTTCTTATTCTCCAGATCGCTCATCGCGATTCCTTTCTCTATGTGGCAAAGGGACTGTCCCTTTGCCACATTCTACGCTGCTACGATGCGGCGTTGATACGCCCTCACCAGCAGCGAGATGCCAAAGTTGAGCACAAAGTACATCGCAAACACCAGGCCGTAGAGCATAAGCACCTGCGACAGGTCGATCGCGTGGGCCATCACGACGTTTGCCGTGTACATGAGCTCGGCCACGTTAATTCCCGAAAGATACGAGCTGTCCTTGATGACGGTCGTGCACTGGCTAAACAGCGCCGGAATGATCGTCTTAAACGTCTGCGGCAGAATAATGTAGCGCATGGTGGCAAAGAAGCCGAAGCCCTGGCTCTGCGCCGCCTCAAACTGGCCGCGCGGAATCGAGTTGAGGCCGCCGCGCACAATCTCGGCCATAACAGCGCTGGTAAACAGCGTAAAGGCGATGGTCGAAATCACAATGTCCAAACCCTGCACCGTAAAGTAGATAAACAGGATCCACAGCAGGTTCGGCGTGCAACGGAACAGCTCGATATAGGCGCTCACCAAAATACGGAACGGGCGGGGCGCATAGCTCTTAACGAGCGCCAGCACCGTGCCAAAGATGAGCGAGAAAAAGATCGACAGCGCCGAGATCTCGATTGTCTTAACAAAGCCGCCCCAAATGTAGAGCAGGTTGGTCGCGTTGAAGATTTCCATGCGCTAGGCCTCCTCTACGTTGTCGAGCCCCAGCTCGGCCAGACTTACGCCGCGCGGACGCTCCTTGGAGCGGCGCTCGAGCCACTGCACCAGCATGGCGAGCGGAAAGCAGATGATGAAGTACATAAGGCAGCAGACGATGTATCCCTGCAGGTAACCGTACAGACTCACAAAGTTGTCGGAACGGTACATAAGGTCGCCGCCGGCCACAAGCGCCAGCACCGACGTGTTCTTGACCAGGTTGAGCGCCTGGTTACACAGCGGCGGCAGAATGATCTTGAATGTCTGAGGCAGCACGATGTACCAGTACGCCTGCGCACGGGTGAAGCCCTGGCTCTGGGCCGCCTCCATCTGGCCGCGCGGAACGGCCTCGATACCGGTGCGGATGACCTCCGAAATGTAGGCCGCATGATACAGGCCCACACCCAAGAAGCCCAGCACGAACGGTGCGATGCGCACCGGCTGGTCGGCACCGGTTATGGCCTGTAAAAACTGCGGACCGGCCATGTACATAAAGAGCACTTGTACGGGCAACGGGGTGTTCTGGTAAAACTCCACGTACACGCGGCTTATGGCGCGCAGCAAGCGCGAGCGAGTGGTAGAGAACACGCCCAGCAGCGTGCCCAGCACCAGCGACAGCAGCAGACCGGCAACGACCACCTGCAGCGTCACGCCAAAGCCCTCCCAGAAGGGCCCCATGTTTTGAAATGTCGTCGACCAACGGTCGGCGTCAAATAATCCTTCGAGCATTTGATTCCTTCCTTGGACGATGCGCCTATACAAGACCCCAGGTCTTGACCTCTTGGTCGAGCCAGCCGTCGGCCAGGCGATCGCAAATCACCTGATCGACCACGGCCGAAAGGTCGCAGCCCTTCTTGGTCGCCACGCCGTAGCCCTGCTCGCCAAACTTGACCTCGGGCTGCAACAGCTCAACGGTCTCGTTCATGTAACCGGCCAGCGTGGAGCGGTCCATGGCAAAGACGTCGATATTGCCGGCGTCGAGCGAACTCTTGATGATGGGGTAGCCGCTAAAGGCCCTAAACTCGGGCTTGCAGCTAAAGCCGTTGTCCTTGATCATCTGCTCGATCAGGCCCTGCGTGGTAGCACCCTGGCTCACGCCAATGACCTTGCCGTCCAGGTCCTCAATCGAGGTAAAGCCCGAACGCTTCTTGACCATGAGTCCCACGTAGTCGGTGCGGTACGGCGTCGAGAAATCCCAGCTCTTCTTGCGCTCGTCGGTGATGGTGTAGGTCGCCGCGACCACGTCAAGTTGGCCGTTATCGATCAGCGGGCCGCGCGTCTTGGGCGTTACGTCGGTAAACTCGACAAGCTCCTGGGCGCGGGCCTCCTTGTAGCTCACGCCAAAGACGGCAGCGGCGATCTGGTAGCACAAATCGACTTCCATGCCCTCAAAGCGGCCCTTGGCGGTGTCGTAATAGCCATAGCCGGGAACGTCCTTCTTAACGCCGGCATTCAGATGGCCACGCGACTTAATGGCCGCAAGCTTGGACCCCTTGTCGGAGCCCTCGCCGCTGGTGGAGTTGCCGCAACCGGTAAGCGCGGTCCCCGTCAGCGCGAGCATGCCGGCGCCAGCCAGCTGCAAAAAGTGACGGCGCGACACGGCCGCCCTCGTCATATCCGTCATGTCCATCACCGCGCCTAGTGCAGAATCTTGGACAGGAACTCGCGGCAGCGCGGGTTCTCGGGGTTATCGAAGAAGTGCTCGGGCGTGCCCTCCTCCAGAATGCGGCCGTCCTCCATAAAGATGACGCGGTCGGCCACCTGGCGCGCAAAGCCCATCTCGTGCGTCACGCAGATCATGGTGATGTCCTCCTGCGCGAGCTCAATCATAACGTCCAGGACTTCCTGGACCATCTCGGGGTCGAGCGCCGAGGTCGGCTCGTCAAACAGGATGATGGGCTGCTTGGTGCACAGGGCACGGGCGATGGCGATGCGTTGCTGCTGACCGCCCGAGAGGTTCTGCGGATACTCGCCGGCCTTATGCGCCATGCCAACGCGCTTGAGCGCGGCGATGGCGATCTCGGTCGCCTCCTCCTTGCTCTTCTTTTGCAGCTTGATGGGCGCGAGCGTCAGGTTGCCGAGCACCGTCATGTTGGGATACAGGTTGAACTGCTGAAACACCATGGAACTATACTTGCGAGCCATCTCCAGGTGATTCTTTTTGGTGAGCGGCGTACCGTCGATGACGACCTCGCCCGACGTGGGCTCCTCCAGATAATCGACGCAACGGATGAGCGTCGACTTACCCGAGCCGGAAGGCCCGATCATTACGAGCTTCTCGCCGCGCTTGACGGTGAGATTGATATCTTTGAGCACATGCAGGTCGCCAAAGTACTTGTTGAGATGCTTGATCTCGATCATGTCTGCCATGAATGTCCCTTCCCTGCGTTTACACGAGTTGAACTATTGTACGGAAAGAACCACGTTTCCGCAGCCCACACTACATTCCCGTAAAGAACCCGCAACCTTTAACCCACTCATTGGGGACAGACTTAAATGAGTACCTGCTCATTGGGCACTCATTTAAGTCTGTCCCCAATGAGTGCCCAGCCCAGCAAAAAGGGGCGCGACCGCAATGGTCACGTCCCCTCAGCATCGGCTATGTGTCGACCGCCCTTAGGCAAGCTTTGCGCCAACAATCTTGGCAGCCGCAGGCTTATCGAAGTTGCCGCCGGTGGCCTTGCCGAGTGCACCCATGACCTGGCCCATCTGCTTCTTGGACGTGGCACCCAGCTCGGCGATAACCTGCTCGATCAGAGCCTCGAGTTCCTCGCCCGAAACCTGCGCGGGCAGCAGGCTCTCCAGAATCTTGACCTGCTCGGTCAGGTTATCGGTACGCTCCTGGTCGGTGCCGGCCTTGATGGACATCTCCAGCGTCTCGCTCGTCTGCTTGATCAGACGCTTGATCATGCTGTTGACGTCTTCCTCGGTCACATCGCGGCGCTCGTTAACCTCGATATTCTTCACCTCGGCCTTAACCTGGCGAATGATGGACAGGCGAACCTTGTCCTTGGCCTTCATGGCCGCGATCATTTCCTTCTGCAGCTCTTCGTTGGTCATCTGCAAATCCTCTCTAATAGCATGGGCGGCACTCGCGCGAGCACCGCCCCATGATTACTCAGTCGTCGACGAATCGTCGGTCGAACTCTTGGTGACGCCCTTCAGGCTGACGTTGTATGGCACGTCTTTGGGCATGGGATTAACGGTGATGTCGGCATCCTTCTTGTACTGCTCCAGCCACTCGCTGTATGCAGTACTGGCCGCCTGCGTCTTCACCACGTTAGAAACGTACTTCTTGATGGCCTTGGGCACCTGGTTGATGTCATCAACCTGATTATCGACATGGAAGTAGTCGGTGCACTTGATGATGTGGTAGCCATAGGTCGACTCGACGACTTCGCTCACGTCGCCCTTGTTGAGCCCCTCGAGCGCCGTCTGGTAGCTGTCGACGAAAGTGGTGAGCTTATCCCAGCCCACATCGCCCTTCTTCTCCTTGGAACCGGTGTCCTCGGAGTACTGCTCAACGGCGTCCTCAAAGCTCAGCTCACCGGAGTTGATCTTGTCCAGGCACTCCTGTGCCTTGGCCTTGGCGGCAGCCTTGTCCTCGTCGGAAGCGTCGGAATCAACCTTAATCAGGATGTTCGACGAGCGGCGGGCGTCGTTGTAGCTGGACAGGTTCTCGTTGATGTAATCGACAATCTCGCTGTCCTTGGGCTTGCTCGTGGGCGCGACGGCATCCTTGAGTTTCTGCTGCGCCAGACTCTCCTTGAGTGAGTCCTTGTAGGTGTCCTCGGTATAGCCGTAGGTCTTGAGGGTCTTCTTAAAGGCCTTGGCACCGCCCGCGCTCTTGCACGCGTCCTTCCAAGCCTTCTCGACCTCCTCGTCCGACACCGTCACGCCGTTCTCCTTCTGTGCCTGTTGAAGCAGAATCTGCTGCGTGTAGGAGTCGATGAGTTGCTTGCGGTACTTCTTGGGCGTGAGGTCGTTGTCAACCAGATACTGCGCCCAATCCTCATCCTTGGTGTAGCCGTTGGACGTGCGCATGCTCATGATCTGCTTGGTCACGGTGTCCTCGGTAAGGTTGGTGCCGTTGATAGTAGCAGCAACACCGCCGGTCAGCTTGTAGCCCGAGGTGTCCTCGGCCTGCGACATAAGGCCGGAGCACGCCATGGCCGAGACGGAAAGCAGCATCGCCAGCACGCCGATGACCACCAGGACGATCTTGACGGTCTTAGACACGTACGTCTTGCGCTGCTTCTTGCGAGAGCTGGAGGCGGCGCGGGCCTGCTGCTCGGGCGTCGGCGCGGCCTCGGAGTTCTTTTTCTTGTTTGCCATAGTTGGCCTTTCGCATCACGAATCGAACAAACGCCATTGTGTCACAACGCGGCCCCCGCGGCACGCTTGGTGCATTGGGGACAGGTTAATCTGCACCATTTTGGTGCAAAGGGGACAGATGTGGCAGCCGGCAGTTAGGGACAGTCCCCAAGTGCCGATTCAGCCCCACCTTAGAAGTGGCGGCGGATGGCGTCGACCATGCCCTGGGGCGTGGTCTGGCCGAGCACGTCGGCTGCGGCATCGGCGCCCATAAAGATGTTCATGAGTGCCTGCAGGGCCTCGACCTGGCCGCCCGGCTCGGCAATACCCAAATTGATGACGATCTGCGCCGGCACCGGAGCGCCCATGCCAGCCATAGCGTTAAATGTCACGGGCGCGGCGGGCTTCACCACCGCGATATAGGGCTTGGCCACAAACCCCGGATCGGTATGCGGAATGGCAATGTTTGCCGCCGGCATGGCTAGACCCGTGGGATAGGCATCCTCGCGCGTGCGAACGGCGTCGAGCCAACCGGACGCAATGTAGCCACGTGGTGCAAGCTCGCCCTCGAGCCGCGCAAGCACCTCATCCGGCGTTGAGCACTCCCAATCAAAAAACACCAACTCAGGCGTAAACAGCGCTTCGTTATCCGCCATGCGCTCACCTCTCTCATCTAGTCACCTGCGACGTTCTTGAATGACTAGTCGTTAAAGACCGTCCCCGATGACTACCCAAAACAAAAGGTGGCCACGCGCGCCTTGGCACCAATGACCACCCTGACTACTCGGCTAAATTGTACTGTGCGCCGCTAGCCGCGAGGCGCGTCAATTGCGACCTTGCCGCTCTCCAGCACGTGGACGCGGCCGTCGGCGAGCATCTGCACGACCTCGGGATACAGCACGTGCTCAATTGCATGGATGTGCTCCTCGAGCGTGTCGACATCCCAGCCCTCCTCAACAGCCAGCGCACGCTGGGCGATGATGGGACCGTTGTCGTAGATCTCGTTGGCAAAATGCACGGTCACGCCAGTTACCTTGACGCCGCGCGCAAAGGCGTCGTCAATCGCATGCGCACCGGTAAAGCTCGGCAGCAGCGCCGGATGCAAGTTGACCACGCGATTGGGAAACGCCGCCAGCAGCGGCGTGTGCACCATGCGCATGTAGCCGGCCATGACCACATACTCGCAGCCGCGCTCGAGAAGCTCGTGCGCGATGATCTCGTCGGCGGCAATAGGGTCGGCATAGACATCCTTGGACAGTGTGAGCGTCTGGATGCCCGCGCGCTCAGCGCGCTGCAAACCCTTAGCCGAAGGACGGCTCGACACCACAAGCTCAATCGAAGCGTTGAGCTTGCCGGCAGCGATCAGATCGATCAGCGCCTGCAGGTTGGTACCTGAACCGCTGATGAGCACACCGATCTTGAGCGGCTCGGCCGTATCGGTGCCGGTCGGACGGGTATAGGGCACAAAATCCAGGCCCTCGGCAGCAGTCATCTGCTCGTTAGCGCTCATCGGAGTACACGACCTTACCGGAACCCTCGACGCACTCGCCCACGCGGAACGGCTTCTCACCCAGCGCGGCCAGGGCCTCGGTAACCGCGGCCTCGTCCTCGGGGGCGACGATCAGGCACAGGCCAACGCCCATGTTGAAGGTCTTGCACGCCTCGTTGGGCGCGAGCTCGGCCTGGCGCGACACGTAGGTGATGACGGGCGGAACGTCCCAACCCATCTCGGCGCCGTTGCGAGTGACCACGGCGTCGACGTCGTCGGCGAGCGCGCGGTTGAGGTTCTCGGTAATACCGCCGCCGGTGATGTGGGCGATAGCATGCACGTTGGCGCCGCCGCGCAGCAGCTCAAGAATCGGCTTCACATAAATGCGCGTGGGGGCCAACAGGGCGTCAGCCAGCGAAGCGCCACCGAGCTCCTCGAGCGGGCGGCTCAGCTCCTCGGCCTTAGCGGCGGCCTCGGGCGTGCCCGGCTTAATACCGTCGACGCCGATGACCTTACGCACGAGCGAGTAGCCGTTGGAGTGCACGCCGGTGGAAGGCAGGCCCAGGATCACGTCGCCGGGGCGGACATTCGCGGGGTCGAGCATCTTGGGACGATCGACGACGCCCACGGTAAAGCCGGCGAGGTCGTAGTCGGCCGGAGCCATAACGCCCGGGTGCTCGGCCATCTCGCCGCCCACGAGCGCGCAGCCCGCGAGCTTGCAGCCATCGGCCACGCCCTTGATGATCTTTGCCATGTGCTCGGCCTCGATGTGACCGATGGCAACGTAGTCCAGGAAAAACAGCGGCTCGGCGCCCGAAGCCAGAATGTCGTTGACGCACATAGCGACCAGGTCCTGGCCCACCGTCTCGTGACGGTCCATGATCTGGGCGAGCACGAGCTTGGTGCCCACGCCGTCGGTACCGCTAATCAGAATCGGGTCTTCCATATCCTTAAGCGCGGCGGCCGAGAACAGGCCACCAAAGCCACCGATGCCGCCGATAACCTCGGGGCGGTTGGTGTCCTTGACCATCTGCTTAATAGCGTCAACGGCGCGGCCGCCCTCAGCGGTATCGACGCCGGCATCCTCATACGTCACATGCTTGCTGTCGCTCATCTGAGCCTTCCTCTCCCACTACCGTGGCGCCGCGCGGGCGCCAAACGGTGCTCATAGTTGCGTTCATTTCGGCGTGTGCCATAACAGCACGCGCCGTCATATCAACAAAACAGCAGGTAAAACCTACCAGAATAAACCTGTCCCTACATGGCAGGCTTTAGGCCTCGCCGTGCTCCTCTTCCCAGCTGCGGTCGTCGTATTTCTCGACCACGGCGTCGTCGTCAAAGTGCAGCGGCTTATCCAGGTTGCGGGGCTTAAAGCCCTCCATAAACTTATCGCGGCCAAAGCTCTCGGGAATCGCCACGGGGTAGCGGCCGGTAAAGCACGCATCGCAGTAACCGCCCTTGGGCATGACCTTCAGCAGACCCTCGACCGAAAGGAAAGCCAGCGAATCGGCGCCAATGTACTCGCAAATCTCGTCGACCGTCTTGTTGGCGCTAATAAGCTGCGACTGCACGTCGGTATCGATGCCGTAGAAGCACGGCCAGATGACCTCGGGCGAGTTGATGCGGATATGAATCTCCTTGGCGCCGGCGTTGCGCAGCATCTTGACGAGCTGCACCATAGTGGTGCCACGCACGATGGAGTCGTCGATCACGACGAGGCGCTTGCCCTCGATGTTGTCGCGCAGCGGGTTAAGCTTCATGCGCACGCCCATGGCGCGCAACTCCTGCGTAGGCTCGATAAACGTACGGCCCACGTAGCGGTTCTTGATAAGACCCTCGCCAAAGGGAATACCGCTCTCGTGCGAATACCCCTCCGCGGGCGGCAGGCCGGAGTCGGGCACGCCGATGACCAGGTCGGCCTCGACGGGCTCCTCGTGTGCCAGCTGACGACCCATGTCGTAACGGCAGGCATAGACGCTCTTGCCGTTCATGATGGAGTCGGGGCGGGCAAAGTAGACCTGCTCAAAGATGCAGTTGGCGGGCTCTTCGGCTGCAGGCACGCCCTGCTCGGATACCAGACCCTCGGCGCTGATGCGCAAGATCTCGCCGGGACGGACGTCACGGACGTACTCGGCACCCACGATGTCGAGTGCGCAGGTCTCGGAAGCAACGACCCAGCCGCCGGCGCGCGTGACACGGACGGCGGAGTCGACCGTAGCGGCGCCGTCCTGCGACGGCAGCTGCGAAACGGATGCGGCATCGGCCTGGTCCAGACCCTCGTCTACCAGCTTGCCCAGCACGAGCGGGCGAATGCCGTGCGGATCGCGGAAAGCGTAGAGCGCCTGCTCGTTGATGAGCGTCATGGCGTAGCCGCCGCGCACGAGCTCCATGGTCTTGCGAATGCCCTCACGCAGATGGCCCGTACGCTGAGTAAAGTAGCCGATAAGCTTAGTCGCGACCTCGGAATCCGAATTGGAAAGGAACGGCACGCCCAGCTCGATCAGCTGACGGCGCAACTCGTCGGTGTTGACCAGAGTACCGTTGTGCGCGAGCGCGATAATGACGCTGTTGATGGTGGAGAGGTGCGGCTGCGAGGCTTCCCAGCTCTTGGCGCCGGCGGTGCCATAGCGCACGTGGCCCACGGCCAGCTGGCCGGAGAGTGTCGACAGGTCGGCGTTGGAGAACACGCGGTCGAGCAGACCCAGATCCTTGCGGACCATAACCGTGCCGCCATCACCCACGGCGATTCCCGCCGATTCCTGGCCGCGATGCTGCAGCGCGCGCAGACCAAAGTACGTCAGTCGAGCCACATCGCGATCGGGTGCCCACACACCAAAAATGCCGCATTCCTCATGCAGCTGGTCGGAGTCCGGATCATACGTCGACATGGTCTTCACCTGTCCCGCGGCACGCTCGGCCGCGCGGATGGTTTCTTGAGACATGGCATCCCCTCAGAGCCTCGTTATTTGGCGTTACCTGCCCTATTATACGCACGGCAAGACAAGCACTCCCGCGCATGAACAGCGCTTTTTAAAAGCCCACCGAGCTTATAATCCGTTTTGCAGCCAAACATTTTATTGGGCAACCGCCTCGGGGCCGACGTTCCCGCATACTTCCGTTGCGACGCGTCTCGCCCGCCGTTGGGGCTTGCATTGTTGCAATTGGGACGTTCGTCCTGTCTTTTGGCAGGTCGGCGGCGTATCCTTGTACCTACAGCAAAACGAGAAAGGTTATGTATGGATCGAAACGAACTCGACCCCAGCGTCCCCAGCGCCACGGAGGTCAAGAAGATCCCCCTCATCATTAAGGTGTACGCCGTCCTATGCATCCTGTCCGGCGTGGGCACGCTCCCTTCGGTCGGCGCCTTTATGTGGCAGGTCATCACCGCGCTCATCAACGGCAACGCCGCCGCCAAGCTCGGCGACAACACGCTCGTCGCGGTCGGCCTTATCGTCGCCGGCATCATGCTCTCGGCTGCCAGTGCCGTCATCTTGATCATCTTTGGCCTGGACCTCATCAAGAACCAGCGCCGCAATGCCGCCCGTCTGTCCTATATCCTTATCGCGTTTACCGTCGTCGAGCTTTTGGTTGACGTGATGCTCCAAGGCATCGGGCCCTTCTTGCTGCGCCCTGCCATCCAGCTCGGCATCCTCGTCGCGCTTTCGGCCACCGTCGACCCCACGCTGCGCCAGGAGCGCGAGCTGCAGCGCCGCCTGCAGGAGATGCTCGATCGCGACGCCGCCGCCGAGGGCATGCTCGGGCGCGATGAAACCGGCGAGGGCTACATCAAGCTCAACTACTTCAACCTGTTCTGGGTATTCTTTGTCTGCTGCATACTCGGCTTGATCGCCGAGGACATCTGGCACATGACGGTCAACGACCCGGGCGTCTACCAGAACCGCGCCGGCATGCTGTTTGGCCCCTTCAGCCCCATCTACGGATTTGGCGCCGTGCTCATGACCATGGTGCTCAACCGCTTCTATAAAAAGAACCCCATCATTATCTTTTTGGTGAGCGCGCTGCTCGGCGCAAGCTTTGAGGTGTTCGTGGGCTGGTTTATGCAGACCTCGTTTGGCGTGGTCTCGTGGAGCTACTCGCATATGAAGCTCTTTGGCATGCCAGATCCGCTCGCCGTCCTTACCGGCGGACGTACCTGCACAGGCTTCGCCTGCCTGTGGGGCCTGGGTGGCCTCATCTGGATCAAGCTGCTGCTGCCGAGGCTGCTCAAGCTCATCAACATGATTCCCTGGAAGAGCCGCTACTCCGCTACCGTCATCTTCACCATCATTATGCTGGTCGATGGCGTTATGACGCTGCAGTCGCTCGATTATTGGTATCAGCGCGTCAACGGCACGGAACCGGCTATTCCCGTTGCGCAGTTCTACGGCAAGTACTTCGATAATGACTTTATGGAGAATCGCTTCCAGAGCATGACCATGAGCCCCAAGGATGCGACGCGCGCGTAGCGCCAACCGCGCCCAAAACGCAAAATGCCCGCCGGTATCACACGTACCGGCGGGCATTTTTATAAACGAGCCTTCTATCGACGCAAGCCTCTACGCCTCGCGCTCGACCTCACTCACGCATTCATTCTTGATGGTGCCGACGAGCGCCTGCAGCGCATCGACCACGTGCGGGCGAATGTCCCCGCCGATGAGCACGAGCATGATGTCGTCGCCTACGGCAAGCTCGCCGCTTGCCAGCCACACGCGCACATAGCCGATACCCGGCATCGCACGCGTGGCCTCGATGGCGGCCTGCACCTTGCTGGCGTCGTAGCCAAACACCATGCCGCCCACCTTGTGGCCCGGCGCCACGCCATCGGTCTCGACACCGCGCGCCTCGGACTTGGGCGTCGCGCGCACCACACCGTTATGCGTCAGATACATACCGCACGCAGGTGCCGACGAATCGGCCTTGGCCTCACGCAGCCAAGCATCAATCGAAGGCATCGTTTTGCCATTCTCGAGCATCATTTCTCCCTTACCGTCGTCGAGTAGCCAATTTGGAACGGGGCTTTTTAGCTACTCTCGAACAACTTATTCCTCGACCGGCGTGAGCACCATGACAGCACGCGTGTTGCTCAGCGATAACGAACGACAGGTCACAAGCGTTACGACCTTGGTTGCCGAAGCAGCACGATCGGTGGCATCGCTCGCCACGGCAGAGGCACCGTCGAGCATCTCGGACAGGTAGTTCTTGAGCCCGTCGTCGCCCTCAAAATTGCGCGTGCGCGCCTTGGCATACGTGTCCTCGACAACTTTGGTCGCCAGTGGTCGCAGCTTATACGTAGCATCCCGTGTGATGTAATACACGAACTCGATGCTATCGAACGTCGCCTGATCAGTGGTGTCCGAAATCACGTTGAACATCGACCCGTCATTCATGTGGTGGCCGTAGATCGTGGTCTGCTGGTCAACCATTCCCGGCGCGGTGTCATCGCCATCCAGGAAAATGGCCCCAGATGCATTGGCCGTACCGTCGAACAGCGTGTTGAGGTATTTGGAGTTGTTGTTGGTCTGCACCACGGGATAGTTGATGTTGGTTCCCGGCACATAAATCCAACCCACAATCTCGGGGTTTGTCTGAGCAAGCGCATCGAAATCGATAATCGGCACGCCGCTGGCGTCCTGATCGCTTACATATTGCTTCTCGATTTTCTGGTACGAATCGCTCGCCTGCTTATAGCCAATCTGAGCATTGATAAAGATGGCAGCGGCGGCAACAATCAGACCGATGCCCACGATGATGAGCAGAATAGGAATGATGGAGCGGCGCTTTTTACGCGGCGGCTCGGTGTAATCCGACGGCGTGGCATGCGATGAAGACCGGGGCGGCTTCTTAGCGGTACTATAAGATGAAGGTCGATATGCGGCCGGCGCGTCCTGTCGACGATGCGTCGCCGGTGTCACGGGGCGCGGCGCGCGCGGCTGCTGAGGAGAGGATGCCCGACCCTGCTGTGCCGCATGGGCAGCACCCGGCTTCGACGGATCGGGAATCTGAGAAGCCTTGAATCGTTTTCCCTGATAGTCGGACATGGCTCTCCTTATACTGCGGTGAAACGGCGGAACGCCTAGGCGTCGGCCATCTCCTGCTTCATCTTCTCGATAACCTTGCGGTACTCTGGGTCGCAAGCACCCAGAATCTGTGTGGCATAGATGGCGGCGTTCTTGGCGCCGTTGATGGCAACGCAGGCCACGGGCACGCCCGAAGGCATCTGCACCATCGACAGCAGCGAATCCATGCCGCCCAGGTCACTCGTCTTCATAGGCACGCCGATGACCGGCAGCGGCGTAAAGGCAGCCACGACACCGCCCAGGTGAGCAGCCTTGCCGGCAGCAGCAATAATCACCTTGATGCCGCGGTCGGCAGCAGTCGAAGCCCACTCGTGGACCTTCGCCGGCGTGCGGTGTGCGCTCGCAATGACAAGCTCATAGGGCACGCCCAGCGCCTCGAGCTCGGCGGTGCAACCTTCCATAACGCCCAGATCGGACTTGGAGCCCATGATGATCCCGACAACCGGCTTTTGATCTGCCATAAACAAAGACCTCCTGTTGAGAACGGCGACGCGGCGGATCCGCGACCCTTAACTACTGAGAGTAGTATAGCTGCTCCCGTCCCTGCGGTCCCCGGGTGCCCCGCGGCGGGCTGGGTTTTTATCTTCGCTCCCCTTGCTTCGCAAAGTCGCTCAGACAATAAACCCAGCCCGCCGCGGGGCACCCGGGGACCTACCGGATATTGCCATGACGTACGTTGGCTGAAATATTAACGTGGGATACGCCGTTCGAACGAACGGCGTATCCCACACTCACTTTTTATTCAGCCCTAGCCATCGCGCAAAGCCCCTTCGGCAGCACACGGTGCAGCCAAGTCACCGCAGGCCGGGGCGGGAGGCGAACCTTTCTCTCGGAAAACTTCGCGAAGCCCAGTTTCCGAGAGAAAGTGTCCGGCTGCCGCCCCGGCCGGCCAGGTCAGCTACACCGTGTGCTGCGGCAGGTCCTGCAGGGCGATGACGTCCATGCCCATGTCGTTGGCGCTGCCGTGACCCTGCTGGTCCTCGCGCACCGCCTCGATGGCACTCACGTAGGTGTTGGCCGCAGACATCGCGGTCACGCAGGTCACACCGCGGCGTACGGCCTCGGTACGTAGCAGGTAGCCATCGCCACGCGAGCCCGGACCGTACGGCGTATTGACGATCACCGCGATCTTACCATCGGCGATCAGGTCACCGATGTTGGGACGCTCGCCGTCGTGCGGGCCGCTAATCTTCTCCACGACCTCGCAGGTCACGTTGCCGCCGCGCAGCACGCGCGCCGTGCCCTCGGTGGAGCAGATATCAAAGCCCAGGTAGCGAAGGATACGCGCAACCGAAAGGATATGACGCTTGTCGCGGTCGCACACGCTAATGAACACCTTGCCGGCGCTCGGGTCGGGCAGCTTGTAATCGATCGCCAGCTGCGTCTTGGCGTATGCCTCGGGATAGCTCTTGGCGATGCCCATGACCTCGCCCGTCGACTTCATCTCGGGTCCCAGGATAACGTCGGCTCCCGGGAAACGGCCCCAGGGCATAACGGCTTCCTTCATGCAGAACCAATCGAGCTGACGCTCGTCGCTCGGCAGGCCCAAGCTCGCGATGGAATCGCCCGCCATGATACGCGCCGCGCACTTGGCCAGCGGCACGCCGGTGGCCTTGGAGATAAACGGCACGGTACGGCTGGCACGCGGGTTGGCCTCGATCACGTAGACGGTCTCGCCCTTGATGGCATACTGCACGTTGACCAGGCCGCGTACGCCCAGTGCCATCGCGATGCGGCGTGTGGTCTCGCGAAGCTTTGCCTGCAGGCTCTCGCTAAAGCTGAACGGCGGGATGCAGGTCGCAGAGTCGCCGGAGTGAATACCGGCCTCCTCGATATGCTCCAGAATGCCGCCGATGTAGACCTCTTCGCCATCGCACAGGGCGTCGACATCGGACTCGATCGCGCCCTCCAAGAAGCGGTCCAGATACACCGGGTAGTCGGGGCTAATGCGCGCAGCCTCGGCCATGTAATCGCGCAGATGCTCGGCATCGTAGGCGATCATCATGCCGCGGCCGCCCAGCACGTAGCTCGGACGCACCAGCAGCGGGTAGCCGATGTGCGTGGCAACGGCCTCGGCCTCCTCAAACGAGGTGGCCTGGCCCGCCGGCGGGTACATGATGCCCAGCTTGTCAAGCAGAGCAGCGAAGCGCTCGCGGTCCTCGGCAAAGTCGATGGCATCGGGCTTGGTGCCCATGATGTTCACGCCGCTCTCCTCGAGCATGCGCGCCAGCTTAAGCGGGGTCTGGCCGCCAAGCGTCACCACGACGCCATCGGGGCGCTCAACGTCGATAACGTCCATGACGTCCTCGTAGGTGAGCGGCTCAAAGTACAGGCGGTCGGACGTGTCGTAGTCGGTCGAAACGGTCTCGGGATTGCAGTTGACCATGATGGTCTCAAAGCCGCGGGCCGCCAGCGCGTAGCTCGCGTGCACGCAGCAGTAATCGAACTCGATACCCTGGCCAATGCGGTTGGGGCCGGCGCCCAGGATCATCGCCTTGGGCTTGTCCGCCGGCGTGGTCTCGTCGGGAGCCACGCACTTCTTGGCATCTGGGCTCGTGCGGTAGATGTTCTCGTACGTCTTGTAGTGGTACTCCGTGGCGCTCGAGAACTCCGCAGCGCAGGTATCAACCGTCTTCATGCTGGGAACCACGCCCAGGCCCTTGCGGTAGGCGCGCACAAAGCGCTCGTCCGAGCCGGTCAGCGCGGCGATCTCGGCGTCGCTCGTACCGTACTGCTTGAGCAGGCGCATCGCATCGGCGTCGATATCCTCCACACGCAGGCCGCGGATGCTCTCCTGGACCTGCACCATATCGTTGATACGGTTGAGGTACCACGGATCGATACCGCAGATGGCATGGATGCGAGCGATGTCCCAGCCACGGCGCAGGGCCTCGACCACAAAGAAGATGCGATGCTCGGTCGGGGTTGCCACGGCCTGAGCAAGCTCGTCGTCGCTCAGCTTATCGGCACCCTCTTTGCCACCGGCGCAAATACCCTGGTGGCCGTCCTCCAGCGAGCGCATAGCCTTGCCAAAGGCCTCCTCAAAGGTGCGGCCGATCGCCATGATCTCGCCCACGGCCTTCATGCGCGTAGTGAGCGTGGGGTCGGTACCCTTGAACTTCTCGAAGGCAAAGCGCGGCACCTTGACCACACAGTAGTCGATCGTGGGCTCAAAGCAGGCGGGCGTAGCCTTGGTGATGTCGTTGACGATCTCGTCGAGCGTGTAGCCCACGGCCAGGCGCGCGGCGGCCTTAGCGATGGGGAAACCCGTGGCCTTGGAAGCGAGGGCGGACGAGCGGCTCACGCGCGGGTTCATCTCGATGACGATCAGGCGGCCGGTCTGGGGGTTCACGGCAAACTGCACGTTGGAGCCACCGGTCTCGACGCCGATCTTCTCCAAGATGGCGAGCGAGGCGACACGCATGCGCTGATACTCAAGGTCGGAGAGCGTCTGCGCCGGCGCCACGGTGATGGAGTCGCCGGTATGCACGCCCATGGGGTCGAGATTCTCGATGGAGCACACGATGATGCCGTTGCCGGCGTGATCACGCATGACCTCCATCTCATACTCTTTCCAGCCCTCGATGGACTCCTCGACCAGCACCTCGTGGGCAGGCGAGAGCTCCAGGCCCTGGCTCACGATGGAGACGAGCTCCTCGTGGGTGTGAGCGATGCCGCCGCCGGCGCCGCCGAGGGTAAAGCTCGGGCGCAGTACGCAGGGATAGCCCACGCGCTCGGCGATAGCCTCGGCGTCGGCCACGCTGTAGGCATAGCCCGAGCGCGCGACTTCCAGGCCAATCTCGTCCATGGCTTCGTTAAAGAGCTTGCGGTCCTCGCCGCGCTCGATGGCGGCCAGGTCGCAGCCGATCATCTCGACGCCGTACTTGTCGAGCGTACCGTCCTTTGCCAGCTCGACGGCGGCGTTCAGACCGGTCTGGCCGCCCAGCGTGGGCAGCAGCGCGTCCGGGCGCTCTTTCTTGATCACGCGCTCGATAAACTCGGCGGTGATGGGCTCGACATAGGTGCGGTCGGCCAAGCCCGGGTCGGTCATGATGGTCGCCGGGTTGGAGTTGACCAAGATGACCTCAAAGCCATCCTCCTTGAGCACCTTGCAGGCCTGGGCGCCAGAGTAGTCGAACTCGCAGGCCTGGCCAATGACGATGGGGCCCGAACCAATAACGAGGATACGCTTGATGTCAGTACGTTTCGGCATGTTAGTTCTCCTCGGTCTCGGTCGCGGCGGTCTCGGCGAAATTCCAGCCAGCCAGGCGGTCCTTCGCGGTGTCGATGTCCAGGTAGTTCTCCTCGCCGTCCATGAGTCGCGTAAAGGCGGTAAAGAGATAGTGGGCATCGGTGGGGCCAGGCGAGGCCTCGGGGTGGTACTGGACCGAGAAGCACGGGGCGTCGAGCAGCTGGATGCCCTCGGCGGTGCCGTCGTTGAGGTTCACGTGCGTCAGGCGAATGCGGCCGAAGCGCTCGTTCATCACGACCGGCGCGATTCCGCGGCGCACCCAGACGCGCAGGTCGCCGTCGGCCGCATGTTCGATCTCGCCGCCGGAAAGCTCGGGGACAAGCTTGCCCAAGCTGGGGAATAGCAGGCCAAAGCCATGGTTTTGCGCGGTGATCTCCACGCGACGGCTCACCAGGTTCATGACCGGCTGGTTGCCACCGCGGTGACCGAACTTAAGCTTTTCCATCTGGGCGCCGCAGGCCAGGCTGATCATCTGGTGACCAAGACAAATACCAAAGACCGGCACCTTGCCGATCAGCTGCTGCACCTGTTCATAGGTCTCCACCACGGCATCGGGGTCGCCGGGGCCATTGGACAAAAAGACACCGTCGGGATTCATGTCGAGCACCTGCTGGGCGGGCGTATCCCACGGCACGACGGTAAGGTCGCAGCCGGCGCGGACCAAGCCCTCCAGAATGCCGCGCTTCACACCGCAGTCGTAGGTGACCACTTTATGACGGGCAGGAGCGGCAGCCGCAAGTGCAAAGTCATGCGTGGCAGGCAGGTCGGCGGCCACAAACTCGTGAGGCGCGGGGCAACTTACGGTCTTCACCAGGTTCTCGCCTACCAGCGTGGGCGCTGCGGCCAGACGCTCGGCAAGCTCGTCGACGTCGAAGATCTCGGTCGAGATAATGCCCATCTTGGAACCATTGTCGCGCAGATGGCGCACCAGAGCGCGAGTGTCGACACCCTCGATAGCGACGATGCCGTGAGCGCGCAGATACTCCGGCACGCTGACGGTCGAGCGCCAGTTAGAAGGCGTGGCGCACATGTCGCGAACGATCATGCCGCGCATAGCCGGAGCGCTCGCAGGGCGCACGGCGTCGCCGGGGAAGGCCGACTGGACGTCGGTCTCGTCGATACCGTAGTTGCCGATCTGCGGATAGGTCATGGTTACGATTTGGCCGGCATAACTCGGGTCGGTCATGACCTCAAAGTAGCCCTCGAGCGAGGTGTTGAAGCAGACTTCGCCGGTCGCGGTGCCCTCGGCGCCGCATGCACGTCCATAAAAAATGGTCCCATCCTCAAGATACAGGATGCAGGGACCGCAGGCGCCCTTGCTGGTTTTGGCCAGCATACGCTGGCAAAGCTCGCTGGGCGCGAAGGTGCGGGCGGCAGTGCCCGCGGTATGGTTGTTCGCCATAATTCTCCTTCCCGGTCTCACAGGACCGGCTTAAAGGTGTGTAGTTAGGCCTCGCGGTATTGTAACCGCAAGCATGCCTCATGGCGTTAATTTCATCGAAATGTTTACGAAATGATAATTATGACTTTCTATGCATATTGATTATTTAATCCCCGTCCCAGAAAAATCATCCCGCGGGGCTTGTGGCTCACGCGGGATGATGGCCTCTTACTTTTTCCTGTCCTGTTCCAGCAGATCGGACGGTGAGCGATCGGGCTTGCCGCCGCGGAAAATCTCGCGGCCATGAAGACGATGTTCCAGGTCACGTTCGTCCTTTTCCTCGTCAATCTTGGTCTGGCTCACCACCGGGTCCTCAATCAACGACGACACCGAGTTCACCTGTTTTTGAATGCGCTCGGCGATGGTGTCATCCATACTCACGATGCGCATCTTCCAGTCGATATTCGTGGCGTTGGATGAGCTCTTGGTCCACACGAACGTCAGGATGGCGCTCTGGTGGCCCTGGGCGGGAAACATGCCAAAGAAGGAATCGTGCTGAATGTTGCTATCCTCGTCGATATAGGCGTGAACGTTATACACCACGCGGTCAATCTTATCGTTGAGCAGCGCGTTGGTCGCAAGCGCCGCGGCCTGAATCTGCCCGTTGGACAGCAGTTCGAGCTCGTTGGCAGACGATGTGTCCAGCACCGTCACCTCGACCGTGCCCGTACGCTCATCGGCTTCATCGACGGTAAAGTCGAGCGGGAACTGAGTAAAGCCGTTGCCCCACTCAAGGCCGCCCTTCAGCGCCGTCGAAACGGTATCGACCGAAACGCTCTCGGACAGGTTGGCGGTGTTCAGACGACGCATCACGCCGTAGCCAATCTGCATGCCCACGATCAGCACCAAAATACCAATGACCACGGCCATCGCGGTCTTCGTAATGGTATGACTCACCTGCGAACCCGAAGGATCGTCCTCGGACAGCGGGTCGATATGTTTTGCCTGGCTCGCGCGATCCTCGCTGCGCAGCTGCGCTAGCGCAGCTTTGTCACCGCGCTTGGCCGCAGCCTCCTTCTCACGCATGCGCTCGGTTCGCTTTTTGGCAAGCGTGGGATCCAAGACACCGGATGCATCGATTTCGGAGAATAACTCCGTCACTTCTTCCGGAGTCAAAGGGTTCTTGTCAGCCATAAACTTCCTGTCATATCAATCAGTCGAGCTCGTGCGCACGCGCACCTTCGAACTGCATTCGATAGTAACGGGCATAGGTGCCGCCACGGGCGAGAAGCTGTTCATGCGTGCCACGTTCCACAACGCGACCATGCTCAACGGTCGCAATCTCGTCAGCATGCTTAATGGTCGAAAGACGGTGGGCGATGATGATTGTGGTACGGCCGCGTGCCAGCTCTTCGAGCGACTCCTGGACCGCCTCCTCGCTCTCGTTATCCAAAGCACTCGTCGCCTCGTCCAAGATCAGGATCTTGGGGTTCTTGAGAAACACGCGCGCGATGGCAACACGCTGCTTTTGTCCGCCCGAAAGACGGCTGCCACGCTCGCCCACCACGGTGTCGTAGCCCTGTGGAAGCGACTCGATAAAGGCATCGATGTTGGCGCGACGGGCGGCCTCGGCGATCTCTTCCGCCGTAGCGCCCGGCTTGCCGTAGGCGATGTTCTCGCCAATCGTACCGTCAAATAGATAGACATCCTGCTGCACCAGGCCGATGGCGCGGCGCAGGCTCTGCTGCGTCACATCGCGCACGTCCTGACCGTCGATGCTAATGGATCCGGTAGCCACGTCATAAAAGCGCGGCAGCAGCGAACAGGTCGTGGACTTGCCGCCGCCCGAGGGGCCAACCAAAGCGATGGTCTGCCCGGGCTTGATGGACAGGTCCATATGGTCGATAACGGGACGCTCGTCGGCATCGCCCTCGCCCAGCTCAACATCCTCGTAGTTAAAGCACACGTCGTGATACTCCACGGCGCCGGCAGTCACCTGCAGATCCGTAGCGCCCGGCTTGTCCTGGATATCCGGCGCGGTCGAGAGCACCTCGTCCATACGCTTAAAGCCGGCGATAGCCTTCTGATACGTTTCGGCTGAATTGACGAGTGTCTCGAGCGGCGTGCAGAACAGCGAAATATAGAGTGCAAAGGTCGCCATATCGACCGCCTGCAGCTGTCCCTGGGCGACCAGCCAGCCGCCCAGCAGCACCACGATCACATAGAGCACACCCGAGAGCAGACCATACGTCGCGGTATAGACGCCCATGGCGTGATACATGTTCTCCTTGGACGAAAGATAGCGATTGTTTGAGGCGCGGAACTTGAAGCGTTCGGTCTCCTCATTGGCAAAGCTCTTGACCACGCGCATGCCCGCCAGCGAATCCTGCAGCTGTGCATTGATGCCGCTGATTTTTTTGCGATTGTCGCTAAAGACCTCGCGCATGCGCATGTTCTGCCAAAACATGATGACCGCAAACGCTGCTGTCACCACAGCCATAGCAAGCGCCAGCACCGGGGCGATGGTAAAGAGGATCACAAACGAGCCGATGATCTCGATGCCACAGATGATGATCCACTCGGGCACGTGGTGCGCCGCCTCGCAGATATCGAACAGGTCGTTGACCACGCGGCTCATCATGTCGCCCGAGCTGTTGCGGTCGAAGTACGCAAAGCTGAAGCGCTCATACTGGTCGAACAGGTCCTCGCGCATCTTGGACTCCATACGCGCGCCCATCACGTGACCCCAATAGCTCACAAAGTAGCGGCAGGCGCAGCGGACGGCATACATCAGCACCAAGCCCACCGCGATCATGCCGAGCGCCTGCATAATGGCAGCCTGACCCTGAGTAAATAGCCCACCGGTCAAATTGCGCAGGATAATGGGGAACGCAAGGTCAATGGCGGCAAGCACCAGAGCACAAACAGTATCAGCAACAAAAAGCCCCATCTGGGGCTTGTAATACGAAAGAAACCTCTTAAACATGCAGTCCTCGGAGATAAAACAATAACGTAAGACCCTGGGGCAAAATAATCAGTAGTGTTTGCCCCAGGGTCGCCCTCGCTTTTAAAGCTCAGTTCCGCCCAGCCTGTGCGCGATGCTATCGCAGGCCAAGGCGCCTACGACGGTCTTGGCGTCTTCGATCTTGCCGTCGAGTACGGCGTCGATCAGCTCGTGCAGCGGCACCAGGTCCACGTTGACAAACTCATCATCATCGGGGTTGGGCGCATCAAACTCGAGCTTGGTAGCCAAGTAGATGTGGATGATCTCATCGCAAAAACCGCAGGACGTGACAATCGACGTCAAAAAGCGAATACGGCCAGCCCTAAAGCCCGTCTCCTCATGCAGTTCGCGCTTGGCGCAATCGAGCGGGTCCTCGCCTGGATCGAGCTTGCCGGCGGGAATCTCGACCGTCACGCGGTCGATGGCGGTGCGGTACTGACGCACCAGTACGATCTTGCCGCTCTCGGTCAGCGCCACAACGGCCGCCGCACCCGGATGGCGAACGATATCGCGGGCGCTGCGGTGACCGTTGGGCAGCTCAACCTCAAGACGGTGGACGTCGAGGATCTTGCCCTTCCAGGCGCACTCCTCCGAAAGAATCTTCTCGTGCAGCTCGGCATCGTGCGGGTCGTCGTCGCCCAGCACCAGTGCCGGCTCGTCAGCGACCTCGCCACCAGGCTCGCCCTCGGCGTGCCCATACATGCGGCTGTCCTCTTCGACGATCTGCGCGTCCACGAGCTCTTCGTTCTTCTCGTCCATCCATCTCATTCCTCTCGGATTTTAGGCATCCCAGGCGTCGCGACCGCGCAGCGCGCGCAGGCCGATGTCGTGACGCAGGGTCTTGCCCTCAAAATCAATCTTCTCGCAGGCCTCGTAGGCAAGGTTGCGAGCGTTCTCGAACGTGTCGCCCAGAGCGGTCACGGCAAGCACGCGGCCACCATTGGTCACGAGCTGGCCGTCCACCACGGCAGTGCCCGCGTGGTACACGGTCACGTTCTCCATGGCCTCGGCATCGGCGATACCGGTGATGACCTTGCCCTTCTCGTAGCTGCCGGGATAGCCCGCGCTCGTCAGGACAACGGCCACGGCCCACTCGTCACGCCAGTCGAGCTCAATCTGATCGAGCTCGCAGTTGGCGCAGGCGAGCATGACCTCAACCAGGTCGTTCTTAAGGCGCGGGAGCACGACCTGCGTCTCGGGGTCGCCAAAGCGGGCATTGAACTCCAGCACTTTGGGGCCGGCGGGGGTGAGCATAAAGCCGCCATACAGGCAGCCGCGGTAGTCGATGCCCTCGGCAGCAAGCTCGGCCACGGTCTGCTCCATGACCTTCACCATGGTGGCGTGCTCCTCGTCAGTCACGATGGGCACCGGGCTGTAGACGCCCATGCCGCCGGTGTTGGGGCCCTTGTCGCCCTCGAGCGCGCGCTTGTGGTCCTGCGAGGTGGCCATGGGGCGCACAGTCTTGCCGTCGGTAAAGGCCAACAGCGAGCACTCGGGGCCGGTCAGCATCTCCTCGATGACCACGGTATTGCCGGCATCGCCAAAGGTGCCGCCAAAGCACTCGCGCACGGCCTCCTCGGCCTGCTCAAGTTCGGTCGCCACGATAACGCCCTTGCCCGCGGCAAGGCCGTCGGCCTTGACGACCAGCGGGGCGCCCTGCTCGCGCACGTAGGCGAGAGCCGAAGCCTCGTCGGTAAACGAGCCGTAGGCTGCCGTCGGAATACCCGCGCGCTCCATGAGCTGCTTGGAGAACAGCTTGGAGCCCTCCATCTGGGCGCCCTCGGCACCCGGGCCAAAGCAGGGAATACCCGCCGCACGCACGGCGTCGGCCACGCCCGCCACGAGCGGAGCCTCGGGGCCAATTACCACGAGTCCGCATCCGTGGCTCTGGGCAAACGCCGCCACGGCCGCAGGATCGCAGTCGTCGAGAACAACGTTCTCGCCGCAGCTCGCGGTGCCGCCGTTACCCGGCGCAATGTAGAGCTTGCCGGCGCGCGGTGATGCTGCGAGCTTGGCTGCCAAAGCATGCTCACGGCCGCCGCTGCCCAACAACAGGATGTCGATGGTTTGAGTGTCCGCCTTCAAGGGTGCCTCCTCTATGGATGAACGGCCCGCTCCGCGCGAGCCCTTTGCAAGCAAATATACCCCTCGGCCGCCCGTCCGGGCTGCAAAGGGGTATATCGCAATAACCAAATAGTCCCGATTACTTCCAGAATCGGTTGATGATCTGCTCGCGACCAGCGCCAACGCCAATGAACGTCACACGGGTGTGTGCCAGATCCTCGATAAACGCCACGTAGTCCTGAGCCTCCTGCGGCAGCTCGTCAAAGCTGCGACAACCGGTGATGTCGCACTTCCAGCCAGGGAGCTCCTCGTAGATGGGCTTGGCATGTTCAAAGCGCACCTGATGCTCGGGCACGCTGGTGTAGCGCTCGCCATCGACGTCGTAGGCCACGCACACCTTGATGGTGTCGAAGGCCGAAAGCACGTCGAGCTTGGTCACGGCGATGTCGGTGAGGCCGTTGACGCGCGAGGCATAGTTGGCGATAGGGCCGTCAAACCAGCCGCAACGACGACGGCGACCGGTGGTCACGCCGTACTCATAGCCCTCCTCGGTCAGCGTGTGGCCAGCCTCGGACTCATAGGAAAGCTCGGTGGGCATGGGGCCCGAACCGACGCGGGTGATATAGGCCTTCATGACGCCCAGCACGCGGTCGACATTCTTCATACCGACGCCGGAGCCGGTAATGGCGCCGCCGGCGGTGCAGTTGGAAGACGTCACGTACGGATAGGTGCCGTGGTCGATGTCGAGCAGCGTCGCCTGGGCGCCCTCAAACAGCAGGTCCTTGCCCTCGTCGATCATGTTGTTGAGCAGCAGGCTCGTCTCGGTGATGTAGGGGCGCAGGCGCTCGGCCATCGGCAGGTACTCGTCGCAAATCTGGTCCACGGTGTAGGTGGGCAGGTTGTAGATGAGCTCGAGCTCGGGGTTCACGCGGGCGAGAGCGGTCTCCAACTTGTCGCGGAACAGCGTCTCGTCCAGCATGTCCTGCATGCGCAGACCAATGCGGGCCATCTTGTCCTGATAGCACGGACCGATGCCGCGCTTGGTGGTACCGATGTTCTTCTTGCCGAGCTTCTGCTCAAAGGCGCCATCCAGATCGATGTGGTACGGCATGATGACATGCGCGTTGCCGCTAATCTTGAGGTTCTTGGTGGTGATGCCGTCGGCCTCGAACATGTCGATCTCCTCAAGGACAACCTTGGGGTTGACGACGCAGCCGTTACCGATCACCGACACGTGGTCGGAATACATGATGCCGGAAGGCACCTGGTGCAGGCCGTACTTCTTGCCGTTGACGACGATGGTGTGACCGGCGTTGTTGCCGCCCGAGTAGCGCACGACGGCATCGAAGTCGCCGGCGACCAGGTCGCAAATCTTACCCTTGCCCTCATCGCCCCACTGGGCACCGACCAAAACGGTTGACGGCATGTTTACTCCTTACATTCATGGACTGTCTACGCGCCACGCCGGCACGCAGAAGCACAAAACATTCCCAGTATACCCGTGCAACGGGCGCCTGTCCTACTCCTCGGCATGTGCCCCATCAAGCTCATAGAACTTGGTAGATGCCGGCAGGAACATCAGGTCGACGTCGCCGATCGGGCCCGAACGGTTCTTGGCCACGACGATACGCGTAACGCCCTCGTCGGGTCGATCGTCGCGCGAGGCTTCGGCCTCGTCGGCGGAGCGGTCCAAGAACATAACGATATCGGCGTCCTGCTCGATGGAGCCCGATTCACGAAGGTCGGAAAGCTGCGGGCGCTTGCCGGTACGGGATTCGACCTGACGCGAGAGCTGTGACAGCGCGATGAGCGGGATCTTGAGCTCCTTGGCCATGATCTTCAAACCACGCGACATCTCCGAAACCTCGACGGTACGGCTCTCGGAGCGGCGTCCCGGCGGAGGACTCACCAGCTGCAGGTAGTCCAGGATGATGATTGCCTTCTCCTTGTTATGGAGCATGCGGCGGCTCTTGGCGCGAATCTCGGTCACTGTGGTGCCGGGCGTATCGTCAATCAGAATATCGAGCTTGGACAAGGTCTGCGTGGCCTCGTTGATATTGGCCCACTGCTCGGGGCTAATGCGGCCCATGCGGAAGTCACTGATCGAGATCATGGCGTAGGCGCAAATCAGACGCTGGGCAATTTCCTTGCCCGACATCTCCAGCGAGAAGAAGCCGACGGTATAACCAGCAGCGGCAGCGTTGAGCGCCAGGTTCAGAGCGAACGACGTCTTACCTACAGCAGGACGGGCGCCGATGATGATGAGCTGGCCCTCGCGAAAACCCATGAGCATGCGGTCGAGCGACGGGAAGCCCGTGGGCACGCCCGCAGCCTGGCCACCGGCCTGGCACACTTCCTCGGCCTCGTTATAGGCCTCGACCATAAACTCGGTCAGCGTCTTGTAGCTCGACTTGACCTCACGCGCCGTGACCTTGAGCAGCTTGCTCTCGGCTAGCTCGACAACCTCTTTGGTGTCGGTGGGGGCGTTATATGCCAGCGCGTTGATCTCGTTGGTGGCGCCGATCAGCTCGCGCAGCATCGAGTCGCGGCGAACGATGGCGGCATGGTGCTGCCAGTTGACGAGCGACAGGGTCTGACCCATCAACTCCAAAATGTACGCCTCGCCGCCCACGGCGTCGAGCTTGTTGATGCTTCGCAGATAATCGATCAGCGAGATGGAGTCGATGGGAATGCGGCTGTTGTACATATCGACCATCGCGGTATAGATGGTCTTATGAATGGGCCGGTAGAAGTCATCGGGCTGCAGCTCGACCTGGGCTTCTTCGACCACCTCGGGCGATAGCAGCATAGCGGCCAGTACATTGGCCTCTGCGTCTTGGTTTTGGGGAAGACCCAACTTTGAGCCGCGGTCCTCAACCGTCAGCCCGGTCTCCCTATCGTCATATGCCATGAGCATCCTCATTCATATCGCTTGCGAGCATCCATAGTATCAGCCACGGTCCAAAAACGGACCGCGCGCCGCCAATCATCACCGAACCAAACGGATGAACGGTCCTGTATATAGGACTTCGACGCAACGTTCACCATGACACTCACTCAGCGCAAAAAGCAAAAGGGCGCCCTGGTTTCCCAGAGCGCCCTTCTTAGAACAAGATTGTTGCGTTGCAGCAAATGCTACTCGGCAGCAGCCTCAGTCTCGACCTCGGCGGTCTCGGCCTCGGCGACCTCAGCGGCCTCCTCGACCTCAGCCTCGGCAGCGAGCTCCTCGGCGGTAACGCCGACGAGAACGACAACCTCGGCCTTGATCTCGCGGTACAGCGAGATGGCAACGGTGTGGGCACCGGCAACCTTGATGGGCTTACCGAGCTCGACGCGCTTGCGGTCGATGTCCATACCGAGCTGAGCCTTGATGGCGTCAGCGATCATAGCGGCGGTAACGGAGCCAAAGAGGATGCCCTCGTCGCCGACCTTGACGTCAACGGTGACCGTCTTGCCCTCGAAGGCAGCCTTGGTCTCGTTGGCGGTAGCCAGACGGACGGCCTCGCGCTTGGCGATGTTGTTGCGACGCTCGTCAAGCTGCTTGAGGTTGCCCTTGGTGGCGGCAACAGCGAGCTTCTTGGGGAACAGGAAGTTCTCAGCGTAACCCTGAGCGACCTCTACGACGTCACCCTCGCCGCCCTTGCCCTTGATCTCATCGAGAAGAATAACCTTCATGATGCGTCTCCCTTCTTAGCCGCGGTCGCGGTTGCCACGAGAGGAAACCACGGGGACGGTGTACGGCAGGAGAGCCATCTCGCGGGCGCGCTTGATGGCGTTGGCGATGTCATGCTGATGCTGCGTGCAAGCGCCAGTGACGCGACGGGGCTTGATCTTGCCACGGTCGGTCATGTACTTACGGAGAAGCTGAGTGTCCTTATAGTCGATGAACTCAGTGTTCTCCTTGCAGAACTGGCAGTACTTACGACGCGGCTGACGTGCAGAAAAATCATTAGCCATGTCAAAATACCTTTCATTTGGCAACTTCGGCGAACCGAAGCCGCCTCTCACTCAAAAATAGGTGAACAACCCTTAGAACGGGATGTCCTCATCGTAGACGTCGACCGCGGGCGGCGTAGCCACCGGTGCGGCAGGACGTGCTGCGGGCGCGGGAGCTGCGGGGGCGTAACCGCCCTGATCGTAGCCACCCTGGCCACCACGGGAGCTCATAAACTCGATCTCATCGACGATGACCTCAAGCTTGCTCCGGCGCTGGCCGTCGCGCTCCCAAGAGCTGTAGCGCAGCTTGCCCTCGATCGCGACCTTGTTTCCCTTTGCCAGGAAACGGCTAACGGCCTCGGCGCGGGTGCCGAACATGGTGCAGTCGACAAAGTTGGGATAGTCCTCCCACTCGCCAGTCTGCGCGTTGCGGCGACGATCGTTCACGGCGACGCCAAAGGACAGAACCTGGGTTCCGCCGGCGGTGGCGCGCAGCTCGGGATCGCGGGTGAGATTACCGGTGATGTTCACTCGATTGATGCTCATAACTCACTACTTCCTCTTGGGGCACAAGCCCAGTCCAAAACGACAGTCTTACTCCTGGTCGTCGCGACGGACGATCATGTGGCGGACCACAGCGTCGGTGATGCGCAGGACGCGATCAAGCTCGGCGATCTGGGTAGGATCTGCGTGGAAGTTGATGAGGGTGTAGTCACCATCGGTGAGGTCGTTGATCTCGTAGGCGAGCTTGCGCTTGCCCCACTCGTCAACGGAGTCGACCTTGCCAGCGCCCTCAGCGATCGTGGTATCGATACGCTTCATAACAGCGAGACGAGTCTCGGGGTCGAGCGACGGGTCAACAAAGAACAGCAGTTCATAAGCCTTCATATTGTCACCTCCTCTGGGCAAATGTGGCTTCAGGTCGTGAAGGTGCGCCTGAAGCAGGAAAAGACTTGGTAATAATATCTTTCAACCTCCCAGGCCGCAAGAATATGCAGCTACAACCTCATGACCTCCACATATGTCCATACTCGCACGACGTTTCATGCGCATTCCAACCAAATGCCGACCAAGAGCTTGACGGATTCGTGGACAAGATACGATGCCGCGGGGACAAGCTGAGCCAAGCCGCAGGTCAACGGACACAAGGCTGTGGTCGCAAAATGCATACCAGTGGTCCACAGTACCACCCATAGATTTTTAAATTCATTGCCAAGTCGCTTATGAATACCCCTTTTGAACAATTGAGTTAATCAACTACGCTGGTCGGAAGCCGTTTTTTGACACCTCAAACCCCACTGCAACGCCAAGCGCGGCCAAGCGTTTTAAAAAATGCCAACTTTTCTGTTTGCACTTTGCGATTCCTCGTGTATACTGACTTTCGCATTTAACGGAGAGTTGTCCGAGTGGCCGAAGGAGCACGATTGGAAATCGTGTAGGCGTCAAAAGCGTCTCCAGGGTTCAAATCCCTGACTCTCCGCCAGTTAATTCCAAAGCAGGCCTTTGAGCCTGCTTTGTTTTTACCCTACGCGGAGGGGTGGCAGAGTGGTTGAATGCGGCGGTCTCGAAAACCGTTTGGCCTGTATAAGGTCACGAGGGTTCGAATCCCTCCTCCTCCGCCATTTTGGTTGAGAAAGCTCCCAAGAATGGGAGCTTTTTTGTTTTGAGTCCCTAACAAGCAAATACGGCGGAGGAGGAGGGATTCGAACCCACCAGGGCGCGAAGCGTAAAGAAAACGCGCCAATGGCGCGTTTTTAGCGCAGCGCGGTCGGCGTAAGCCGACCGGATAAATTTTGAGCAAAGCTCAAAATTTGGACATCCCTCCTATTCAGCCACGCCCTCATCACGTTCAGCATCAACCCGGATCCCCAAACATGGTGTCTACGCTCGCATCCAGTCCCGACCGTTTGCCGAGCAATAGGGTCGCAATCGGCGCCGAACATGTACTATGTACGGGCATTGTCTAAACCCGTAACTCAAAGGACCCCATCTTGCCCGTCGTCGCCGCTATGACCATTACCTCGCATGCATCGGATGCCATGGTCGCTATTCCGTTTTGGCTCGAGATGTTCGCTGTTGTCGCTGCATCGATCTCGGGTGTGCTGGTTGCGCGCGAACACAAGCTCGACCTGGTGGGCGCGGTCGCGCTCGCCGTGGTTTGCGGTCTGGGCGGCGGTCTTTTGCGCGATATGACACTCCAGGTCGGCAACGTCTACATCCTCAACCAGCCGATGGCGCTGCCGCTTTCCATTGCCACGGCAGCCATCATCTATATTTTCCCGGCAATCGTCGACAAGCCCGAAAAACTCATTCCCCTGCTCGACATCATCTCGGTCGGCATCTACGCCGCCACTGGAGCAGACAAGGCGCTGGTCTACGGCTTTGCGCCGGCGGTGTGCATCATGATGGGCTTTTTCACCGCGGTGGGCGGCGGCATGTTGCGCGACGGCTTCATGGGCGTGGTTCCGGGCATTTTCCAACGTACTAACTTTTATGCCATCGCCGCCATCGCCGGATCGACAAGCTATGTGTGTCTCGTTATGAGCGGCATCATGAGCAATGTCGCCGCGCTGGTCGTATGCGTTGTCGTGACCATGGGTCTGCGCTGGCTCTCGCTGCGCTTTGACATCAAAAGCCCCACCGAAGAAGACATAGCGCGCTTTTTGCACCGTAAAAAGTAGGCAGCACGGCACGACCCTTCGAAATGCAACCGAGAGGTTCTTTTAGAGCACCCACGCGTTGGGTACCCTGTTAGATATATGCCGAGTATCTAACGAAGGATTCACTATGCCCTGCAATCAATTCCCGTTGACCCAGCGCCGTAAAGCATGGGGCCACATCACCATCCTATTCGCGCTCATCGCGCTGGCGATCACCGTGCTTCCCACGGCGTCGTTCGCCGGCACGGACACCGCAGGCAATGTCCTTGCGACTGACAATGACGCCAATCCGTCCGGCGTCGAAGGTGACCTGTACTGGGCAGGTCAGGCCCTCAACTTGGACGATGCGTCCATTGACCGTGATGTCATCGCCGCGGGCGATACCCTCTCGATCCGCGACTGCACGGTTGGCGGCGCCGTCCGTCTGGCGGCACGCACCATCGACATCGCCAAGACCACGGTTGATGGCAGCGTCACGGTGGCCGGCCAGCACGTTGTGCTCAACACCGGTAGCACCGCCAACTGTTTCTATGCGATAGGCGAGACGGTTGCCCTGCGCGGCTCTACCAAGTCGGCAGCACTTGCGGGCGACACGGTGACCATCGATGGCACCGTCGATGGCGATGTCGAGGTTTGGGCCGACAAGCTCATCCTGGGCAAGAACGCCCACATCGCCGGCACGGTGAACGCGCACGTCTCCGAGGACCCCGAGCGTGCCGCGGGAGCCGAGGTCGGCGCGCTCAAGATCGACCGTACCGAGAACGAAGATACTTCCACCGTTAACGATGTCATCGGCGGTATCGTCGCCGCGGCACTCTCGACCTGCTTTGTCGCTCTGCTGCTCGAGCTCGTCTTTCCGCGCGCGACCGCCAGCGCCGCCGGCATGCTCCACCAGCGCCCCATGCCCCTGTGGGTGAGCGGTCTTCTGGGCACGATTGCTATCGTCCCCGCCGTCCTACTGCTGATTATCTCTATCGCTGGTCTATCGCTTGCCGGAGCCCTCATGTGCGGCGTTATCGGCATCGCATTGGTGTCGAGCGCCTTTGCGGGGTGCGCGATCGCCCGCATGGTCGGACACGGCCAAAACCGCTACGTCATGGCAGCCATCGGCGGCGTGATCGCCGGCGCCCTCACGGGGCTTCCCCTCGCAGGTGGCTTCATCAGCGGCGTGGCCTTTGTCTTCACGCTCGGCTACATCATCCAGATCATCTGGCGCAGCGCCCACCTCAAGCCGCAGCAGCCGGCTAACACGCCAGAACTCCCCACCGCCTAGCAGCCGACCACCACAAAGGGGCCAGGCACCTTTGTGGTGGTGCAAAGGGGTCAGGTTACTTTGCACCACCAAACGAGGCGGGGCACTCGGTCATATCGACCGGGTGCCCCGCTTTTCATGGAGGGTTCTCTAGTAACTTTTTCAAAACCAACGATCATCAGGTCGGTAGGCCTACGCGTCACTCGCTACGGAGGCAGTTCGCCATTGAGCAGAGGGGATAATTATTTTTCACGGCGACCTCCTCCCCGCTTGATGACGAGCGCGACAACAATAGCCGCCACTCCGATGGCAGCCAAAACCGCCACTAGCACCAACGTTCTATCTCCCGTCGAGGGCATAAAGCCTCGACTTGCTTCTTTGCTTGGGGTGTTGAGCACCGACAGCTCAATCGAACCCGTCCCGGCATCGGCGGTATCAACCCGCAGAGGGCTTTCGGCCGACACGGTCACCTTGGGCTTCGCGACTGCAACCTGTTTAACGTCCAATCCCTCGGCCGTAACCGTCACCGTACGTTTGCCTTCAAAGGCGGTGTAGCCCTTGGGAGCCGCGACCTCCTCGACGGTGTAGACACCCGCGTCAACACCGCTCAATTCCACATGGCCATCCGCGCCCGTGGTGACGCACGCGTCGGCATCCGTCGACCACGAGCCGTCGGTCGTTAGGATGCGCCCGCGGTCATCGATGATGCGCAGTTTGGCACCCGCGAGCGGTTTATCGTCTGCGCTTGAACGCTTGATCAGACTGAGTCCCCAGGTGTAGGCGCACGCGTCATCGCCCGGCGTGCGGGTGAAGCCGGCATCGCCGGACTGGTCGGCAAAGGGAGAGCGCGGGTAGCGCAGGTAGACCTCGTTGGGGTTGCCCTTCGCGATGCCGTG
>UQIV01000001.1 GCA_900541205.1 uncultured Collinsella sp. | reverse complement strand
TCGACGTTGGTGCGCAGGAAGGGCTCCGGGTCGGCGATGGAGTTGTCGTTGTGGCTCTCGGCGGCGTAGTGCACGATGGCGTCGTGGCCCGGGACGATGCGGTCGAGCAGCGCGGCGTCGCAGATGTCGCCCACGACGAGCTCCACGCGGTCGGAGGGCAGCCCCGCGATGTTCTCGGGGTTGCCGGCGTAGGTCAGCTTGTCCAGGACGGTGACGTGGACGCCCGGGTGGTTGTCCACGACGTAGCGCACGAAGTTGCTGCCGATAAAGCCGCAGCCGCCCGTGACGATGATGTTCTTAGGTTCAAAAATCTCAGACATGAAAATCCAATCTGAAGCAAGTACAGCTTCTTTAGTATGCCGCAGGAAGTGACGCCGCGGCACTATTCAACAAAACTATCGGACATTTCGGCATGCGATAAGAGCCATAACCTTCGCAGAATTACTCCCCCTACAAAACGCCTCCGGAATGCAGTCTTTGTCGTACCGGAAGACCGAATTCCCAGTTTTATCGCGTAAGTACTTATAGAAGAAGTCCTCCCAGCTTTTAAACTTCTCACTGTCTGCAAACGCTTCCGGCTCTTGCAAAACCGCTTTGGCATCTAGCCCTGAAATTACGCCGGAGCTCAGCAGAAGCCACTCAAACGACTCGGGAAGACAAACCGTAACAGCATCGCGGTGAATGTCTTGCAGCTTAAGGACGCGGTCCGCATAGCACCCAAATGCCGCTCCGTCCGCAACAACAAACACGCGATCGTCGAGATGCTGATCCAACCAGCCCAAAATCGCGCTGTTCGTCATGGCCGAAGCACAGGAAAGCTCACTGTCAGCGAAATGCCGTTCAAAAAACTGGAAACCAGATTTACTGTCCTCGCATAGAAGGATAGAAAAGTCCTGTTTTGGCGCCGACCGGGAAATAGCATAACGATGATTCCCACGATCTTGATAAACAGGGACGAAAGAATGGTATTTTCCGCTCGTCTTAATCTTGTAAATCTCATCCACGCTATACGGAAGATTAGGGAAATCGGCCCTTGAGATCAGCACGAAATAATTCGAGGAATACAGCACATGATGGGCAAACTCATCAGAATGAATCTCTTTTAAGCCCTCATCGACAAATACAATCGAGTCATGAACGGACGAAAGCTGGTTTCGCCAATCATAATCGGTCAGGGCGACACAAGGACAATCGCATTGCAAGGAAACACCCGACTGCTCACCCGTTCGCATGTAGTCTGCGACCATGTCAAACAGTGTCGTCTTACCCGTGCCACTATCGCCACGCACAATAGTGATGTTCCGCTTGATGGTAAATGTGTACTTGGTTCCCCTGCGGCGGGAAATCTTAACGAGATGCGAACCGTTCATAAACAGCACCTACAAATACGGAATCGACTCGTGAATCAATTCGGCCATGTTATGAACAATTCGACCGCTGTTCACAACTTTGATTTTAAAATCCTCGCGACCAAAGTCCATCACATGATAGAGATTCACAACGAGCTTGCGATCTTTCGCCATGTCAAGAATCCACTTGGCACAGTTATCACCACAGGTCGAAGCGTTAAAAATATGCTTACGATCAAATCTCATAAGCAGCAGCGTTTTCACGCCACCAGAAAGCTGGAGCGGGGAGATGGAACCAAGCACGGGGCTTTCGATGATGTTTTCGGAGACAACGTCCGATCGATCGACATCTTTAATTATCGAGACCGCATAGGAATCCGTAATCCAAGAAGACCGATAAGAGTTTTTGAAATATGTCGCTGTGTTGTAAATCGATTCTGGCATATCGCCAAAGTAGACGCTTAACACATCCACTCCCAATCATATTGGCTATATGGTCACCGTAATCATAACGAAAGGGGCCACCAGATAACGGTGGCCCCTAAAAGAAAGCAAGAAGGCGCTAGTACTCGCGCGGGCTGTTGACGATCTCGCCGGCGGCGACCTTCTTGAGGTGCTGCCCGTAGACCGACTTGCCGTAGGCCTTGGCGGCCTCCTCCAGCTCGGCAGTCGTGATCCAGCCGTTCTCCCAGGCGATCTCCTCGGGAACCGAGACCGGCAGGTCCTGTGAGTGCTCCACGGCGCGGACGAACTCCGCGGCCTCGTGCAGGCTCTCCATGGTGCCGGTGTCCAGCCACGCGTAGCCGCGTCCGAGGGTCACCACGGACAGCGTCCCCTCCTCCAGGTACATCTGGTTGAGCGTGGTGATTTCCAGCTCGCCGCGCGCGGAAGGTTTCACCTCGTGGGCCTTGGCGGCGACGTCGCCCGGGTAGAAGTACAGGCCGGTGACGGCGTAGGAGCTCTTGGGCTGGGCGGGCTTCTCCTCGATGGAGACGGCCCTCCCCTGCCCGTCAAACTCCACGACGCCGAAGCGCTCGGGGTCGTCCACGTGGTAGCCGAAGACCGTGGCGCGGCCCGACTGCGCGTTCTCGACGGCCTTCTTCAGGTGGCGGCTGAGGCCGTTGCCGTAGAAGATGTTGTCGCCCAGCACGAGCGCGCACGGCTCACCGGCGATGAACTCCTCGCCGATGGTGAAGGCCTGGGCCAGGCCGTCCGGGCTGGGCTGCTCGGCGTAGGAGAGGTTCACGCCGTAGCGCGAGCCGTCCCCGAGCAGGCGCTCGAAGTTGGGGAGGTCGGTCGGCGTGGAGATGACCAGGATGTCCCGGATGCCCGCCAGCATGAGGGTGGACAGCGGGTAGTAGATCATGGGCTTGTCGTAGACCGGCAGCAGCTGCTTGGAGGTCACGAGCGTGAGCGGGTACAGGCGGGTGCCGGACCCGCCGGCGAGGATGATGCCTTTCATTAGCTATAACCTTTCATTTCTTGCTGCCCTGCGGCCAGCACGATTTCCGAGAAGACGGGCGCAGCAGTCAGCTCCGAAAGCAACGAACTCGCCAAAACTTCCCTCTCGTAGGAGTTGCGACGAAACCATCTTGACTAGCCGGCCTCCTTCACCAATCTCACTTGCATGCATGAGTTCGTCTGTATGCGTTTCGAGAAAGAAACCAACGGCACGGTTGCGGGCAAACTGTTGGGCTGGCGTCAAGTTATGCGAGTGATAGACCTCGGCACGCGGCTCGTAAGCGACCTTCATACCCGAGGCGATAAACTTGGCGGCCATGAGCATGTCCTCGTTGGTATTAACACGATCAAATCCACCGCATTCGAGATATGCAGTTCGTCGATAGGCAGAACAGGCATCAGATGCAAAGAACGTCTTAATACCGAGTTTCTCGAGATCGCATTTGGAACGAACGGATGGCCAGTCGGGATAGTTGAAACCACGCACCAGCTGTTCAAAACGTCGGGCATCCGCCTTAGGCAGCTGCCTGCCGCTTACGAGAGCGATGTCGGAATCATCAACCATGGGAGCAACAAGCCGCTTCAGGTAATCATCAGAAACAGGCACAGCATCTTGGGTGAGGAAACATACAAAGTCACCTCTCGACTCCCTTAGCGCCATATCTCTTGTGGTGCCGTGGTTGAAATCCCGGCGATCAATCTCCAACAGGCGGACTATTTTGTGTTGCCTGACCAGCTCGATAGTTTTATCTTCCGAAGCAGAATCAACGATCAGAATCTCAACCGGCTGAATAGACTGATGTTCGAGGGCAATTAAAAGCCCATCGATTTCATGCTCAGCATTAAGAGTCGGAATGATGACGGAGATTTCCATCTATCTGCCCGTCCTCTCCTTGCCAAACATGGCGCCGAAAGTGCCAGCGAAACACTTCCAGTCCATTCGAAAACAACGGTTCCGGACGTAATGCAATTCGATTTTTTGGCGCAGACCGCTTTCAAATGACGCATCGTTGCGATCCGTTGCCTGCCATAACCCGGTAATTCCAGGTTGAACCGAAAGAAATACATCCTTCTCCTCATCAGAAAAATGCAGTTCGAGTTCATCGCGCGTAATGGGGCGAGGACCGATAACAGAAAGGTCACCGTTCAACACATTGAGAAACTGCGGCATCTCATCGATAGAGCACTTACGAATAAACTGCCCGACCTTAGTGATACGCGGATCGTTATCGACCTTGCGCTCAATTTCCCACTGATGCAGCTGCTCCGAGTTTAAATACTTCTGAACATTACCCGCATCGGAAACCATGCTGCGCAGCTTATAAATCTTGATGGCCTTGCCATTTTTGCCAACTCGCTCCTGGGTGTAGAAGGGATTACCCGGAGACTCTAGACAAATCAGGACGCACACAAGGCCCACTGGAATGGATAAAATTACGATTGCCATAAGACTAAAAACAAGGTCAAACAGTCTCTTAACAAAGCGATAGCCCAATGTTCCACTAGGCTTTATTTGATTTACAACAAGTGCATCTCTCGTTGGCATACACTTCTCTGTTACTTCTTTAGCAGCCACAGTCAAACTTACGTCCCCGTTGTCCAGGGATCCCCCAATCGGTAAATTCAAAAATTGCGAACGAACAGCTAGTACAACGTCTCCCCTACGTTTTGCTGGGAACGTCGAGCGGCAGCAGCTCCCTAAATGCGGAGTCACCTTCGCCCACGTCCACTAGGCACCAGCGTTTATGACGGTCGATCTTGTGCACGCGGGCCTCTTGCCCCACCAAGGGACCCTGCTCTATGTGCAACACGCCGTCTTCTATGCGCGCTACGCTGTTGCGCACCACGCCGTCGTCGTCCAGCACGCTGCGGTACCAGTCCTGCGCATCGTCCGGCATGGGCATGTACGCCCGCTCCCTACTACCGGCGATGCGACAGCCAAAGCTCAGCTGGGCCAAGGCCCTATCGAGCGCGGCTGCATCGTGCGTGGCGACGAAGAAATATTCCTTGTACATGGGTTTGGTTTGGAGCGACCAGGCGCCATCCCGCTTAAACCAGAACTCCTTTTGCATCACAAAAGCGTCCTGCATCAACTCGTGCGGGATAATTCGACGGACCTTTTCACAGGTCTCGCGCTCTTTACCATTGGGGGTGTGAACCAAATACCAGCGGACGCGGCCATGCTGGCTGTTGGTGGTGACGCCGTTAAATGCGCCCGGCAGCTGCTCTTGGCGCCGTGCCGTCTGTTCCATGTTCTCGCCCCCTTCTCTTGCTTTGCGATGCACGCAAATGCAGGGGCGTTTAGAACAGGCTTCTCGCTCGCAGCTAGGCGCAGTCGCAAAAGTACAGCTTTTTATAGAGGGGTATGGAGATGTACCTACTAGCAATACATTTTGCGTAATCTGGGCAAACGCGGATTAATTGCTCGTATAATGTCGTCTGTCGAAAGATACAAAAACCTGTACCTTTTTGTGCAACAAAAAAAGCCGCTCAACCAGCGGCTTTTCTTATTTCGGCATGAAAAAGGCGACTGTCCTTTGTGGACGGTCGCCTATGTTAATTGTTGTGAAGTTTGCCTTAGGCGCGAGTCTTGATCTCCTCGAGCACCTTAGCCACAAACTCGTCAACGCTCATCTGAACGGTCTCGTTGGAACGGTCGCGGACGGAGATGTTGCCGGCCTCGACCTCCTTCTCGCCCAGGATGAGCATGTAGGGCACGCGGTCGATGCTGCGGGCCTCGCGGATCTTGTAGCCGATCTTCTCGTCGCGGTCGTCGCAGACCACACGGATGCCGGCCTCCTCCAGCTTGGCGCACACCTCGTGGGCGTAGTCGCGGCTCTTTTCGGACACGGGAAGCGCCTTGACCTGCACGGGGGCCAGCCAGGTGGGGAACTTGCCTGCAAAGTGCTCAATCAGAATACCGATAAAGCGCTCGATGGAGCCAAAGCATACGCGGTGCAGCATGATGGGGCGCTTCTTGGTGCCGTCGGCGTCCACGTACTCCAGGTCAAAGTTGAGCGGCATCTGGAAGTCGAGCTGCACGGTACCGCACTGCCAGGTGCGGCCGAGCGAGTCCTCCAGGTGGAAGTCGATCTTGGGACCATAGAAGGCGCCATCGCCCTCGTTGACCTCGTAGTCCATGCCCAGCTTCTCCAGAGCGGTGCGCAGTCCCTCCTCCGCGCGAGCCCAGTCCTCGTCGGAGCCCATGGAGTCCTCGGGGCGAGTGGAAAGCTCAACGTGATACTTAAAGCCAAACTTCTGGTACACGGAGTCGATGAGGTTGACCACGCCCACGATCTCGTCGGTCAGCTGGTCGGGACGCACAAACAGGTGAGCGTCGTCCTGGTTAAAGCAGCGCACGCGGAACAGGCCGTGCAGGGCACCGCGCAGCTCGTGGCGGTGCACCAGGCCAATCTCGCCGGCGCGGATGGGCAGCTCGCGGTAGGAGTGCGGCTTGGAGGCGTACACCAGCACGCCGCCCGGGCAGTTCATGGGCTTAATGCAGTACTCTTCGTCGTCGATGACGGTGGAGTACATGTTGTCCTTGTAGTGGTCCCAGTGACCCGAGGTCTTCCACAGCTGCTTGTTCATGATGAGCGGCGTGGAGATCTCCACGTAGCCGGCCTTGTGGTGAATCTCGCGCCAGTAGTCCAGCAGCGTGTTCTTAAGGATCATGCCGTTGGGCAGGAAGAACGGGAAGCCGGGGGCCTCGTCGCGCATCATAAAGAGGTCCATCTCGCGACCGATCTTGCGGTGGTCGCGCTTCTTGGCCTCCTCCAGCATGTGCATGTGCTCGTCGAGCTCTTCCTTGGTGGCAAAGGCGACGCCGTTGATGCGGGTGAGCATCTTGTTGTCCTTGTCGCCCTTCCAGTAGGCGCCCGAGACGCCGGTGAGCTTAAAGGCCTTGAGGGCCTTGGTGTAGCAGATGTGGGGGCCGACGCACATGTCGATGTAGTCGCCCTGCTGGTAGAAGGTGATGCGGGCGTCGTCGTCCAGGTCGCCGATGTGCTCGACCTTATACTTCTCGCCGCGCTCCTCCATAAGGGCGATGGCCTCGGCGCGGGGCTTCTCGTACACGGAGAACTTGAGGTTCTCCTTGACGATCTTCTTCATCTCGGCCTCGATCGCGGGGAAATCGTCCTCGCTGATCTTGACGCCCTCGGGCAGGTCGACGTCGTAGTAGAAGCCGTTGTCGGTCGCGGGGCCGTAGGCAAAGTCGGCCTGGGGGTACAGGCGCTTGATGGCCTGCGCCATGATGTGCGCGGCAGAGTGGCGGATGACGTGCGTGACCTCGTCCTGCGGGAGCTCGGCCACCGAGCCGTCATTGTAGAGTGCCTTCATGGGTATGTTTTCTCCTCTCGGATGCCTGATGCAAGTGCGTGCGATGCGCTCGGCGTTTTTGACTTGCATCATTATAGGCAGGTTGCCTTGGTATACAAGCGCCCGCCGCACCTTAATGGCACGGCGGGCGATTTTCTACGCATGCTTCATCGTGTGGGGGCGGGGCTGCGGGGCGCGCTTGCGGCGCGCGGCGCCCGTGGCTTGCGGCCGGCCCGACGATGGATGCGTTACTGGATGCGAGTTCGGCAGTAGGGGCAGACCTTCCAGTGCGCGTCGAGCGGGCGATGGCAGCTGGGGCACACGTTGCGAACCTGCGTGTCGCACACGGGGCAGACGACGAAGTCCTTCTCGATGGGCGCGCCGCACTGCGGGCAGGTGCCGTACTGGGCAAGCTGGCGCTCGCGCAGGGCCATGTCCAGCTCCTGCTCCTCGCGGTCGGACGCGTAGGAGTGCGGGCGCAGGACCAGGTAGGCAATGAGGCCTACAAACGGGATGAGGGCGATGATGCCCCATGCCACGTAGGCGCTGGCGCCGCGGCGGCGAGCGTCGATGAACACATAGACGACCGACAGCACATACAGGGCGATGATAAAGCCAACGAAGGCATAGACGACGCCCATAAGCTGCGGCGACATGAGCTCGGAGATGTACTTGGACATTACGGGTACCTTTCGGAATATTAACAGTCCGGTCAAGTTTACCACGGGGTTTGTTTATATGGGACCACGGCCAGGCGCGGGGCTGGCGCGGACACAAACATCTCAATCTGTAGCATCTGGAACCCAAATCCTCGTCTAACTGTTACAGATCGAGACGAACGGTTGCCGTAGATGTCGGCAGACGAGGTTGTCGACGTTGCCGGGTCTCCCCTCGCCTGCCGTTGGCGGGTGTTGCGTGACTGTTCGCCGCATTGCCGCCGCGCTGGGGGCGTGCAGACCGTAGGATAGTCTTATTGACAGCCTGTCAACTTGTCTGGGAGGCACTGTGGCAGAAACGTTTGATATCGCGATTGTCGGCGCGGGCATCACCGGATGCGCTATCGCGCGACAGCTCGCGAGATTTGACCTTTCCATTTGCGTGGTCGAGGCGACCAACGACATCGCGCTGGTCGCGTCGAAGGCCAACGGCGGCCTGGTGCACGCCGGCTACGATCCGGCGCCGGGCACCGTAAAGGCGCAGGTCAATGCCCGTGGTTGCGAGCTGTATGGCGCCTGGGCCCAGGAGCTCGGCTTTCTGTTCTGCCGCACCGGGTCGATGGTATTGGGCTTTAACGACGAGGACCGCGCGCATCTGGAGCAACTGCGGAGCAATGGCCTTGCCAACGGTGTGCCCGAGCTGTCGATCGTCGAACCCGACCGCATCCACGAATTAGAGCCGCGCGCGAGCGCCGATGCAACGTGCGCGTTGTGGTGCCCCTCGACTGGCTTTGTCGACCCGTTTGAGGTTGCCATCGCCGCACTGGAGAACGCCGTGGCCAACGGGGTGACGTTTATGCGGTCTGCGCCGGTGGAAGCGATTGAAGTCGCGGGCTCGGCCGACGACGCGCGCTTTACGCTGGCGACCCCCGCTGGCAACGTGCGCTGCCGCTACCTGATCAACGCCGCGGGCAACGGCGCCGCCGACATCTCGCATATGGCGGGTGCCGAGGAGTTCCAGATGGTCTGGCGTCAGGGCAACATCGTGGTGCTGGACAAGGAGCCGCGCACGCTCATGCCGCTCTACCCCGTGCCGACGCCGGTGTCGAAGGGCGTTATCGTGACGGGCACCGTGCACGGCAACACCGTGATCACCGCCACGGCCGCCGTGCGCGAGCCGGGCGACACGCAGACCTATGCGAGCGATGTGAACGCGCTGCTGACCGGCGCGCGCAAGCTGGTGCCCGATCTGGATACGCACCGCGTGGTGCGCGCATTTGCAGGCGGTCGTCCGGTCATTCAGGGAACGAACGACTTCTTTATTGGACAGTCGGCCGTGGTGCCGGGGCTTTTCCAGGCGGCGGGCATTCAGTCGCCGGGTGTGGCAAGCGCGCCGGCCATTGCCGAGCGCATGGAGCTTGTGATGCGTGAGGCAAGCGTGGAACTGCACGAGCGGGACGATTGGGACCCGATTCGCCGCGCGCCGGACGACTTTGACCGCGCGCCGCTGGCGCGCAAGGAGGAGCTGATCGAGTCCGATCCCACGTGGGGACAGATTGTCTGCCGCTGTGAGACGGTGCCCGAGGCCGAGATCGTGGCCGCGATCCGACGCCAGCCGGGCGCGATTTCGGTCGAAGGCGTCAAGCGCCGCTGTCGTGCCGGCATGGGTCGATGCCAAAGCGGCTTTTGCCAAAGCCGTGTGGTGGCGATTCTTGCCCGCGAGTTGGGCTGCGACCCTAGCGAGGTATTACTGGAGGACGCCGGCTCCTGGCTGGTCGAGGGACCTTTGAAGGGGGTGCGCTAGGATGGCGGAATTCACATCGAGCGCTAATGATTGCAGCGTCGTCGAAGCCATACAAACGCAAGCCTTCGACGTGGTCGTTATCGGCGGCGGACCTGCCGGCATGGCGGCCGCGCTGGCCGCGCATAAGACAGGCACACGCGTGGCCATCGTGGAACGCGAGCAGCACCTGGGCGGCATCCTCCGCCAGTGCATCCACCCCGGCTTTGGCCTGTCGCACTTTAAACAGGAGCTCACCGGTCCCGAGTACGCGCAGCGCTTTATCGACCAGGTGCGCGCAACCGACATTGCGCTGTTCCTGGACAGCATGGTGATTGGGATTGATTCAGGCGAGCCTACGGAAGACACCGCGGTCCATACCGTCACGCTCATGAGCACCGCCGGCATGCTACAGCTCACCGGGCGCGCGGTCGTCCTTGCCATGGGTTGCCGCGAGCGCACGCGCGGCGAGATCAAAATCCCCGGCAGCCGACTCGCCGGCGTGTTTACGGCGGGTCTGGCACAGCGATACATCAATATCGAGAACCTCAAACCCGGCTCGCGCGCCGTCATTTTGGGTTCGGGCGATATCGGGCTGATCATGGCACGCCGCTGCACGCTCGAGGGGATTTCGGTCGAGGGCGTGTACGAGCTCATGCCGTACGCCAACGGTCTGCGCCGCAACGTCAAGAACTGCCTAGACGACTTTGGCATTCCGCTGCATCTGTCCACCACCGTCACGCGCGTGATCGGACACGATCGCGTGGAGGCCGTCGAGGTGAGTCGGGTCGACGAGAGCCTGGCGCCCATTCCGGGGACCGAGCGCATTGTTCCGTGCGACACGCTGCTGCTATCGGTGGGCTTGATTCCCGAGAACGAGCTTTCGGTTGCCGCGGGCGTAGAGCTTGACCCGCGCACGCGCGGCGCCGTGGTTGACCAGAACCTGCAGACGGGCGTGCCGGGCATCTTTGCCTGCGGCAACGTGCTGCACGTACACGACCTGGCCGACAACGTGACGTGTGAGTCCGAGAGGGCTGGCGCAGCTGCGGCGGCGTACGCGCTGGGGACCGACGCGGGCACCGTTCCGGACTGGGAGCTCACCGTCTCCCCTGCCGGCGTTGCGGGATACGCACTGCCGGGACGCATTACGGCCGTGGCACTCACAAAACTCAACTTCCGCGTGCGTCGACCCGTCGAGGCCGCCCGCGTGAGGATCTTGGCCGACGACGAGGAACTGTTCGCCGGTAAAGTCCGCGCGTTTAAACCGAGCGTTATGGAGAATTTCCCGCTACCGGCAAAGGTGATTCAACGTATACTCGACCTGGGTGTCAGCGAGATTGTCCTGTCCGTCGACCCCGTTGAGGAGGCATAGCTCATGAGCGCCAATGCGACCGAAACGCTGCAGTTCAACTGCACGACCTGCCCATCCGAGTGCCTTCTGACCGTAGAGGTGGAGCGCGACGCCAATGGCGCCGTGGCACAGGTGCGCTCCGTAACCGGCAACAAATGTCCGCGCGGCGATAAGTTCGCACATCAGGAGCTCACCTGCCCCATGCGCGTGCTCACCACCACCGTGGCCGTATCTGGCGGCGACGAGGCCCTGCTCCCCGTACGCACGGCCGAGGCCATCCCGCTAGAACTTCACGCCCAAGCCATGGACCTCATCCGCGGCCTGGTAGTCAACGCCCCCATCCGCATGGGCGACGTCGTGCTGGAAGACATCCTCGGCACCAGCATCAACCTCATCGCCAGCATGGACATCGAAAAAGCCTAGCTAATTTGGGACGGGGCTCTTTTTGCTACCCCGCCGTTCACTCCATCCCCCCTCCTCAGTTGCGGTGAAATACGGACTGGTTTATGACTTCAGACCGCTAATCAATCCGTATTTCACCGCAACTTATGAGGGCGCGCTGGGATGCCAAGGAGTGTCCCAAGGTGCCGGCCTAAAAGGAACGTCCCCATGTGCCAGGCTTGGGATACCATGGTGCCACCCTAGCGAAAGGATGTTTCATGGCACATGTCGATGACCAGCGTGTGGCGCGCGTGCTCGATGCGCTCGAGGCTCAGCACCCCAGCGCGCAGCTGCTCGTAAACGACCCGTGGTCGATCTATTACCTGACCGGCTTTTATGCCGATATGTTCGAGCGTTTTTGCGGCGTGCTGCTCGCGCGCAATGCCGAGCCGGTAATCCTAGTAAACGCTCTACACCAGCTGCCGGAATACGACAATGCCCGCGTCGCGTACCACACCGATACCGAAGTCGTGGCCGACGCCATCGCACGCGAGGTTAATCCTGCCAAGCCCCTCGGCATCGACGCCGTCATGCGCTCTGGCTTTTTGATGCCGCTTATGGAGCGCCACGCCGCCAGCGAGTTTTTCCTGGGCGACTTTGCCGTCACCGCCTCGCGCACCCACAAGGATGCCGCCGAGCAGGAGCTTATGCGCGTGTCCTCGGCCGCTAACGACGCCGTGATGGCCGAGGCGGTCAAACTCGTCCACGAGGGCGTAACGGAACGCGAAATTGCCAACCAGATGCTCGGCCTGTATCGCAAGCACGGCTGCGAGGGCTTTAGCTTTCCGCCAATCGTGAGCTTTGGCGCCAACGCCGGCGATCCGCACCACGAGCCCGACGACACCGTGCTCAAGCGCGGCGACGTGGTGCTGTTCGACATTGGCGGACGCCGCTGCAACTACTGTTCGGACATGACGCGCACGTTCTTTTGGGGCGAGCCGGACGAGGAGACGGCGCGCATCTACGATATCGTGCGCCGCGCCAACGAGGCCGCCGAAGCACTCATCGCACCGGGCGTGCGCATGTGTGACCTGGACCGCGCCGCGCGCGACGTGATTGAGGATGCGGGCTATGGGCAGTACTTTACGCATCGCCTGGGTCACTCGATCGGCCTGCAGGACCACGAGCCGGGCGACGTCTCGCTCGTCAACGAGCAGGTTGTCGAGCCGGGCATGACGTTCTCCATCGAACCGGGCATCTACCTCCCCGGCCGCACCGGCGTCCGCATCGAGGACCTAGCCCTGGTGACAGAGAACGGCGTCGAGATTCTCAACGCCTACCCCCACGATCCAGTCCGCCTAGACTAGCCAATGTGTCAAAGGGACAGCCCTTTGACACATTCCGCTAACGCTTCGCCACGAAAACGAGCTATCTACTACGTTTAACCCGCATGGGTCGACCATAACCGGGTTTTCGCAAAACCCGCAAGCCGTCTACCTGCGGTTTTAATTTCGCAATGTTCCGTGTGGTCGAGGGCAACCGGTCAAACGTAGTAGATAGGCCCATTTCGTGGCAAGCGAGTCAACTCGGGGCACAGGGCAGCCAAAAAAGCCCCGTCCCAAATTGACTGCTTTTGAGTTGCGGTGATATACGGACCGTTTGAGGCTTCTGGCTTGTAAAACAGTCCGTATTTCACCGCAACTGATGAGGGGATGGGTTAGCGCAGCAGACCGGCTACTTCGCCGGCTAGGGTGATGGTGCCGGCTGCTACGAAGGGCTCGCCCGCGGCATCGAAGGCCGCGAGGGCCTTGGACACGCTGGGGTACACGCCCGCCAGCTTGTCAGCGTCCACCAAGGCAGCGAGCTCCTCTGCCGGCAGGGCGCGATCGGAATCGGTCTGGGTCACGACCACGCGGGGGAACGCCGGAACCAGAACGTCAACGATACCCGCCACGTCCTTATCGGCCAGCGCGGCGCACAGCAGCGTGGGGCGATTCTCAACGTACGGGTCAATCTCGTCCAGCGCGCTTACAAAGTTCTCGCAGCTCTGAGGGTTATGGCAGGCATCGATCAGCTTGAGCGGATCGATCCCCAGCACGTCAAAACGACCCGGTGTGGGGCAACCCATAAGCGAGGCATCGAGCTTGTCATGATCGAGCTCGCGACCCAGATACCCCTCGCAGAGCATAATCGCGCACGCAGCATTCTGCGGCTGATAGGCCGGCTTGACCATGCTCGACGTATAGATCGCGCGCGGCGTGGTGCAGCTAAACTCAACCGTGTCGCCCACATGCGCCGGCACCTTAGTCGTGGCGTGGCTCACCACGAGCGGCACGATGCCGCACTCGCGGCAACGGGCATCCATCACGCGCTGAACACTCGCCTCATGCGTGCCCTCGCCCAAAACAACCAAGCGCCCAGGCTTAATAACCGCAGCCTTCTCCCCCGCAATCGCCTCGAGCATATCGCCCAGAATGCGCGTGTGGTCGAGCCCGATGCCCGTGATGGCAACGGCAACGGGATCGGTCGCGCTCGTGGCGTCCCAACGGCCGCCCATGCCGACCTCGAGCACGGCGACATCCACGCGAGCCTCGGCAAACACCACAAGCGCGGCAGCCGTCAACAGGTCAAACGGTGTGATGGAATAGGCACGCTCCCCCGCCGCCACACGACGGGCATTCACGCGACGGCCCGCCTCAACAGCAGCAGAAACACCGCGGGCAAACGCCTCATCGCTCACAACGCGCCCGTCAACCTCCATGCGCTCGGGATAGCGCACCAGCTGCGGCGACGTATACAGCGCGGTTTTTAACCCCTCACCACGAAGAATGGCAGCCGAAAAACGCGTAGTCGAAGTCTTGCCATTGGTACCGGCAACCTGAATGCAATCAAAGTACTCGTCCGGACGCCCAAGCTCATCGAGCATATCGACAACCGTCTCAAGCAGAGGACCAGCATCCCCAGAAATCCGCCCCGTATCAGCAGCCAGCCCAACAGCCTCACCAAACGAAAGCAACTCAAACGAGAAAGGAACGACATACGACCCAGAACGCTTAGCCATAACCCAAAGTCCCCCATAACAGAAAAAGAGGCCCATCAAATAATAATGAGCCCCTCGCGTTGACAATATCAGCCTTTATCCGCTTGCAGCGAGATCAAGGCCACAACCAAGTGGCCCCAACCTACCAGTTGCAAACAACCACGCAACCGCACTAGGAGCGGCCCGACGCTTTGCTCGATACAAGTTCCGCACGCAAAGGACAGCACTTAATGTGCTGTCCGTCTTGCGCAGGACTGTCCGCAGTAGCGAGCAAAGCGTCGGGACGCGCCCCTCAGTAAGACCTACGAGAAGTCAGCAACCTGCGAGTTCAGCGCCGCCAGGATCTCCTTGAGCTCAGCTGCACGGTCCCTCTTCTTCTGCACCACTGCAGGCGCGGCCTTGGCCACAAAGCCCTCGTTGGCAAGCGTCTTCTCACAGCCGGCGAGCTCCTTCTGCGCCGCGGCGATCTCCTTCTCCAGGCGCGCCTTCTCGGCCGAAAGATCGACCTTGCCCTCGAGCACCACAAAGGCCTCGACGCCGCTGTCGACCACGGCGATGCTCGCGGCCGGCTTCTCGACATCGGTACCCATGACCAGCGAGGCAGTGTTTGCCAGCGGCTCGATGGTCGAACGCAGGCTCTCGAGCTTCTCGATATCCTCGGCACCGGCGCGCACGACAACGTCAAGCTCGGCCTTGGGGCTCAAGCGATAACGCGAACGGGTAGCGCGGGCGGCAGACACGACGGCGCGGCACAGCTCAAACGCGCGCTCGGCGTCCTCGTCAACATACTTGGCGTAGTCGGCGGGCTCGGGCCACTTGGCGATCATAAGCGCCTCGGCACGGTCCACGTTGCCCTCGGCATCCAGATCGAGCACGCTCGCCGGCATGTTGTCCCAGATCTCCTCGGTGACAAACGGCATAAGCGGGTGCATCAGGCGAATGGAGGTGTCGAGCACAAAGATCAGGTTGCGCTGAGCCTGCAGACGACCCTCGCCCTTCAGGCGGGCCTTGGTGACCTCGACGTACCAGTCGCAGACCTCGTTCCAGAAGAACTGCTGCACGCCGCGGGCCATGTCGCCAAAGGTGTAGTTCTCAATGCCCTCGGTGACCATCTTCACGGCCTTGGCCAGGCGGCTGAACATCCAGGCGTCGGCCGGGGTCTCAACGACGGGCTCGCCGGGCGTGTAGCCCTCCATGTTCATAAGCAGGAAGCGGCTGGCGTTCCAGATCTTGGTCACAAAGCTCTTGGCCTGGTCGGTACGCGGGCTGTCGATAAGCTTCTTGGTCTTCTTGTCGATGTTCGCATCGAACTTGACGTCCTGGTTGTTGGTGCAGAGCGTCAGCAGGTTGTAGCGCATGGCATCGGCGCCGTACATACCGATGAGGTCCATGGGGTCAACGCCGTTGCCCTTGGACTTGGACATGCGGCTGCCGTCCTTGGCCAGGATCGTCGGGTAGATGACGACATCCTTAAACGGCACCTCGTCCAGGAAGTACAGCGAGCTCATGACCATGCGGGCGACCCACAGCGCGATAATGTCGCGCGCGGTGACCAGCGCCGTCGTGGGATGATGACCCTCGAGCAGCTCCGGCTTTTGCGGCCAGCCCTGCGTGGCGAAAGTCCACAGCTGCGAGCTGAACCAGGTGTCCAGCACGTTCTCGTCCTGATGCACGTGATGGCCGCCGCACTTGGGGCACACATCGGTGTCCTCGGTAAGGGCATCCTCCCAGCCGCAGTCCTCGCAGTAGAACACGGGGATGCGGTGGCCCCACCACAGCTGGCGGCTGATGCACCAATCCTTGAGGTTCTCCATCCAGGTGGTGTAGGTCTGCGTCCAGCGCGCGGGGTGGAAGGTGACCTTGCCGGAGTTGACGGCGTCGAGCGCCGGCCCCTTGAGCTTATCGACGGCGACGAACCACTGCTCGGACAGCCACGGCTCAAGCGCGGCGTCGCAACGGTAGCAGTGCATGACGGAGTGGTCGTGATCCTCGACGTGATCGAGTAGGTCGTGCTCCTCAAACCACTTAATGACGGCCTCGCGGCACTCCTCGCGGGTCATGCCGGTAAACTCGCCATAACCCTCAACGACCACCGCGTGCTCATCGAAAATGTTGATCTGCGGCAGGTCGTGGGCCTGACCCATGGCGTAATCGTTGGGGTCGTGAGCCGGGGTGACCTTGACGAAGCCGGAGCCAAAGTTGGCGTCGACATGCCAATCCTCAAAGATGGGGATCTCGCGGTCGACAATGGGAAGCTTGACGGTCTTGCCCACGAAGGCGGCCTTCTCGGGGTCCTTTGGGGAGACAGCGACGCCCGTGTCGCCGAGCATGGTCTCGGGGCGCGTGGTGGCGACGACGATGTAGTCCTGGCCGTTAACCGGCTCGGTCAGCGGGTAACGCAGGTGCCACAGGTGGCCCTTCTCGTCCTTATACTCGGCCTCGTCGTCCGAGATGGCGGTGGTGCAGTTGGGGCACCAGTTGACGATGCGCTTGCCGCGGTAGATCAGACCGTCGTGGTACCAGTCGCAGAAGACCTTACGCACGGCCTGGGCATAGTCCTCGTCCATGGTGAAGCGCTCGTTGTCGAAGTCGACGGAGCAACCCATGCGCTTGATCTGCTCGACGATGATGCCGCCGTACTCGTGGGTCCAATCCCAGCAGGCGTCGACAAACTTGTCGCGACCGATCTCCAGGCGGCTGATGCCCTCGCTCTTGAGCTTCTTGTCGACCTTAGTCTGCGTGGCGATACCCGCGTGATCGGTACCGAGCACCCAGCGCGTGGACTTGCCGCGCATGCGGGCCATACGGATGATGGCGTCCTGGATGGAGTCATCGGTGGCGTGGCCCATGTGGAGCTTGCCGGTCACGTTGGGAGGCGGAATGGTGACGGTGCAGTCGCCCACGCCCTCACGGCGCTTGTAGTAACCGCCGTCGAGCCACTTCTGCAGGATCGCCGGCTCGTTGGTCGACGGATCGTAGTTCTTGGGCATTTCTTCCATATATCTCTCCCTGTCCCGCCGGGGAGGAATGTAGGCCCGCCAGGGTCTGCATTCCTCCCCTTAGGTATCGATTACTTCAGTCTGATATGACTTCGCTGAGGCTTAAACTAACACACAGAATAACACAGGTAGTTGGGGTTATTGCGTATATATAAAATAGCCTCCGACCGCAGGTGGTCGGAGGCTATTTGCAAGCACGTTTTTGGCTGGTTTAACCGTAGATGCGTTGGGGCTGTTCTTCGCCCTTTACGGAGGCTTCGGTCACGATGACCTTGGAAACGCCCTCCTCGCTAGGCAGGTCGAACATCGTCTGCTGCAGCACGTCCTCGCAGATGGAGCGCAGGCCGCGGGCGCCGGTCTTGCGGGCGAGCGCCATGCGGGCGATCTCGTGCAGGGCCGCGTCCTCAAACTCAAGATCGACGTCCTCGAGCTGGAACATCTTGCGATACTGGCGCACCACGGCGTTCTTGGGCTCGGTCAGAATCGACACCAGGTCGTCCTCGTCGAGCGCCTGCGTCTGGGTCACGACGGGCGTACGGCCCACGAACTCGGGGATCATGCCAAAGGCGTTGAGGTCCTGCGGGAGCACCTGACGCAGCAGGTCGTTCTCGTCGACCGAGGTGGGGCCGGCGATCTCAGAGTTGAAGCCCACGCCCTTGTTGCCCACGCGATCGGCAATGATCTTGTCCAGACCCACAAAGGCACCACCGCAGATGAACAGGATGTTGGTCGTATCGATCTGCAGCAGCTCCTGCTGGGGATGCTTGCGGCCGCCGGTGGGCGGAACGCTTGCCACCGTGCCCTCAAGAATTTTAAGCAGTGCCTGCTGAACGCCCTCGCCCGAAACGTCGCGGGTGATGGAGAGGTTCTCGGCCTTGCGGGCGATCTTGTCGATCTCATCCACATAGATAATGCCAACCTGAGCGCGCTCAATGTCGCCATCGGCAGCATTGATAAGCTTGAGCAGGATGTTCTCCACGTCCTCGCCCACGTAACCGGCCTCGGTGAGCGCGGTGGCGTCGGCAATGGCAAACGGCACCTCGAGGATGCGCGCGAGCGTCTGGGCCAACAAGGTCTTGCCGGTACCGGTGGGACCGAGCAGCAGGATGTTGGACTTGGCGAGCTCTACCTCGTCCATATCGTCATCGAACTGCGAGCCCGTGCCGTCGTCAAAGGCAGATACCGCGGCGCCGCCCTCGATCACGCGGCGATAGTGGTTGTACACGGCCACCGACATGGCGCGCTTGGCGTCCTCCTGACCCATAACATAGGCCGAAAGCTCGTCATAGATCTCGTGCGGCGTCGGCACGTGCGTGATGACCTGACGGTCGTCCTCAAGCTCAAAGCCCTCGGTCTCAGGGTCCACGGCGGGCTGGGATGCAGCCTGGCCGTGGTCGTTGAGGAAGCCCGGCAGCTTGCCGTTGCGGGCAGCGTCCATAAAGTCCGAAGCCAGCGACTCCTCCAGAATCTCGGAGCAGGCGGCAACGCACTCGTCGCAGATAAAGATGTTGGTCGGACCCTTTACAAGGCGGCGAACCTGCCCCTGCTCTTTTCCGCAGAAGGAGCAGCGGATGGGGTTGCCGTTCTCGTCGAAGTTGTCCTGCATGTTACCGGCCATCCTAGGCGTCCTTCGCGGCGAGATCGCGCGAGGTGACGATACGGTCGATCAGACCGTAGTCGAGGGCCTCGGCAGCGGTCAGGTAATTGTCGCGCTCGGTATCGGCCTGGACCTTCTCGATGGGCTGGCCCGAGGCGTCGGATAGGATCTGGTTGAGCTCGCGGCGAGTCTTCTTGATCTCCTCGGCCACAATCTCGATCTCGGTCTGCTGACCCTGGGCACCGCCGCTGGGCTGGTGAATCATGACCTTGGAGTGCGGCAGGCAGAAGCGCTTGCCCTTGGCGCCGGCCGAAAGCAGCACGGCGGCCATGGACGCGGCCATACCGACGCAGATGGTGGAGACCTGCGGCTTAATGAAGTTCATGGTGTCAAGAATCGCCAGGCCGGAGTAAACCTCGCCACCGGGCGAATTGATGTAGAGCGAGATATCCTTCTCGGCATCCTGGCTCTCAAGATGCAGCAGCTGGGCAACGACCAGGTTGGCGCTGACGGAGTTGATCTCCTCGCCCAAGAAGATGATGCGGTCGTTGAGCAGGCGCGAATAGATATCGTAGCTGCGCTCGCCGCGCGGCGTCTGCTCGATAACGTATGGCACGAGGGCGGAATCGAACTTAGCGATCATACGCATCTCCATTTCTCTCTTGCGGACCAAATTGGTTCTAGATAAACGTACGGTGCCCGCATGCTATGCATTGGCTGGCACCGTACGAAGCAACCGGATAACCGGTGTATAACTTTACCCCATCACGGGCGCACCCATGCGCTCGCGGGCAAGGTGGCGAGAATTACTCGGCGTCCTTGGCGGTCTCGTCGACCTCGGTCACCTTGGCGTTCTCGACCAGGTGGTCGACGGCCTTGGAGCGACGGATGGACTCGCGGACGGCAGGCATGCGGCCATCGGCGATGAACTCGGCCTTGGAAGCCTCGACGTCCTTGACGCCGGCCTTCTCGAACTCGGCGTTGATGTCGTCCTCGGTGACCTCGATCTTGAGCTCACGGGCGAGGGCGTCGAGCGCCAGGGACTCACGGGCAACGTCGTTGGCCTGCTTGTGCAGGTCGCCGATGAACTGCTCCATGGTCAGGCCGGAAGCGGGCAGCCAGGTGTCCAGGGTCATGCCGCGGGCGGCGAGGTTGGACAGGAAGTTCTGGCCAAGCTCCTCAAAGACGGACTGCTCGTAGTCGGCGTCCATCTCCTCGAGCTGCAGGCGCTCGGCGAGAGCGGAGACGCAACGGTTCTCCTTCTCGGCCGGGAGGCGGGAAGCCTTGTCCTGCTCGATCTCGAGCTTGATGGCGTCGCGCATAGCGTCGATGCTGTCGAAGCCAAAGTCGGACTTGACGAGCTCGTCGGTGAGCTCGGGGGTGTTGCGGACCTTGATACCCTTGACGGTGACCTCGACGGTGTGGGTCTCGGCCTCCTCGCCCTCCTCGACCTCGTCGGTCCAGGTGACGGTCTTGACGTCGTCAACGTTAGCGCCGATCAGGGCCTCGTTGAACTCCTTGGGGTTGCTATCGCTACCGGCGATGAGCATGCGGCCCTCGGCAGCGAAGTTGTCGGCGTTCTCGACGGCCTTGAGGTCGACGGTCACATAGTCGTCTGCCTCGACGGCGCGACCCTCGACGTCCTCGAAGGTGGCACGATAGTTGAGGAGCATCTCGACCTGGTTGTTGATCTCGGACTCGGTGACCTCCGCGGGAGGCATCTCGATCTCGACGGCGTCGAAGGAGGAGAGCTCGGCAGCAGGACGCAGGGAGAACTCGACGGTGTAGGTGTAGTCCTCGTGATCCTTGGCGAGGTCGAGCTCCTTGTAGTCACCGTTCTTGGTGGGGACGATGTCCAGCTCGTTGAGGACGGCGGGCTCGTTGGCGGCGATCAGGTCGTTGGTGGCCTGAGCGAGGGTAGCCTCGGCGCCAAGAGCGGAATCGATGACCGGACGGGGAGCCTTACCGGCACGGAAGCCCGGGAAGCGGTACTTCTTAGCGGTGTCCTTGTAGGCCTTCTTGATCGCGGCGTCGACGTCGGCGGCCGGGATGGTGACCGTAGCGGTGAGCTTGGCGTCCTTGACGTCAGAAGCGGTGATGTTCAACACGTTCCTCCTCATACTGCCCAGCTTATCTGAGGTGCTGGTACCTTTATGCAACAAAGTGTCGCGACGGCCAGGGCCGACGCAGGTGCGATGGTGCGGGCGAAAGGACTCGAACCTTCACGGGAATCCCACCAGAACCTAAATCTGGCGCGTCTACCAATTCCGCCACGCCCGCATGAGCGCACAGACTACGAATGATAGCAGATACGAACGGCAAGCGCACGCACACGTTTTACAGGCTCACGACCTCACCACGAGTGCAAAAGGCGGGGCGAGTTGCCCCGCCCCGACAATTACGACTTGTTCGCTGACCCGCTACTCCCCCAGCAGGGCTTTCTCGGGCGTGATCGGCAGCGAGCGGACCTGGTGGCCGGTGGCGTGCGCCACGGCCGAGGCCACGGCGGCGAGCGGTGTGTTGATGACGACCTCGCCGATCGACTTGGCGCCAAACGGGCCCGTCGGCTCGTAGCTCGGCTCAAAGGCCACGCGAATGCTGCCGATATCTAGGCGCGTGGGCAGCTTGTAGCTCATAAAGTTGCCGGTACGCAGGCGGCCGCGATCATCATGTTCGACGATCTCGTAGAGCGCGTGGCCGATACCCTGGGCAATGCCGCCCTCGGCCTGGACGCGCGCGAGCGCCTCGTTGATCACGGTGCCGCAGTCCACAGCCGCCGCATAGTCCACAACAGTCACCTTGCCTGTGGCCTTGTCGACCTCGACCTCGGCAATGCCGGCCATAAACGGCGGGGGCGAAACGGGCAGGCAGGCAGAGGCATGCGAGGTGAGCGCGTCGCCGCCCGCGATGTTCTTGACGCACAGGTTGGCAAAGTCGCGCAGCGTGAGATAGCGGTTCTGCTCGCGCGCGGCACGCTCGTCGGACAGGCGCACATACTGGCCGTCGAAGACCACGTCGGCGGCGTCCACGTCCCACATCTGGGCGGCCTTGGCGCAAATCTTCTCGCGCAGCTCCGTCGCGGCGTTCTTGGCTGCCAGACCCGTCACGTACGTGCCCGAGCTCGCGTACGAGCCGGCGTCAAACGGCGACACATCGGTGTCAACGCCGCGCACTACGATCAACGAACTCTCCACGCCCAGCTCCTCGGCAGCAATCTGCGCCAGGATCGTGTCGACGCCCATGCCGTTATCGGTGGCACCGGTGCCGATGGTAATGAAGCCGTCCTCTTCCAAGCGCATGTCGATGCCGGCGATGTCGACATTGGAGATGCCCGAGCCCTGCATGGTAAGCGCGCAGCCCAGGGCGCGCACGCGGTCGCCCAGGTCCACGGCCAGCGGCTTGTCGCGCCAACCGATCATGTCCATCGCGCGCAGCAGGCAGCGGTCGAGTGCGCAGGCGTTGAGCTTCTCGTTGTAGTACTGCGGCATGACCTCGCCCTCGTGCACGATGTTCTTAAGGCGCAGGTCGGCGGAGTCCATGTGCAACATGTCGGCGAGCTCGTTAACGGCGCTCTCCACGGCAAACTGGCCCTGGGTGGCACCATAGCCGCGATACGCGCCGCCGCGGTTGGTGTTGGTGTAGACGGCGTCCCACCTAAAGCGGCTCGCCTTTACGTGGTTGTAGATGGGCAGGCTCTTATGACCCGAAAGGCCGATCGTCGTGGTGGCGTGCTCGCCGTACGCGCCGGCGTTGGACAGCGTATGCAGGTCGATGGCCGTGATGGTACCGTCGTTCATGGCGCCCAGCTTAACGGTCATCTGCATCTGATGGCGCGAGTTGCCTGCAGTGATGGTCTCCTCACGCGTGTAGCAGCAGTAGCTCGGACGGCCGGTCTGCTGGGTGACGAATGCCACGAAGATCTCGCAGCAGCCCGTCTGCTTGGAGCCAAAGCCGCCGCCGATGCGTGGCTTAATAACCTGCACCTGCGACTGCGGAATGTCGAGCGACTGCGCGACCATGCGGCGCACATGGAAGGGCACCTGCGTCGAGGTGGTCACCGAGATACGCCCGAACGTGTCGGTCGTTGCGAAGGCGCGGAAGGTTTCCATGGGCGCGGTCTGCGTGGCCTGGCTGGTGTAGGTGCGCTCAAAGACGATGTCGCTCTGGGCGAACGCCTCATCAAGGTCGCCAAAATCGCTGGTACCGCTGCACACCAGGTTGCGAGCAACGTCGCCGCCCTGCGGGAACATAAAGGTCACGTCGCCCTCGGGGTGGACCACGATGTCGTTATCGAGTGCCTGGGTAAAGTCGAGCAGCGGCTCGAGCACCTCATAGTCGACCTTGATGAGTTTGAGCGCCTTGTCGGCAGCCTCCTCAGTCTCGGCGGCGACGATCGCCACCTCCTCGTTTTGGTAGCGTACCAGGTTCTCGAGGATCAGGCGGTCGTAGGGACTCGGCTGCGGATAGCTCTGGCCGGCGATGGTAAAACGGCGCTTGGGCACGTCCTCGTAGGTGTAGACGCCCACGACGCCGGGCACCTTCAGGGCGCGCGACGTATCGATGGAGCGGATCTTGGCGCGGGCATAGGGGCTGCGCTTGAGTTTGACGATGAGCGCACCGGCGGGCACCATGTCGCCCGTGTAGACGGGACGACCCTCGAGCAGGGCCTTCGAATCCTTCTTGGGCTGCTTGTGGGTAATCTGCTTGTACGCGACGCCGTCGCAGCTGGTGTCATTGACGGGCAGCTCGGGCATCTCGAAGCCCACCTGCACGCCGGACTCGTTGAGGAAGCGGACGATGGCGCGCAGCTGGCTCTCGTAGCCGCTGCAGCGGCAGAGGTTGCCGGCCAGCTGGCGCGACAGCTCCTCGCGCGTGGCGACGAGGCTCGGGTCCTCCATGGCGGCGCGGGCAAGCGCCAGCACGTTCATGATGAGGCCGGGGGCGCAAAAACCGCACTGCTCGGCGCCTTCGGCAGCCATCGCACGGGCCAGCGCCTCGGACTCGGCCTTGAGGCCCTCGAGCGTGGTGATGGTGTGGCCCTCAACACGGGCGGCGGGAACCGAGCAGCTCAGCACCGGGTCGCCGTCGAGCCACACCGTGCACAGACCGCAGTTGGTGGTCTCGCAGGCGCAGCGCACCGACGCGCAGCCCTGCTCGCGCAGCAGCGCAAAGAGCATGGTGTCGGGAGCAATCTGAACCTTGACCTTGCGGCCGTTGAGCGTAAAGGAAAGATCGATGAGTTTGGCAGCCATTAGCGCACCTCGCTAGAATCGACGCCGGGCACGCGGCGGCAGGAATACTCGTCCGTGGCAAACTTAGGAATCTGCACGCCCTCGAGCTCGCGGGCAAGCGCGGCCGAAAGCTCGATGCCGGCGGCGCGACGCACGGCCTGGACGGCAAGCGGGGCCGAGATGCGGCGGCGGTAGTCGGCCGAGCCCCACAGGTTGGTGCCGTAGCTCAGCGCGCGCACGGATGCGGCCAGGGCGCGCAACTCATCCTCGGAAGGCTGCTCGCCGGTGAGGCCACACGCCTCGCCCTGCAGCAAGGTCGCGCGCAGCGGGCGGGCACCCACGGTGACGTGCCAGTTGTTGTCCCACCAGGCGGCGGTGACGTTCAGCGAGGGGAAGTCGGTCGCGGCCTTGCGCACGGCCTCGTAGCTCGCACGGTAATCGTGCTTGACGACCACGACGTGCTCGATCACGTCACGCACGTAGCCCATGTCCACGAACTCCGCGAGCGGCACGCGGCCGGCGCCCGTCAGCTCAACATAGGAATCGAGCGCGAGGAAGGCGGAGAGAACGTCCGAGAAGCCAAAGCGGCCGTAGATGCTGCCGCCCACCGTGGCGGTATTGCGCAGCTGCACGCCCACGATGTCGTGGACGGCGAACTCAAAGACATTGTTGACAAGCACGTTGAGCCCGGCATGACGCTCGAGCTGGCGCAGGGTGCACATGGCACCGATGCGAAACTCGGTCTCGGTCTCCTCGATCTGATCGAGTCCGCAGGCCGAAAGGTCAATCGCCGTCGCCACACGACGCGAACCCAGGCGCATCCAGATGCCGCCGCCCACAATCTTGTTGTTGCGGTTCTTCTGCAAGAGCTCATAGGCTTCGGCCGCATTTCCAACGCGGACGTAGGTACCGAACTTGAGCACGTTCTCCCCCATCTCTTCACTTGTCCAGTACCTTTTAGTGTACCAAACGAGGGGCCGCACACCGTTTTAGGACAAAATCCTCCCACCCATCCATAACTTGCGGTGATATACGGACTGATTAGCCGTTCTGGAACGCAAAACAGTCCGTATATCACCGCAAGTTATGAGGAGTCCTCCGGAATAGAAAAGGCTCCCAGCCGGATAGCTGGGAGCCTTCTGCGATGCTATGTCGAGCGAAGAATTAGCAGACGCCCTGGGCGAGCATGGCGTCGGCAACCTTCAGGAAGCCGGCGATGTTAGCACCCATGACGAAGTTGCCCTCCTGGCCATACTCCTTGGCGGTGTCGTCCACGTTATGGAACATGCCGCGCATGAGCTGCTCGAGCTTGCCGTCGACCTCCTCGAAGGTCCAGGACAGGTGCTCGGCGTTCTGGCTCATCTCCAGGCCGGACACGAGTACGCCGCCGGCGTTGGCAGCCTTACCGGGCATAAAGGCAACGCCGTTCTCCTGGAAGTAGGTCGTGGCCTCGATGGTCGTAGGCATGTTCGCGCCCTCGCCGACCACCTTGCAGCCGTTGGCGACGAGCGCCTGGGCGTCCTCGAGCAGCAGCGTGTTCTCGCGAGCGCAGGGCAGCGCGATGTCGCAGGGCAGCTGCCAAACGCCACGGCCGTCGCCCTCGTGCCACACGGCGTTGGGCTTCTCGTCAACGTACATAGCGAGCGTAACGCCCTTGTCGTGGCCGGAGCGCTTCTTGTTGTAGACATGCTCGAGCACGGTGTAGTCGATGCCGTCGGGATCCTCGACCCAGCCGTGGGTGTCGGAGCAGGCGAGCACTTTGCCGCCGAGCTGGGAGACCTTCTGGACAGCGTAGATGGCGACGTTACCGGAGCCGTGAACGACGACGTTCTTGCCCTCGAAGGAGTCGCCGCGGCTCTTGAGGTACTCGTCCACAAAGTAGACCAGACCGTAACCGGTGGCCTCGGTACGGGCGAGCGAGCCGCCAAAGGAAAGGCCCTTGCCGGTAAGGACGCCGGTCCACTCGTTGGTCAGGCGCTTGTACTGACCGAACAGGTAGGCAACCTCGCGGCCGCCAACGCCCAGGTCGCCGGCGGGAACGTCGGTGTTGGGGCCAATGTGGCGATAGAGCTCGGTCATGAAGGACTGGCAGAAGTGCATAATCTCGTTGTTGGACTTGCCCTTGGGGTCAAAGTCGGAACCGCCCTTGCCGCCGCCCATGGGAAGGGTGGTCAGGCTGTTCTTGAGGATCTGCTCCAGGCCCAGGAACTTGAGCATGCCCAGGGTGACCGTCGGGTTAAAGCGCAGGCCGCCCTTGTAGGGTCCAATGGCAGAGTTGAACTCGACGCGGTAACCGCGGTTGACCCGGACCTTGCCCTGGTCGTCGACCCAGGGGACACGGAACATGACGATGCGCTCGGGCTCGACGAGGCGCTCAAGCAGGGCGGCCTCCTCGTACTCGGGATGGGCGTCGAGCGCCGGCTGGATGGTGCCGAGGATCTCGGTCGCGGCCTGGATGAACTCAGGCTGCTCGGGATAGCGGGCCTTGAGCTCGTCGAGAACTTTCTGCGTGTAGCTCATGCTTCCTCCAATTGATGGAAAAGAAAGGTGTCGTTCGCGGCGCCCCATGCGCCGCGAGCTTTATCGAGTATGGATAATATCGCACTGTTGCAGCAAAGTTTCGCATAAGCCGACGAGCGGATGTTTCGTTTTGATTACGATGCAGGTAGAAGCGTTTTTGAGTGCCTGACGTGCAAAACCCGTGTTTCAAACCTGTTTCGTCCACGTGTTCCAAACCACCACATTGGGGACAGGCACCTTTGTGGTGGTTTTAGTGGCTAGAGGACGAGCTGGTGGTAGTCGGCGGGGGTTACGCGGCCCTCGGTGGCGGCGCGGAAGGCGGCGAGGGCATCGCCCGAGAACGGCATGGCCCAGCACAGCCCGCAGCCGGCGGTGATGGAGCCGGGCAGCGGCATGATGCGCCCGGGCACACCGGCGGCAAGGCACAGCTGCTCGCATTCCATCACATCGAAGGTGCTATCGAACGAAACGATGATCTTGCGTTCATGGTCGAGGGCATCACCGGACGGGCCTTCGCGGTGTGCCTCACGATACGCCGCGGCGGCCGCTTCCTCTTCCGCAGTATGTCCGCAGCCACCGCAACCGCAGGCACAGGGTTCGGACCCGTCGCAAGTGCAAGGTTCTCCCGTGTCGGGACAAATATCGTGAGACATGGCGACTCCAATCGTCTAGGCAAGTAACTCGGCGGCCGCAAACTCCTCGGGCGTATTGACGTTCTCGAAGCAGAGCGTCGAGCAGGCGACCGCGACAATCTGAGGCTCGTCCAAATACCCGGCGTTCACCCGGTCGATCAGGCAGCGGATTCGCTGACGGTCACCGGCGAGCAGCTCTTGGGCAACCGGCGCACACGCGTCACGGCGCCAGACGGCGCAAAGCGGCTCAATCCCCCGCTCCTCGCGCGGCACGCACACGTCGAGCGCCTCGGCCTCGACACAGCCAGCAAGGGCACCGATAAGCTCCGAAGAGACAAACGGCATATCACAGGCGACGATAGCAACGAGAGGCAGCCGGGCCGCAGTCAGCGAACTCGCGATGCCGCGCATGGCGCCCGCCGGCCCCTCAAGGTCCGACACTATTCGCGGCACCAGGCCGCCAAACGCGCGCTCCTCAAGGTAGACAAGCTCGCTGGGACGCGAAGTCGTCACAACTAACTCGCCGGCAACTGGCGCCAGCCGACCCAGCACACGCTCGATGAGCGGCTCGCCGCAAAACGCCATGCGAGCCTTATCGCAGCCCATGCGCGAGGACATCCCGCCCGCTTGGACGACGCAAGAAAGATCGGCCCGTCTTACGGTAGTCATACGGCAAACCACCCCCATCGGCATGCTCAAAACCCGGCACGCGAAGCCAAATACCGTCGCCGATAAAGCGGGCGGTACGGCAAACCTGTGCAAAAACAAAACAGCGCCTTTGCGGCACGCAGCAAGACCGCGAGCACAAAAGCGCTGGTAGCGTATGGCGGGAACGTATGTGAATCGAACACATCCAAGACGTTTTGCACGCCTCGCAACGGTTTTGAGGACCGCGGAGCCCACCGGAGCCCATCCGTTCCCGAGTGCGGAGGTATTTTACCAAACTAGCAGGGTAGTCTTTTTGGGACGGGGCTTTTTTAGCTGCCCCATCCGGAGCCCTCAAAGCTTAAGACATATTTGACATAGGGTAGCTAAAAAAGCCCCGTCCCAAAAAGACTACCCCGGTGTCGTACCACGAAAACGGGCTATCTACTACGTTTGACCGGCATGGGTCGAGCATACCCGCGTTTTTAGAAAATCGGCAAACCGTCTACCTGCGGTTTTAATTTCGCGAATTTCGGAATGGTTGAGGGTAGTCGACTAAACGTAGTAAATAGGCCCTTTTCGTGGCGATCGGCCCGATTCAAGGCTCAAGGTGACCAGCTTCGGCTGGCCACCCTCAAAGTTGCGGTGGAATAGTTCCTGGAAGAGGTATCTAAACCGGAAAACAGGAACTATTTCACCGCAAGTTATGGGGTGGTGCTAGCGCAGGGAGCGCAGGCCGCCGGCTTCCTTGTCGAGCACCGTAAAGCGCACGGCATCCAGGTGCTCCAAGATACTGATGGCACGTTTGCGCGACACGCCCAGGGCCTCGCGCAGGGCGCTCGTGGTGGCGGCGCCGCCGGCGTCGGCAATGGCCGCGGCGACGAGCTCGCGTGCATGGGACTCGGCAGCGACGGACAGAGCCACATCACGCTCGACCTTGACGATCGAGCGGTTGAGCGAAAGCTCGCGCAGGGCGCGCGTCATGGTGTCGCGATCGAGCTGCAACTGCTCGCCCACCTCGGGCAACGTCGGTGCATCGAGGCCGGCTTCGTCCAGCAAGGCAACGATACGTTCGCAGGCCTCGCGCACCACACGTGCCGCAGCGGCAGCGGAGTGCGGGTCGAACACCTCGGCGCCCTCGGAGGCACACACGCCGCGCGAGCAGCCCTCGGCAATCAAGGCCGCGGCAATGACATCGTCGGCGACAGGCCACGCAGCATGGGCGACGGCACCGGGCGTAAAGCCCGTCTCCTTGGGAGCCTCCGCGTGCATGGCCGACAGGGTCGTCGTGAGCGCGTCCATCGCAGCGTCGAGCACGGCGGTACTCGAGTACAGCGCCACGTCGCCCGCGGTAAGCTCACACACCGTGCCCTGGTCCGCCAGCGCACGCAACGCAGCCTCGACATCGCCGACAGCCATATCCAGCGCCACAGCAACATCGGCAGCCGCCACCGGCAGTGCCTGCAGCGCCAGCCACGAATCCACCGCGCCGGTAACATCCCCAGCCTCGAGCGCCATATACAGCGCGCGCTCCCCCGCAGAGAACTCGCGTGAACGACGGCAACGCGACAGCAGCACGCGTCCACCGCCAATAAGCATGACCGGCGAATACGACAGCACCACGGCATGGTCGCCGGCGCGCAGCGGCAGCGGGTCCTCAAGACGCACCTGAACGGTACGCGTCTCGCCCACCGCCACAGGCACCTCGCCCTCCATAAGCATGATGCGGCCGACAACCTCGGCCGTGCCGGCCATCACATGCACGCGCGCGCCCGACTCCAGCACGCGCGGCTTGGCACCCTCGCGACCCAGGTAGGTCAATGTCATCATAAAGCGCAACGTCTGACCAAAGCGGCCCGCCACGCCCAGCATCTCGCCACGGTCAAGCGCCGCGACACCGTCGCCAACCAGGTTGAGCGCCACACGCTGACCGGGCAACGCCTGCGGCGTATCGCCATGCACCTGAATCCCGCGCACACGACAGACCGTACGCGACGACAAAGCCATCAGCTCGTCGCCCACCGCAACCGGCGCATCGTGCAGCGTTCCCGTCACGACGGTGCCGACGCCCTTAATCGTAAAGCAGCGGTCAATCGGCAGGCGAGGCGCGGCATCGCTCCGCTCGGCACGGTCGCGACAGGAATCCCAGCAAGCGGCAACCTGCTCGTCGAGCGCAGCCAGCAGGTCATCGATTCCCGCGCCGGTCTTGGACGACACAGGCACGATCGGCGCGTCCGCAAACACGGTACCCGACAAAAAGTCATCGACGTCGAGCTCGGCAAGCTCGGTCATCTCGCTATCGGCCAGGTCGCACATCGTCAGCGCGACCACCATGTGTGTGACGCCCAGCAGCTCCAGCACATGCACATGCTCGCGGGTCTGCGGCATCACGCCCTCGACGGCCGAAACCACCAGCACGGCCACGTCGATACCCGTGGCACCCTGCACCATAGCGCTCAGGTAGTGTGCATGGCCTGGCACGTCGACCAGGCCAACGATCTTGCCACTCGGCAGCGCCAGCTCGCCAAAGCCAAGCTCAACTGTCATGCCGCGACGACGCTCAACTTCCAGGCGGTCGGGGTTTTTGCCCGTCAGCGCCTCGATGAGCGCCGACTTACCGTGGTCAACATGTCCTGCCGTACCTACGATAACGGGACACTCCACCAGCGCTTGAATCTCACTCATCGAGCAATCGCCTTCTCAACGCATGCGGCAAGCGTCGATGCCGCCGTCTCGATATCGCGGTCACCCACAAGCGTACGGACGTCAAACAAAATGCGATCGTGCGAAGTTCGCGTGACGACCGGCGTGTCGAAGTCCTGGACAAGCGAGCGCTTGAGCGCGTCGACCGTCAGGCGTTCGTCAACCGGGCAGACGGCAACGCAAATGGTGGGCAGCTCGACGGTGGGCAGCGAGCCGCCGCCGGGGGTTGACGATTCCTCGACGATCTCCACCTGAACGGCGCACGGGCAACCGGCCTTGTCGAGCCCGGCGACCATACGATCGCGCAGCTTGCGGGCACGTCGCTCCAAATGAGCCTGCGGCAGCGTAAGCATGCTGAGCACCGGAATATCGCGATGGGCCACATCCGCCCCATCCATGTAAATGCGCAGTGTAGCCTCGAGCGCCGCCAGTGCGAGCTTGCCCGGGCGCAGGGCACGCATAAGCGGATGCGACCCGCAGGCCTGGACCAAATCGCGACGACCCATGATAATGCCCGCCTGCGCGGCACCCAGCAGCTTATCACCCGAGCACGACACGATATCGAGCCCCGCCGAAACCGAAGCCGGCGTGGTTTCTTCGCCGCCGCGCACCAAGATGTCGTCGGGCAACAGCGCGCCCGACCCCTGGTCCTCGTAGAACAGCAGGCCATGCTTGTGGGCCAGAGCGACAAGCTCCCGAGAGCCCACCTCCTCGTGAAAGCCCTCGATGCGATAGTTGGAAGGATGGACCTTGAGGATCATCGCCGTATCGGGCGTGATGGCGCGCTCATAGTCGTCCAAATGCGTGCGGTTGGTGGCGCCGACCTCAACGAGCTTGGCGCCCGAAGCCGCCATGACATCGGGGATGCGGAAGCTGCCGCCGATCTCGACAAGCTCGCCGCGGCTGACGATGACCTCCTTGCCTGCGGCATGGGTCGCCAGCACCAGCAGCACAGCGGCGGCGTTGTTGTTAACGACCAGCGCGTCCTCGGCACCGGTAAGCGAGCGGATCAGCTGCGCGGCATGTTCCTTGCGCGACCCACGCGAGCAGGTGTCCACGCTGTACTCGAGCGTGCTGTACCCGCACGCGACCTCGGCCACGGCCTTTGCCGCCGACTCCGCGAGCGGGGCGCGGCCCAAGTTGGTATGGATGACCACGCCCGTAGCGTTGACGGCAGGACGCAGGCTCGGCAGCGCGGAGCGATGCGCACGCCACTCGATGGCCGAGGCCAGCTCGCGCTTAGAGCGCGGGGCGGCACCGGCGCGAATGGCGGCGCGTTCCTCGTCGAGCTCGGCCGTGACGGCGGCATGCACCACCGCGTCGCAGGTCTCCCCCGCCGCCTTCACAACCGGCCACTCTGCGAGCAGCTCGTTGACGGAGGGAATGGCGCGCAGGCGGGCGCGCACCTCATCGGACATGTTCTGGCTATCGCTCATGTGCGGCCTTTCAAAAGAAACGTGGATCAGTCGAATACATCAGCTGAGTCAATTACTCGTTATTATCCTCGCGCGCCGCGATCTTTTCCACGCGAACGGCGTTTTCCTGGGTGAGCGCGGCACCCGTCAACGGGTCCCAGCGCAACGGTGTGTGGTCGAGCGGCCCGACGCCCAGGGCTTGCCGGCCACCACCCTCAGCACCGAATGCGCGTCCGCCGGGAGCGGCCGAGGTGAAAATGCACGCCGGATGCAGATAGGGCGTCGTCTCTACGCGCACGCGATCGCGGCCCATGTCGCTCACAAGCTCGACGACCTCGCCATCGGCGATATCCATGCGAGCGGCAACATCGGCGTTCATCTGCACGGCGTCCAAGTCCGACCCCGCCTCGGAGGCACCGGCCGCCGCGAGCCTGCGCGAGGTATGCGACTCAAAGGGTCAATTGCCGCTAATGAGGCGAAACATCCCCGGGCTGGGCTCCACCATCGGCGCGATCCAGCCTGGCACGCGTCCCAGGCCGGCACGCTCCCATACGTCACTTGCCAGCGCAATCTTGCCGCCGGCAAGCGGAATCATGGGCTCGCCCGTACGCGACGGCAGCGCGACGCCCGTGTCAGCCCAACCTCGCTCCTTGAGCTCGTCCAGATCGATCACAAAAGGCGCCACCTGGGCAGCCGCCAGATCGTCAGACGTAAACTGGAAGTACTCGCCCACGCCACACGCCTGCGCCAGACCGGCAAAAATCTCCCGACCGGGACGTGTGTCGTCATGCTGCACAGGCAGCACGGCGTTGCGGTAGAACACCCGCGCATCGTTGGCGCCCACGACCGTGCCCACACCGCGGTCGGCCTCCAGATACGTTATATCGGGCAGCACGAAGTCAGAAGCACGCGCCGTCTCGGACCAGCGAATATCAATCGTCACGAGCAAGTCGAGCTGCTGCAAGATGCCCAACCAAGCCTGTGCATTGCCATAGCCCGCACCGGGGTTACTGGCATAGACGATAAGCCCACGCAAATCGCCGGCAAGAATCGACTGACCGATGGTCGTGCACAGGCCGCGCACTGGATCGACCAGTGGATAGCGCTCGGACCCCAGCTTGGAAACGCGCGGCACCGGCGGCGTCGCAAAGCGCGCGGGATCGAGGTCGCCCAACACAAGCGGCGTGGGCGGGTTGAGGGCACCGCCCGCGTGTCCGATGCAACCCAGCAGCACATCGACCAAGCAGATAGCGCGCGCGGTCTGGGTGCTATTGGCATACGCGATGCCGATGCCACCATGAAAGCCTGCATCCACCACAGCGGCAGGCGCGGCGGCAGCGAGATCGCGCGCCGTGGCGGCAATCTCTGCGGCTGGCACGTCGCACATCGACTCGGCCCACTCGGGCGTCCAAGCGCCAGCCGCCTGCGCCAGCTCATCAAAACCCGTGGTATAGCGGGCCACAAAGTCGTGGTCGTACAGGTTCTCGGCAATCAGCACATGCGCGATGCCCAACAGCAACGCCAAGTCGCAGCCCGGGCGCACGCGCAGCCAGCGGTCGGCAAGCGCGGCCGAGCCGCTGCGCCGCGGGTCCACCACAATGATCTTGGCCCCGCGCCGGCGCGCATCGTTGAGCGCATCGACGGCCCCCATCGTCGACGAATCGACAATGGAACGCCCCAGGTACATGATGCAGTCGGTATGCGCCAGATCGGACGCCGGGCTGTAGCCCAGGCTGTGCTCCCAGCCGGTCAGGCGGCTCACCTCGCAGGCGCCGTCGGCACCGTACGCGTTGGGCGAGCCCAGCGCGTGCATAAAGCGATAGGCCCAGTAGCGGTCGAACGAGGGCACACCGAGCGTCATGCCCAGCGCACGGGCACCATGCTCGTCAATAATCTCCGCGAGGCGCGCCGCGATCTCCGAAAACGCCTCGTCCCAGCTCACCGCATCGAACCCCGAGCCATCATGGCGGCGTCGCATGGGGTGCACAATGCGATCGCGCTCGTCAAACGGCATGTCCAGGCGATGCCGTCCGCGGGCGCACAGGGCACGCGCCGCGCACGGGTGCCCCGGCACCGGCAACTCGGCAACCACGCGACCGTCCTCAACGCGTGCCGCAAAGGCGCAATCGGCATAGCATCCCCCGCATGTGGTCACCACAGCGCGACCGTCACGCTTCACAGCAGATGCCATCTCGATTACCCCTTTCATCAGCCAAACACAACAGGCCAACAGCCCGGCAACGAACCCCAGACCCAAAAAGCCTCCCGCACGGCAACGCCCCGCGGGAGGCCCAACGTCAAACAGACGGTACCTTACGCCTCGGACTTCTTGGCGTAGATAAACCAGTAGCCGAGCGCGATCAGAACCGCACCGCCCACGATGTTGCCCAGCGTGGCGGCGGATAGGTTAAACGCAATGCCCGCGGCGTTGAGCGCATCGGCGCCGGCGACGTCGGCACCGTAGCCGCATGCATGCATCACGGCGCCCATGGGCAAAAAGTACATGTTGGCGACGCAGTGTTCAAAACCGCAGGCCACAAAGGCAGCGATGGGCAGCAGAATGCCCACGACCTTATCGACCACGGTCTTGCCGGCGGTACCGATCCACACGGCAAGGCACACAAAGATGTTGCACAGGATGCCGCGGAAGAAGATCGTCACCCAGTCGATCGTCACCTTGCCGGCGGCGACGCTCACCATGGAGTTGGCGACCGCCTCGCCGTTGAGTTTATAGATGCCGGCCATGTACACCAAAAAGACGATGAACAGAGCGCCGACAAAATTGCCGACCCACACGACGACCCATGCCTTGAGCATCTGAGCCAGGGTGATCTTTTTGCTCTTGAGCGCGCAGACCATAAGCGAATTGCCGGTAAACAGCTCGGCGCCGCACACCAGTACCAGCACCAGGCCCAGGCAAAAGCACAGGCCGCCCACGACGCGCTGGGCACCCCAGCCCAGCGTGTTATCGCTCAAAAACACCGTAAAGAACAGGCCGCCGAAGGCGATGAACGCACCGGCGAACATTGCCAACAGAAAGGCCTTAGCGACCGGCAGGTTAGCCTTGGTCACGCCGGCGGCCTCGGTCTTGGCCTCGATCGCGGCGGGCGCCAGGCAATCGGGAGCGGGATACTCCACCTTGGAATCTGCCATGTCAATCACTTCTTTCCTAACAAAATGGAACAAGTGCTCCTACTGCTCTTGCCCCAAGCGGACAAAGTGGGAAAAGTCGTTGGCGGCCACGGCGTCGTACACGGCGTCCACGGCGTCAAAGACTTCCGGGGACATGGGGTTGTAGAACTCCGTGTCGCCCGGCTGAATTCCGACGAAGACGATATCATCGCACGATTGCTCAATCTCTTCGATCAGAATCGACAAGGGAAGCGAATGCGTGGTGAACATCGACTTGCGGGCCACATCACGTTTGTCGAGCAAGCGGATGGCGCCGACGGGCAGGGCCATGTCGGCGGCATCAACCAAAACCAAACGCGGCGGACGCTCGCGCTTGACCTCGATGATGTCATCCTCGGGCGTTTGGCCTCCGTCGATGGTGTACCAACCGGCGATGGGCGCGTCCTCCATCTTTTTGGAGAGCACGGGGCCGGCGGCATCGTCGGCACGCAGTACGCTTCCCGCCGTGAGCACGATACCCGCAAACGGGGCGCCGTTCACACGTCCATCCACAACGCGACCCATTACTGCAACCTCCCCGTCAGATACACGCCCGACACATCGCGCACGCGCTCAACCAGATCGCGAAACTTCATTAAGAACGCGACCTGCTGGGCATGCAGGCCAAAGTCGTCATCGAACACCGAGATGCCGGCCTTGGCAGAACCGCGAAAACCGCGCTCGTCGAGCAGCGCATCGCAGGCCTCGAGCAGCGACGGCACCGCCGCCTTATCGAGCTGGCACTCACCAAAGGAGCGAATGGCCTCAAACTTGGTCTTGGCCTCCCCCTCCGGCAGCGCGTCGACGAGCGAATAGAACACGTTCACCGGCACCGACAGGCGCGGCTCAAAGCAGTCGAGCACGCCGGTGTGGTGGCCCACGGCGAGCGTGTAGTACAGCACGTCGCAGGCCTCCTGGGGAACGTCTTCCTCGGTCTCCACAAACTTACGCGTGAGCTCATAGAAGACCACCTGGTCGGGAGCGTGGCCCAGGCAGGGGTCGGCGACGCCCTCGGCGGCCCCGTCGCTTGCGCGCGAGGCATCGCCAAAAGAGCCGCCGAGCATGCCGGGGCCCGCAAAGTAACCAGAGCGGTCCGTGAGCTCCATCTAGCGACCTCCGGCCAGCACCAGATCCTGCAGCGCCGAGTAGACCTCAACGCGGCGCGGATCGTCCTGCTTGTCGATGAGCAGCGCCATGGCACCGCGGATATCGCCCTTGGGCGCGCCCTCGAGCGTGTCCATAAACTCGTTGGCCAGGTCGCGGCCGTAACGGTAGCCGCTCATGGCGCGAGCCTCGCGCTCGATTGCAACGCGCAGCTTGTACGGCACACCGGGGTGCAGGATATCGGCCTGCTCGCCGGCGGCCTCCACCGTGGTCTCGGCATGGAGCTTTTGGTCTAGCAGACCGAGTGCCATGGCAAAGCCGTAGATGGTCTGCGCGGGGCTGGGCGGGCAGCCGGGGATATAGACATCGACCGGCAGAATCTTGTCCGTGCCGCCCCAGACGCAGTAGTTGTCGTAGAAGATGCCACCGGTGCAGCCGCACGCGCCATAGGACACCACGATCTTGGGATCGGGTGCGGCCTCAAAGGCGCGCAGGGCCGGCATGCGCATGGCACGCGTCACGGCACCGGTGTACAGCAGCACGTCGGCGTGACGGGGCGAGGGCACGACCTTGATGCCAAAGCGCTCGACGTCGAAGACGGGCGTGATGGAACCGAAGATCTCGATCTCGCAGCCGTTGCAGCCGCCGCAGTCAACACGGTAGACGTACACCGAGCGCTTGATCTTCTTAAGAAGGGTCGCCTTGGCCTTCTCGATGCTCTCGTCGAGCTCGATCTTGGTCGGGCGGTACTGGAGCCGCTCGGGCAAAAGCGTGGGTTCGGCCATGGTTACTCCTCCTTCGTTTCAAAATCCATGATGATGCCCTCGACCGGTGCAGGACCGGCGGGAATCTCGGGCGCATCGGGGTTGAGCTCGCGGTCGATATACTCCGGGTTCACGCCGTGGCCGCCCAGATACTCCATGCCGGGGCCCTGGGGCTCACCGGACGCAAGCGTCTCGTTGGCAGCCATACCGTGCGCGTTGCCGGTCTTTACGGCCGAGGCGGCGCGCAGGGCGTCGAGCTCGCGCTTGCACTCCTGGCACATACCGACGGTACGGGCGGCCTGCTCGGCCTCCATGCCGCCGGTCTTTTGCAGCAGGCGCTTGGCGTAGTCGATCTCCTTATGCGGGGCAAACGGCTTGCCGCAGCGCGAGCAGTGCTCGAGCGTGTAGACGCTCTTGCTGGTGAGGTCGTCCTTGCTCATGACGGCCAGCTCAAACTCCTCGGTGAGCTTGATGGCCTCCATGGGGCAGGCCTCCTCGCAACGGCCGCAGAAGATGCAGCGACCGTAGTCAATCGACCAGGTGATGGTATCGGCCGCAAGGTCGGTGTCCATGCGAATGGCATCGGCCGGGCACGCCACGCCGCAGGCACCGCAGGCGATGCAGAGCTCGGCATTGTGCTCGGGCTTGCCGCGCATGTCCTTGTTGGTGGGGAACGGCGCAAACGGGTACTTGACCGTCGCGTCGCCCGCCTTGGCGTTGACCTTCCAAAGCTTCAGCATATTAGAGCGCCTCCTCATCGAGCGGAGCGGCCATGGTGCCCTCGCCCGCGAGCGGCGACTTGTCGCGCCAGACGTTCTCGAACTGCTCCTTGTCGAGCACGTGGTCGCGCTTGGCGGCGACATCGGTCACCGTCACGCGGTCGGTGCAGGAGTAGCACGGGTCGAGCGAGCCGACGATCAGCGCCGCGTCGCCCACGGTGTTGCCGCGGAACATGTAGCGCAGGACCGGCCAGTTGCTGTACGTGGCGGCCTTGGCGCGCCAGCGGTAGCACTTCTGGTTGTTGCCGAGCATGGCCCAGTGCACGTCCTCGCCGCGCGGCGCCTCGGTGGCGCCGATGGCGTACCTGTGCGGGGTGTACTCCCAATCCGTGGTGAGGATGGGGCCCGACGGGCAGTTCTCGAGCATGGTCTCGATCATGTCAATCGAATCGTAGACCTCCTGGATGCGGACGGCGGTGCGGCCGAAGGCGTCGCAGGTGTCTGCCGTAGCAGCATGCATCTTCTGAACATCCGGATCGGCGTAGCCGTCGAAGGGATGGTCAAAGCGCACGTCGCGGGCATAGCCCGAGCCACGCATGAGCGGGCCGACCGGCGAGAAGTCGCGTGCGATCTTGCGGTCCAGAATGCCGATGCCACTCGTACGCTCAATAAAGTTGGGCGTGGAGAGCAAGACGTCGACGAGTTCCTGAACCTCGGAGCGCAGCTGGTGGATGGTCGTGAGCGTAGAAAGCTTCTGCTCGGCCAAAATGTCGCGACGCACACCGCCGATCACGTTGAGGCCGTAGGTCTTGCGGTGACCGGAGAGCTTCTCGGCCAGGTCCATGGACTTCTCGCGGACGCGGAAGAACTGCTGGAAGCCGGAGTCGAAGCCCGTGTAGTGCGACGCCAGGCCAATGTTGAGCAGATGCGAGTGCAGGCGCTCGACCTCAAGCATGATGGCGCGGATGTACTGGGCGCGCGGCGGAACATGAATGCCCTGGGCGCGCTCGACGGCCTCGGCATAGGCCACCGAGTGGGCGCAGCCGCAGATGCCGCAGATACGGTCGGCGAGGAACGTCACGGCGTCATAGTTCAGGCGCGTCTCGGCGACCTTCTCCATGCCGCGGTGCACGTAGAACAGGCGGTAGTCGGCATCGACGATCGTCTCGCCCTCGACGAACAGGCGGAAGTGGCCAGGCTCGTCGGAGGTAATGTGCAGCGGGCCCATGGGGACGAGCGTCGTCTCCTTGCCCTTGGTATCGGCCAAGAACTCGTAGTTTTCCATGTCGCTCGCGGGAGCGGGACGGAAGCGGTAGTCCATGGAGTCCTTGCGCAGCGGGTACAGGCCGCTGGGCCAATCGTCGGGCAGCACCAGGCGGCGACGGTCGGGCAGACCCTCGGGGATCAGGCCGAACATATCGCGCAGCTCGCGCTCGCCCCACACGCAGGCGGGGACGAACGGCGTCACGGACGGGAACGTCATCTTGGCGGGATCGACCTCGGTGCGCACGGTCACCCAGCCGGGGTCCTCCCCCTCCATGGAGATGACGTAGTACACGGCGTAGCGACCGCACAGACTGCGCTCGTCGTTGCCGATGATCACGGGAATCCAGCCGTAACGCTCGTAATACAGGTAGTGGACGGCCTCGGGCAGCTTGTCCTGCTTGACGGTGATCGTCAGCTGGTCCTCGCACTGCCACTCGACCTTCTCGATGCAGCCCGGAACGGCGCGGCGCAGGGCCTCGACATGGCTCTCGCAGCGACGGGCATACGCCTTGTTCTCAGTTTCAATCATTCGTTACTCCACCTCGCTCTGAGCGGTCTCGGTACCGAACACAGCGCGGTACATCGGCGTCGCGTGAAGCTCCTCGGTGCTCTGCTCGAGCACAATGCCGGTCGCGGTCTCCACACCGTGCACGAGAGGCAGCGGGGTGGCGATGCCAAACCACAAGATCATGACAGCCAGGATGATTTCGGGGATAAGCATGAGCGCCGGGGCTTCATGCTTGCCCATGCCCTGGGGCGCATGGCCGAATACCGACTTGAGTGCGATGCGGGTGAGCGCGGAGATGGCCACGGTAAGACCGAGGGCGACCACGACGACCAGCCACATGGGACCGGCGGTAACACCGGCGACAAAAGTCAGGAACTCGGAGATAAACATGCCAAAGGGCGGGAAGGCACCAAGACCGAGCAGCGCCAGGACGGCGAGCGCGGCGGTTGCGGGGGCAACCTCGACGACACCCTGGATCTTAGCCAGGCTACGCGTGCCAAAGGCGTGCTGGATGTTGCCGGACACGCAGAAGGCAAGCGTCTTGGTGAAGCCGTGGAACACGCAGTGCAGCAGGGCCGCGGCGATACCCAGCGGGCCACCGATACCCAGGCACAGGGCGATAACGCCCACGTTCTCCACAGACGAGTACGCAAAGCGGCGCTTGAGATCGTCCTGGCGAAACATCGAAAGCGCCGCCACCAAAATGGACAGCGTGCCGACGATCAGCAGCAAAAGTTGCGGATACTCGGCGCCCACGGCCTGGATGGTAAAGCCGTAGAAGCGCATGATCACAAGCATGGCGCACTTAAGCAGCACGCCCGAGAGCAGGGCCGAGACAGGACTCGGGGCCTGGGAGTGGGCATCGGGCAGCCAAGTATGCATGGGGAACAGGCCGGCCTTGGTGCCAAAGCCGATCACGATAAACGCAAAGGCGAGGCGCATGAGCGTCGGGTCGAACTGGTCGGCATACGGCAGCACGCACGACAGGAATGCGGCCTCGTGGGCGTTGGGAATCACGTCGGCGGCGTTGGCGTAGATCAGAAGCGTACCGAACAGGCCAAAGGCCACGCCGGCGGTGCAGACCATCGCATACTTCCAAGAAGCCTCGAGGGCCGTCTTGTTCTTGTAGATACCCACGAGGAACACGGTGGAAAGCGTGGTTGCCTCCACGGCGGCCCACGTGAGGATCATGTTGTTGGACAGGCACGCGAGCAGCATGGTGAACACAAACAGGCTAAACAGCGCAAAATACTGCTTGGCACGCTCGGCGGGCATGGAGCCCTCCTCGATATCGGCCTTTACATAGGGCAGCGAGAACAGCCCCGTAAGAAAACCGATAAAGCCGATGAGCAGCACAAAGATGGCGCCCAGCGAATCGAGGTGGAACCACAGGCCAAAAGCGCTCGCGGTGTCGCCGCTCATAAGGACGTCACCGGCCGTCACAATCGACAGCACCAGGACGGCTGCGACGGAGACCAGGTTGAGACCGGCAAACACGTTATAGGACGTATTCTTGGGCAAAAACGCCATGACCAGCGAGAACACCAAAGGAGTCGCGAGCAGGGCGAGAATCAACGTTTCCATGGACTACCCCCTCAGCTCGGACAGGTCGCGCGCATCGAGCGAGTGGGAGTCGTCCCAAATGCGACGCACGACGATGGACATGATGATGACGGCAAAGATGGCGTCGGTGGCGATACCGATCTCGATGATCTCGGGAGCGGTGGGCGCCAAAAGCGCAAGCGTCACATGGCTGCCGTTTTCCATAAGGCAGTATCCAAAGATCTGCTTCATGATGTTACGCTGCGAGATGATGCAGGTGAGGCCCACAAAGAAGTGAGCGAAGCTAATTGCGAGCGCAGGCGTTGCGACCTCGGCCGTGGGCAGGCTGATCTGCGTCACGACGGCAAAGCAGATCGCGACCTCGACGGCGATGATGCAGATGGCCCACGCGGGCTTAAGGCCAGCCTTGAGCGATGCGTCGCTCGGCTCACCCATCTTCTTGTACGCACGGTTGAGGATATAAGGGACCAGGACGACCTTGGTGATAAAGGCAGATCCAGCCCACATAAGCAGCTCCTGCGCACCAGTGGTGACACCGAGCGTAGCGAGCAGTCCCACGAGCACCAGCGACTGCACCGCATACCAGCTGATGGCGTGCTTGATGTTCTTGGAGACAACCACCATGGTGGACGTGACGATCAGAAGGCCGCCAAGGATGTTGACGATCGAATAACCCATGTCGTTCTACCTCCTAACCGATCCAGCTGGCCGAAAGCGGGCCGCTGACGATAACCATGATGATGAGCACGATGAACACGAACGCCATCGCGCGGGGAAGCGGGGCTCCCGCAGCGACCTCTTCGCTCGGCTCGCCGGGCAGGCAATAGCCCATCCACTTGAGGAACCAGGCGAAGGTGGCGACGGTCTCGGCGACCATGATGCACACGAGCACCAGGATCGCGACGTTGCCGGCACCCACGGAAAAGCCGCCGGCGATAATCTGGAACTTCGAGAAGAACGTGTTCATGGGCGGCACGCCGGCAATGGCGAGCGCCGCGACACCAAAGCCCACCCCCGAGATCGGGTACTTCTTTACGATGCCGCGAAGCTTGGGCAGCATACGCGTGCCGAGCGTAAAGGAGAACGAACCGGCGATCAGGAAGAACAACGTCTTGGCGAAGGCGTGGTTAAAGATGTGGCAGACGGCGCCATCGAAGGCGAGCTGGCTGCCAAAGACCGAAAGGCCCAGACCAAAGAACACGTAGGAGAGCTGGGCGATCGTGGAGAAGGCCAGCAGGCGCTTCATGTCCTTTTGCGGCAGGTACATAAGGAAACCAAAGAGCATGGTGACCATGGCGTCGATAATGGCGACCCAGCCCACGATCTCGGGAATCTCGCCGGCAGAGACGAGTGCACGCGCGAACACGCACACGCCGACCTTGACCATCGAGGCACCATGCAGGTAGGCCGAAACAGGCGTCGGAGCCTCCATGGCCGAAGGCAACCACATGTACATGGGGACCTGTGCGGACTTGGCCCAGGCCGCAAACAGCACGAGCAAAAGGACGATAGCCTTGAGCTTGGCGTCGAGGCCGGCAATCGCGGTGATGGCGAAGGTACCGGTGTGGGCAAACACGATGGCGGCGCCCAGATACAGGCCGAGCGCACCGATATGCGTAATGATCAGGGCCTTCATGCCGGCCTTCTTGGCCGTAGGCGACATGTAGTAGCTGATGAGGCCCCAAGAGCACGCACCCGTGATCTCAAAGAACACGAGCTGGCCCAAAAGGGTCGAGCTGTACACAAGGCCGGCCATGGCGCCGATGAAGGTCGCGAGGTACGCGTAGAAGCGACGACGCGGTGCGTCGGGATGCTCACGGTTATTCTCGCTCATATAGGGAATCGAATAGATCACGACAAGCAGGCCGATACCCACAAAGGCGGGCGCGAGCAGCGTGCTCATGCGATCGAAGGTGAATCCCATGACGAGGGTCTGCCCAAACGAGATCAGGGGGACCTGCGTGTCGGGCATGCCGGCGCCAGCGAAATTCGCGGCGAGGGCGATGGTGCAGACCGTCGAGACGGCGGCACCCAAAACGCTGAACCACTTGGCGTACGGACGGGGGAACAGGGCGACGAGCACCGAGGCCACCATCGGGGCCGCGATAGCGACCAAGCCGAGAAGGGACAGACTGACTGCAAATGACATTGTTTCTCCCTTCTCCTACACGCCGACGACCACGAAGACAAACGCCAAAACGGCGATGCCCACGACAGCCCAGGTCTGATTACCGAGCACCTTAAAGCGCGAACGCGAGCAGGAGTTCTCGATCACGCCGCAAACGACAAAGTCGATCAGGCACTTCACCAGGAAGATGACTGCGCCCAGAACGGCGGCGGCGCCCACGGTCGCAGGCTCGCCCCAGGGGACGAAGATCGCGCAGAACCAAGCGACGACAAGGACCTGTTTCATGGACATGGCAAGCTTGGCCATGGCGAGCGACGGGCCGGAAAGCTCGGCAAGCGGACCTTCCTGAAGCTCCTGCTCGGCCTCGGCCTGATCAAACGGCAGCTTGCCGAGTTCCATGTAGCAGGCAATCGCAAAGGCGATGCCAGCGAGGATCACGGCGACCGGCGCGTCGATGGCGCCCGTCATGATGTGCTGACCCATGGTGGCAATGTCGGTGGAACCGCACACCAGGGCGGCGGCAAACAGCGCCAGCAGCATGGACGGCTCGATGAGCACGCTCATGAGCAGCTCGCGGACACCGCCGATACCGGCGTAGGCGTTGGACGAATCCACACCGCAGAGGGCGAAGAAGAAGCGGGCGAGCGCCAGGCTGTACATGATAGTGATGGCGTCACCAAAGACCGGGATGGGGCTTTGTGCCGTAAAGAGCGGCAGGCCCATCGCGAGCATAAAGGCGACGGCGAAGAACAGCGGCGGCATGATGCGCAGCGCAAAGCTCGCGTCCTCGCTCTGGGACTCGGGGCGCGCAAAGAGCTTGGCCAGGTCGCGGTAGTCCTGCATGATGCTGGGGCCGCGACGGTTGTGCATCTTGGCGCGGATCACGCGGCCGAGACCGGAGAAGAACGGCGCGACGGCCATGACGACCACGCCCTGCAGAACGGCAAGTACGATGTTGTTCATGCTCTCCCCTCCTTAACCCATTTGCACGGCGAGCACGAGGAACACCACGAGTGCCGCGACGATGTAGCAGATATAGATGCTGTAGTTGCCGCCCTCGAGCTTAGTCGCGAGGTCGGCGAGCTTCTCGACACCCTTATGCGGGGCATCGACGAGAACCTTGTCGGGTACGGGCTCCACAGCCTCGGCCACACCGGTGAGCTTCTGGAAGAAGTGCGCGATGGACCAGCAGACGGCCGTGCAGCGGTCGCGCAGCGTGTAGAGCGGCTGCATAAACCAGGACACCTCGGAGGCAAAGGTCGTGGCCACGACGGGCATATGCTCGTTGGGAGCATAGCCGCATGCCCACGGCTGGGACTTCTGCACCTTGCCGACGGTCTTGAGCTTGCGATAACCGCAGGCAAGGCCGACGAGCACCACAAGCGCAATGGCGATCGCGGGCGTGGAGGTGGCAGCGCCGGAGTACTGGTTCATGAGCTGCATGCCCTCGGCGGCAAACACGCCACCGTACGGATGCAGCACGGACGCGGCGACATCGACCAGCACGGGCGCGATCACGGGAGCGCCAATGCCCAGCACGACGCAGATGGCCGCGAGCAGGCCCTGCGCAAACACCATGGGGGCGGGAACCTCCTTGGCATTTGCCGCGGCCTCGGAGCGAGGTGCGGAGGCAAAGGAGACGCCATAGGCCTTGACGAAGCACGTGACGGCCAGCGCGCCGGTAATGGCAAGCGCGACGGCAGCGAACACGGCCACGATCATGACGGCCTTGTCACCCTGCATGGCGGCATTAAACAGCGACTGATAGGTAAACCACTCAGACACAAAGCCGTTGAAGGGCGGGATGGCAGAGATAGCAAGCGCGCCAACGAGGAAGCAGATGGCCGTTGCCGGCATACGACGGAACAGGCCGCCCATCTTCTCCATATTGCGCGTACCCGTGGAGTACAGCAGCGCACCGGCGCCCAAGAACAGCTCGCCCTTAAACATCGCGTGGTTAAACGTGTGGTAGAGGGCGGCCATCAGAGCCAGGACGGCGATGCCGACAGAGTTGAGCGCCATGGCGGCCATGGAGGCGCCGACGCCGAGCAGAATGATGCCGATGTTCTCGACGGAGTGATAGGCCAGCAGACGCTTGATGTCATGCTCCTGCAGGGCGAAGGCCACGCCGAGGACCGACGAGATCGCACCGAAGACCATGACCATAAGGCCCCACCAGACCTGAACGCCCGAGGCGGAGAGCAGGTCGAGACCAACCTTGAGGATGCCGAAGATACCGATCTTGATCATGCCGCCGGACATGAGGGCCGACACGTTGGACGGCGCCTCGGGATGTGCCTTGGGCAGCCAACCGTGCAGCGGGATGATACCGGCCTTGGCGCCAAAGCCAAAGAAGGCGAGCACGAAGCACACGGATGCGACCGCGGGGCTAAACTGCGTGGCGCGGAAATCCGCAAAGGCAAACGAGCCACCGGCGAAGTTGGTCATGGTGAGGAAGCTCGCCATGATGAGCACAAAGCCCACGTGCGCGATCACAAAATAGAGCCAACCGCCATGGATGGAGTTCTCGTTCTCCTCGATCACGACCAGGAAGTACGAGGTCAGCGACATGAGCTCAAAGGCGACCAGGAACCAAAACACGTTGTCGGCGGTGATGACGAGCATCATGGACGCCACGAAGGTGTTAAAGAAGAAGCCAGCGCGGCCCTTTTTGCCAGGGTACTCATCAAAGTAGTTGAGACCGTAGATCGACCCGGCAAACGCGAGCACCGAGATGAGCGCCACGAACAGGCCGGACAGCTGATTGAGCAGCAGCTGGAAATGGGCAAACGGGAAGAACACGATGGTGTCGACCGACGTGACATCGCCCAGCACGGCCTGGATACCGGCCACAAACGAAAGCACCGCGGCGACGGCGCCGATAAGGCAGCCGGCGGTCTTGGCGGCGTTATCGGCCTTGATCAGCAGAACCGAGGCGAGCGCACCGATGCACGAGACGGCAAGCGATGCGATAAACAGCGTCATGCTATCCATTGTTTACGCTCCCTTCTGCTTTCTCGGACAGGCCCTGGGCCACAGCGGTAACGTCGACGGACGGACCGTTTTCGATCGAGCGCAGGCGCTTGGCCTCGTCGAGCTCGCGATCAGCCGCACCGCCCATGACGGTCAGCGCCTTGGTGGGGCACGCCGCCACGCAATGCGGGCCGTCCGGATCGAAGGCGCACAGGTCGCACTTGACAGCGCAGGTGTACTGGCCAGGAGCCCACGTAAGCAGGCTGCTCAGGGACTTAGGATACGAAGGCGTCGGGTCGCACATGCCTGCGACACCGGCGATAGACGTGCCATCGGAATGGATGGCTCCGAAGGGGCACGCGATGGCGCACAGCCTGCACCCGATGCACTCCTGCTCCTTGACGTGGATGCGATCGCCATCGTGCTCGATGGCATTCACCGGGCAAACCTCGGCGCAGGGGGCACCCTCGCAATGGTGGCAGGCAAGGGCGGCCGAAATACCGCCGGTCTTCACGAGCGCCAGGCGCGGCGTATCCTGAAGACCCTGCATCCGGTGGGCGTCGGCACAGGCGGACTGGCATGTTCCGCAGCCGATGCACCTCTCCGGGTTGATGTCGATGAAGCGGTTCATCCCCACTTCCTTTCAAAATAACGGGCCGGGCTCCCGAACGTACGGGACGCCCGGCCCAAAAAGCCAACGAGAACGGGACTACACGATTTGGTTCACGTGCGTCTCATCGTCGAACTTGGCGGCGCCGGGCTCAACGTCCTGGGGAGCGGCGGCGTCCACCAGAGCCTGCTTGAGCTCGGTGTACTGACGCTCGACCTCGCCCTCGGCCCAGACCTGGTCGGCGATAGCGTCGACCTGGCAGGCGGAGAACTTGTCCTCGGGCGTATGCGAGACCGGGTCGACCTTGTGAATGGTCAGCTCGTTGCACTTGCCGATCCACCACTGGTAGGTCATATAGACCGTGCCCTTGTTGATGCGATCGCTCACGTCGGCGCGGCTGTATACCTGGCCGCGGCGGCTGTGAATCGAGACGATGTCGCCGTTCTTGATGCCGCGCGCCTCGGCGTCCGCGGGATTCATGCGGACAAAGCCGGGCTCGTCGGCAAGCAGCGCCAGCGTCTTGCAGTTGCCGGTCATGGAGCGGCAGCTGTAGTGGCCGACCTCGCGGACGGTGCACAGGATGAGCGGGTACTCATCGTCGGGAAGCTCGGAGGGCGCCTCCCAGTCGTGCGCCACCAGGTTGGCGCGGCCGTCCTTGGTGGTGAACTTGCCACCAGCGAACATGTCGGGCGTACCGTGGTCGTTCACATCGGTGCTCTTGACGGGCCACTGGGCGTAGCCGCCCTCGGGAGCCATCTTCTCGTAGGTCGCGCCCACAAAGTTGGGGCACAGGCTGATGCACTCGTTCCAGATCTGCTCGGTGTTGTCGTAGTGCATGGGATAGCCCATACGCGTGGACAGGTCCGCGAAGATCTCCCAGTCGTGGCGGCACTCGCCCTTGGGCGGAACAGCCGCGTCAAAGTGCTGGAAGCTACGGTCGGATGCGGTAAAGACACCCTCGTGCTCGCCCCAAGAGGTAGCGGGCAGGATGACGTCGGCGAGCATGGTCGTCTGCGTCATAAAGATGTCCTGGCAAATGAACAGATCCAGCTCGGAGAGCGTCTTGCGCATACCGGCCGAATCGGGCTCGGTCTGCACCGGGTCCTCGCCGTAGTTGTAGAAGCAGTGCACCTTGCCCTCGTCGACCAGGTGGCCCAGGTCGGTGAGCTTGTAGCCCTCCTCGAGCGGGAGCTTTTCCTCGGGCACGCCCCAAGCCTTGGCAAACTTGGCACGCACTGCGGGATCGGTGACCTTTTGGTAGCCAGGGTACAGGTTGGGCAGCATGCCCATATCGCAGGAGCCCTGGACGTTATTCTGGCCACGCACGGGCGCGAGGCCGGAATTGGGTTTGCCGATCTGGCCGGCAACGCAGGCGATGGAGGCGATGGTGTGCACCGTCTTCAGGTTCTGCTTCTGCTGGCATACGCCCATGCCCCAGCCAATGATGGCAGAGGGCTTCGCCGTGGCGTACATCTCGGCAGCTTGGTGGATCAACGCGGGCTCGACACCCGTGATGTCCTGTACGGATTCGGGAGTGTAGTTCTTGATGGTCTCCCACCACTCGTCAAAGCCGTTCGTATGCTCGGCGACGAATTCCTTGTCGTAGAGGCCATCGTTGACCAAGCAGTTGGCAAAGGCGTTGAGGAACGCAACATTGCAACCGTTCTTGATCGGAAGGTAGATATCGGCGATACGCGCGGTTTCGATATGGCGCGGGTCGGCGACGATGATCTTGCAACCCTTTTCTTTGGCTCGCACGATACGCCTTGCGACGATGGGGTGCGAATCGGCAGGGTTATAGCCGAAGAGGAAAATGCAGCCCGCATCCTCCATACCGGGGATGGAGCATGACATGCAACCTGAACCAACCGTGTCCATCAGACCGAGGACAGTAGGGCCGTGTCAAGTACGGGCGCAGTTGTCCACGCTGTGGGTGCCGATGCACGCACGCGTAAACTTCTGCATGACGTAGTTCGCCTCATTGCCGCCGCCTCGCGGAGAGCCGGTGGTCATGACAGCGTTAGGACCATATTCGTCAATTATGGCCTGCATCTTAGATGCGGTGAAATCCAGTGCCTCGTCCCAGCTTACGCGCTCAAGATCCGCGCCCTTGGTGCGGCGGATCATCGGGTGCAGTACGCGAGGAGTCAAGATCTTGGTGTCGTTGATGAAGTCGTAGCCGCTCATGCCCTTAAGGCACAGCTCGCTCTGGTTGGTGATGCCGTTGAGCGGTTCGGTACCCACGACCTGGCCGTTTTGGACCAGGAGGTTAAACTGGCAACCGGCGCCGCAATACGGGCAAATCACTTTATGCTTCTCCATGACACCCTCCTTCCTTTCTCTGCTACCGAATACTCGGTACTAATTTGACAATCATTGGGCCTGTCGCCCCGACGCTTACGCCTCGTTTTCGATGGTGGCGCGGGCACGCTCGGCAGTCAGTTCTGCCAGACGCTCCTCGTCTACCAGGGTGAGGCCCTTGGTCGGGCACGCCTCGGCACACGCCGGACCGCCGGGACGGTCCACGCACAGGTCGCACTTGAGCACGAAGCTCTTAGTCTGCGAACCCACGCGAACGTCGCCCATCAAGACGGGGACCTGCGTGGTCGCCACGCTCACGGCGCCAAAGGGGCATGCCATGACGCAGCTCTTGCAACCGATGCAGTTGTCCTCGTTGACGCCGATGCGATGGTTCTTTGGATCAAAGAACAAAGCACCCGTGGGGCAGGCCTTGGCGCACGGAGCGTCCTCGCAGTGGTGACATGCCACCGGCGCGGAAATCTCGTAGGTGCGCGTTACGCGCAAGCGAGGTGCGGCGATGTTGCCGGGAATATCGTGTGCCTCGATGCACGCCGCCATGCAGGTTTGACACCCAATGCAGCGTGAAGAATCAGCCACGACTCGTTTATTGCCCATGTTGTTCACTCCCTCCTGAATCCCATGCCGGAGAGACCCTGCCGACGTTGCCCCGGACCGCCCGTGGTCCGGCATCGGCGTATCGAGTGCATGCGGCGAAACAGGCACTTCGATAGAATTCCTCCAACGATATACAGGTTAAATATACGCAGTTGCAGGTGGCAAACTTGAGCATAGGCCCTGCAATACGGGTGTATTGCAGGGGTTTTGGCAGGTTGGAATTATTCTCTAGAAGCTATAAAGGTGAGTGTATTACATGCGTACATCCAAGGGAGATTTCACGCTTGTTTCTGAAGGATGTAGTACGTTTGTAATATCATTTACACTCAATTACTCTAGTGCAATAAAGTAGTGGTTGTAAGATTGGCTATTATTAGCCGATGTTGTATTTGACTATTCAAATTGCACGCTCATTAAGGGAGGCCAGTGATGTCATCGACTCAAAAACGAGCCATCCTGCAGGTGCGCATTCGCGAGGAAGACAAGCAGCATGCCGAGCGTCTCTACGACGCCATGGGCACATCGCTCGCCGAGGCTGTCCGTCTATTTGTCGCGCAGAGTATTTTGATGCGCAAGCTCCCCTTTCAGCCGGTCGCCGTGCGCTCCAAGGACGGCACGGCCGACTATGGACTGCTCAAAGCATATGGGGACCCCAATCGCCGCTCCGAGGAGCGCAATGCCTGGATTGAATACCTAGCCACAGAAAGCGACGAGTCGGTTTTGGGTCCCGAGGAAGTAGATATCCATGAGTAGCACCATCATCGACGAGACCGTCATCCTACGCTACCTGCTTGACGACGACGAGGTCCTGTCACCGCGCGCCGCCAAAGTCATCGCCACGCGCACCGCTCGTGTCTACCCCGAAATCATCACGCGCGTCGTGGTCACGCTGCGCGACGTCTATAAGGTTCCCCGCGTTGAGATTGCTGCGGCCATGAAAAGGCTGCTCGATGACGTCATGGTCGACGAGCCCACTGTTGTCGCCCTTGCCATCAAACTCTTTGGCAAGACCCATATGGACTTTTCCGACTGCCTCCTCGCAGCCCGAACCGCCATCTACAACGATGATGTCGTGAGCTTTGGCAAGCCCATCATCCAAGGCATGATCGACTACCGCCGCAAACGCCAAACCGCAGCCGACGCTCGCGACCGCGTCGTCGAAGCCCGCAGTCGAAGCACCGACGCCCGCGGCCACAGCACCGACTCCACCATCGACAAGCTCCGCCACCGCCCCCGCAGCTAACCCCACCCCCTCCTAAGTTGCGGTGAAATACGGACTGATTTATGCCTTTAAAGGCCTCAACAGTCCGTATTTCACCGCAACTTATTGAAGGTTGGCTGCGAACAATTTCGCTATCGGGAGTCGGCGTAGGGTTTTGTTGTCGGAATGCCGTAACCGCGCATCATGGCACCGAACGATTCCACGTCGTAGGTGTCCGATAGTTTGAAATGAATGACGTTGTGGCCCATGGCGCGAAGGTTCGCGTCACGCATGAGGGCCGCTCGATAGGTTTTTGACGCCGCTTGCTCTGGATCATTTTGAGCTTCGTCTTCAAACTTACCTAGCCCATGCAGCTCTGCCAGCGTCCATGAGCCGCCTGGCATCTGCCAGCCATAATCTGCTAGATAATAGCCAGCGTTTCCCGGTCGCGTTATCTCAACTTGAAGCTCAGGCGCGGAAACTCCAGCGAGAATCATCGCTGCTCTCGCCTCGGACTCGCCGCCATTGTCTGACCTGCCATCCATATACTCAAAAACGTCAAATGCACGCGCGATGCCATGCAGTCCTCGGCAATTTGCCTGCGCATACGCTCGCAGCTCTTCGCGTTCGACATCGTACTCACGGGCCAAGCCATCGACATAGCCCTGCGCATAGCGAAAGGCGCTCGTTCGAGCGATATCAACAACCGTTCGCCACGGATCCGTCAGTGTAAACAGACCTAGCCGCCACACTTCGCCCGCCCGCCAGCGCTTGTATTCAACGAACTCATACGTATCACGCCTTGTAGACCGTGGCAGCAGCACTTGCACTTTATCCAGAAGCGTATACGCCGAGCCGATGCCGTAGAGCAGCGCTGCTGTCGATCCGCAAAACACAGCATCCGGTTCAACGACCGCAATAGCGGATGCCAGCTGAAAGATACGATCTTCAACCCCAAGATTATTCCAATAGACCGGATCCGCATACACGTGGTTGTAAAGACGAAGCATGAGCTCTTCCTGCATAAGCTCACGCGCACGGCGTTCATCCCAAGGATCAATTGTTATAAGCAGCTGTCCATCTTGATGAATTCCAAGGGCCGAGAATAGCATCCTTGCATATGACTGCGGTATATGTTTGCCTTTATCGAGCATGGCCAACCCCATAACCGTCACGACGGAGAGAATACCATTACGCTATCGCATGCTTCCGTCCGCAGGCCTTGCCAAAAGCTGACCAAAAGCTTGACGTCGCAGGTCAGAGGTTCAAAAAATATTTACACTCTCGGTAGACGGTCGCTACGACCCTCCCAACGGCATCGGAATCCAACCTTACAAATAGTTGCGGTGAAATACGGACTACATGGGCCATAAAAGCCGGAAAACAGTCCGTATTTCACCGCAACTTAGGAGGGGATGTGGGGTCCCGGCATGTATACGAAAATGGCTCTGGTCCCAAAAGGAACCAGAGCCATTCATCTATCTTATGGAGCGGGCGACGGGAATCGAACCCGCGTCATCAGCTTGGAAGGCTGGGGTTCTACCATTGAACTACGCCCGCAAGATATGGTCGGGACGACAGGATTTGAACCTGCGACATCCTGCTCCCAAAGCAGGCGCGCTACCAAACTGCGCCACGTCCCGAAGGTGTTGAGCAGCTAAGGTCTAAACCTTGCGTGTCCCAAAGCGAAGGAAATTATAGGGGAGACTCCCCGCCTGTGCAAGCATTGATGCCTTAGCTCCTCGAATGTGCGACAAAACGACTATGGAGCAGACCGATCACAAAGGCAACCACGGCAACCGGCGCCCACGCGGCACCGATGTCTGCCAGGGGTAGCGCATCAAACGGCAGCCACGCGCCCGCAACGAACGCATCGCGGACCGAGGTGATCACGCTCTGCACGGCGACCACGCCGCCGACCCAGACCCACACCTGCGGATGAGCGTCGCAAAAGCCGTGTACCAAACCCATGAGAACCAGCACGATAGCAACGGGATACAAGGCGTTGAGCATGGGCACCGAGAACATAAGGATCACGTCGAGGCCCACGTTGGAGAGCACGCACGAAAACGCCGCGAACACAAAGGCGAGAACCGCAAAGGGACGGCGCATGGCCTCCTCGGAGGCCTCCACTCCCCCTTCAACCACGTACGTCTCGCAGAAGTAACGCGAGCAGCAGCTAATAAGACCGATGCACACGTTCATGCAGGCAAGGAAAAAGATCGCAAAGACCACGACCGTGCCGGCAAGCCCAAAATGCATGGAGGCCGAACGGGCGAGGATGGCGGCGCCGTTGGTAGCGTCGGGCATCACGGTGCCGAGCTGCATACCGGCAAGGCCCAAGCCGCAGTAGATGATGGCCATGAGCACGCCGGCGATCACACCGGAACGCGAAATCTCGAAGGCCACGCGCTTGTCATCGGTAACACCCAACTCGTGGATGGTCTCGGCGATGATGATGCCGAAGGCGAGCGACGCGAGCAGGTCCATGGTCTGATAGCCAGTCAGAAAGCCCTGCACGGCGGCGCCTGCATCGTAAGGAGCCTGAGGCGCGGCAGCCGGTCCCAGCGGCGAGATCACGGCAGCACCCACGACCAGCACAATGAGCGCAATGAGCGCGGGGCCCGTAATGCGGCCGAGCACGCGTGTGATGACACCCGGGCGCAGCGTGAGCGCAAACGCGACGACAAAGAAGCCAACGGCAAACACCAGGCGAGCCGTACCGAGCGAGACGCCCTCGGGCAGCAGCGGCACCAGCATCTCGAAGGCCGTGGAGCTCGTGCGCGGAATAGCCAGGCACGGGCCGATGGCCAGATACACCGCCGCGACAAAGAACTCACCGAACTTGGGGTGCACGCGGCCGGCAAGCTCACGCGCCGTTCCGGCGAGCGCCACGGCGATAAAGCCCATAACAGGCAGGCCGATGGCAGCAATCAAAAAGCCAATCATGGCAAGTGGCGTGGCGGTACCGGCCTGAAGTGCCAGCAACGGCGGAATGATGAGGTTACCGGCGCCAAAGAGCATCGAGAACAGCGCAATGCCGACGGTAACGACATGGTCGGAGCGCAGGCCGCGCGGGGCGGATGAGGCCATAGGCACACCTTTCGGGTCGAAACAAAAACGGGACGGGCAAAAACACCCGTCCCGCAAGTATATACGCTCTAGCAGGCTAAATCGCGCAAAGCGTCAATCGCGGTGTCGACTTCCTCGGCCGTATTGAAATAGCCAAACGAGAATCGGACGACACCCTGGCGCTCGGTTCCCAGCGCGCGGTGCATGAGCGGAGCGCAATGGGCGCCGGGGCGCGTCGCAATCCCCCACCCTTGCATGAGCGCGTCCGAGATCTCGGCCGAATCGATCTCGCCCACGTTGAGTGAGACGATCGCCGAGCGCACGGGCTGATCAAACGCACCGTAGAGCGCAATGCCGGGGATTTCGCGCACACCGGCAAGGAAGCGATCAGCGAGCGCACTCTCGTGGGCAGCAATCGCCTCGACCCCACCCTGGGCGTCGATAAAGTCGAGGCCGGCAGAAAGTCCCGCGATGCCGTGACCGTTGAGCGTGCCCGCCTCAAGGCGCGTGGGCCACTCAAGCGGCTGCAGTGCATCGAAGCTGTGCACACCCGTGCCGCCCATGGCCCACGGAGCCACGTCAATGCCCTCCGCTACGGCCAGCCCGCCGGTCCCTTGCGGACCCATGAGCCCCTTGTGGCCGGTAAAGCACACGACGTCGAGCCCCATGGCCTGCATATCGATATGCGCCGTGCCGGCAGACTGAGAGGCATCGACGATCAACAGCGCGCCGGCCGCATGCGCGATGGCCACCACGCGCGCAATGTCGACCGCGTTACCGGTCACATTGGAGGCGTGCGTCACCACCACGGCGCGCGTACCGGACGTGACCAGCCGCTCGAGCTCGTCGTAGTCGAGCACGCCGCTCGCATCGCAACCCGCATGCTCAACCGTCACACCCTGCTCCGTCGCCAAGCGATTGAGCGGACGCAGCACGGAATTGTGCTCAAGCACCGTCGTGACCACGCGGTCGCCGGGGCGCACCACCCCGTTGATGGCGGTGTTGAGCGCCGCCGTGGAGTTGGGCGTAAAACACACATGGTCCGCCCTCGGGCAACCAAAAAGGCGCGCAAGCTTGGCGCGGCAAGCGTGAATCGTACGAGCGGCATCGAGGGCACCCGACGTGGCACCGCGCCCGGCATTGCCGAGCGAGCACATCGCCTGCGTCACGGCATCGATGACCGTCTGCGGCTTGTGCATGGTCGTCGCCGCGTTATCCAGGTAGATCATCGCACGACCTCCCACATATCAATCACGGTATAGCCCTCGGTGGGAACGCCCGCCGCGGCAAGCTCGCTGCGCAGCAGCTCCTCATCGGCAGGCAACGCCTTCCACGCCAGACCGCAGCCGGCAGCGACCTCCCCGGGCACGGGAATCGTTCGCCCGGGAAGGCCGCGCTCGATGCACAGGGACTCGCAGCCCATGGCGGCCGCCGTGGTGGGAAACGTGATGACAAGCGCCGGGCGCTTCTCCCTCATGGCAACTCCAACCAATACGCTACGGGCGCACGACGCGCACGGCCTGCTCCATCTTCTCCACGATCACGTACATGTTGGTGACCTCGCCCACCGCAAGCTGGTCCTTAATGCCAAAATGGTCCAGGCAGGTACCGCAGGTGAGAATCTCGACACCCTGCTCGGCCAGGCCCTTCAGGTCGTCGAGCACCGGAGAGCCCTCTACGGTGAGCTTGGCACCGCCGTTGTAGAACAGCATGGTCGCGGGCAGCTCCTCCTGCTGCGTCACAGCAAAGATGAAGGCCTTCATGAGCTTGTGGCCCAGCTCGTCATCGCCACGGCCCATGCAATCGGTGTAGACGGAAATGACGAGTTTGCCCTTGCCGGCGCTGGCGTCGCAGAAAGCCGCACCGTCCTGCTCGGGGTCCGCAACGGCCACGGCACCGGCGGTCGCGACGGTCACGTGCCACTCGGTGTCCGAGACCTTCTCGACCGAGGCCGTGCAGCCCTTCTCCTGCGCCATCTTGGAGATGTTCTTGACGGCGGTCTCGTTGTCGACCGAGGTCACCACGGCACCCTCGCCTTCAAGCTGTTTGAGCGCCTTAAGCGTCTTGACGACGGGCAGCGGGCAGGCATCGCCCATGGCATTGACTTCAATTTTGGTAGACATAGTAAATTCCTTTCGAAAGAACCGTTCTAGAGAACGGTAAACAATTACATAAACGTGCGAGCTAGCGAACAACGCGGACGGCAGGACCGCCTGGCACCGGCACGCACACGCGACCGACGACGGCGGCGATACGTCCTTCGGCATGCAGACGGCGCGCAAGCTCATCCACATCGGCAGCAGGTGCCGCAATAAGCAAACCGCCCGAAGTCTGTGGATCGTACAGCGCGTCGAGCATGCCCGGCTCAAGGTCCTCATCGGCAGCCACGCGCGGGCCAAAGAAGTCCTGGTTGCGGTAGGAGCCCGCGGGGATAATGCCCAGACGCGCCATGTCGAGCACCTGGTCAAAGAGCGGCACCGCCCCCGACGCAAGCTCAATCTGCACGCCCGAGCCCTCGGCCATCTCACACGCATGCCCGATCAGGCCAAAGCCCGTAATGTCGGTGCAGCCGTGAAGCTCGAGCCCCTCGGCCAGACGAATCGGGGCCTCGTTGAGGGTACGCATCGAGTCAAACATGGCTGCGGCCTCGTCCTGCTCGATGAGCTCGCCCTTAATGGCCGTGGTGATGATGCCCGAGCCGATCGCCTTGGTCAGCAGCAGAACATCGCCCACGCGTGCGCCGCTGTTGGCGAGCATGCAGTCGAGTGCCACAAAACCGCTCACGGACAGACCGTACTTGGGCTCGTCGTCGTTGATGGTGTGGCCGCCCGCGATGGAGCAACCCGCCTCGACGCACTTGTCGGCACCGCCTGCCAAAATCTTGCCGGCGACCTCGACGCCCAGACAGCTCGGGATGCACAGCAAGTTCATAGCATGGCTCGGCCGCCCGCCCATGGCGTAAATGTCCGACAGCGAATTTGCCGCGGCAATCTGGCCAAACAGGAACGGGTCGTCGACCATCGGCGGGAAGAAGTCGATGGACTGCACGAGCCCCAGGTTCTCCCCTACGCGGAAGACGCTCGCATCGTCGGAAGTATCGAACCCCACGAGCAGGTTGTCGTTATGCACATTTGGCAAGTCGCCCAGGACCTGGGCGAGGGCTCCAGGAGCCAACTTAGCGGCTCAACCGCTCGCGGCCGTCATGGACGTGAGCCTAATCTGATCCTTATCCATCGATACCTCCTTTCAAGGTTGCCAACTGCTCCAGTATACGCGCCCAGCAGGCATCCCACGAAACCGCAGATGGGTCAAAGGTCGAAATGGGTTCCGCGAGCGACTGGGCCACGGCGTCTGCCAGCGCATGCTCAAACCGCTGACAATCGCGCGCATCGGGTGTATCGACATCCGTCATGCGCGGCGGCGTTACCCACGTTACGGGCGCGCCTGGCAAGGCGGTCTCGAGCCATGGACGCACGCCGGGCAGATCGGTCATGACGACTTTGCATCCGCAGGCCATCGCCTCGATCGGCACCAGCGGCAGCCCCTCGTAAAAGGACGGCAGCACAAACACCTCGGCCTCGCGATAGGCGCGCACCAGCTCGTCGCGACTCAGACGGCCAGCAAACTTCACCGGCACGGGGGAATCTCCGGAAGCCCGAGCGATGCGCTCATACTCATCCGCATCGCCATGGCCTCCCACCAGTACAAGCCGACTCGGGCGTACCCCACGCGCCGCATCGGAGTCCTCGCCAAAGCGCCCCATCGCGTGTACCAGCGATTCGACGCCCTTCTTAACGCACACCTTGCCCACAAAGACGAGCGACCCGGGAACCTTTGTCATCTGTCCATCGCGGCAAAACACCCGATGGTCATAGCCTGTTCCAATCACATGAACACGCAACGGATCAACGCCATAAACACGCCTGATCATGTCGGCCTGCTCGGCATGAAGCGAAAAGACGGCATCGAGGCAGCGGACCGCCGCGACAATGCGATCATGGGCGAGTCCATGGGTCAACATCTGCCGAATATCGGTCGAATGGCACACGCCGCACACGGGAATGCCCCGCACGCGCTCCCGCACCAAGGCACACAGCAGATACAGGTGATGGCAGATTATCGCATCAGGCTTAAAGACGGCGATGGCCCGGTCAATCGCCGCACCAAAGGCGCGCTCAAAGGACGCGGCCATCGTGGGCGTCAAGTCGCAATAGCGTGTCGAAGGATACGGCATCACGTCCGACATGCCGCAAATGCAAAACGGCAGCTCGGGCGTCTCAAACGGCACCGCAAACACACGCGCGGCGGAATCGAGCTCCCCTTGCGTGTCCCCGGGCGCAGCACCGCACAGCACCGCCGCCTCGTGGCCCGCGGCAATTTGCGAGGCCACCAGTGCAGCGAGATACGTGCCGCTTCCCGTGCTATCGGGTTTTTGGGCCGAGATGTTGAGGATGCGCATGGACCCAGCCCCTTAAGCGAGCGCCTGCGCGCGAATGGCCGCACCGATGGCACCGGCATAACGGGCTTGGGGCGAGGTGGTCACCGGCGACCCCAGCAGCTCGCCCAACCGCTCCACAACGTAGGCGTTCTCGCACAGGCCTCCCGTCAGGTAGTACGGAGCACCCGCCGCCTGCCCGGCCATAGTCGCCACGCGCGAGACCACGCTGTCGATCACGCCGCGCGCAATGTTCTCGCGCGGCTCACCGCGACCGATCAGGCTGATAACCTCGCTTTCGGCAAACACCGTGCACATGCTGCTGATCTTGGTGGGTTCGCCGGAACGCGCCAGGTCGGCCATCTGCTGCTGGGAAATGCCTAGGCGGTCGGCCATGATCTCCAAAAAGCGCCCCGTGCCGGCGGCGCACTTGTCGTTCATGGCAAACTTGGCCACGCGGCAACTTTTAAGCTGAATGACCTTGGTGTCCTGACCTCCCACGTCGATCACGGTGCCGTGGTCGCCAAACAGGCGCACGGCACCGGTGCCGTGGCAGGTAATCTCGGTCACGACCTTGTGCGCATAGGGCACGGCGACACGGCCGTAGCCGGTCGCGATCACGCGCACGTCGTCGGCAGCCACGTCATAGCCAGCCGCGGCAAGCTCGCCGCGCAGACGCTCGGCCGCATCAACCGAGGAGAACCCGGTTGGCTGCACGCACATCCATGCCACCGAACCTTCCCCATCGACCACAGCGGCCTTAGCCGCCGTAGACCCGATATCGATCCCGATCCCTATCATGGCCCTCTCCCAATCTAAACATCAAAGCTAGCGGCGCGTTCAGGCGCCTTAGCTCTAGGTTTCTCAGGTGCCGGAGATTGCCCCGAAAGAGGAGCGCAGCGTACTTTGGGTACGCAAGCGACGGTTTGAGGGGCAAGATCCGGTGCCTGAGAAACCTAGAGGGTTTCGATGAAGGCGGCGATGCGCGTCTCGATCTGGCCCATGTCGCCGTTGCTGTAGTCGGTCTCGATCTTCATGTACGGAATACCCGCACCCTCGACGGCCTCCTGCATGCGGGCACTCTCCACGTTAAAGGTGTGGCAGGCCTGTAGCACGCTCTCTACCACGCCATCGACATGGTACTTCTCGCACATGGTCAGTGTGTTCTCCATGCGGCCTTCGTTAGGCGTCATGACCGAGCAGTTGATGTCCAGGTAGCGGTCGGCGATGGCGCGCAGGATATCGGGAGCCTCCGGGTCGATCATCATGGCCGCCGTGCGCTCGCCCGAGCAGTCGTCCATACACACGACCACACCGCCGTTGGACTCGATAGTACGACCGATCTTGTTGATCACGCCGCCCACCGGGCAGCCGGTGATCAGGATGCGTTTGGCATCCGCCGCAACCGGGCGCTCGCCCGCGTCGTAGGCCTCGCGCAGCTTGGCAACCTTTTGCTCCAGCTGCTGCGTATAGGCCTCGATATCAAAGCTGAACGTACCGGCGAACATGGTGCTCATCAGGTCGACGCCGCTCATGGCCGCCGGCTGGTTGGCCTGAAGCGCGAACATATCGAGCTGGGCCGCACGCAAGCGGTTGCGACGACGGACGGCAGCGCGCAGGTCATCGTCGGTAATCGTGATGCCGTAGAAGTTCTCGAGCTCCTCCTTGAGCAGACGGCACTCCTCGTACCAGCCCTCGCGCTCGTAGGCACGGTCGCGACCCTGCGGAAGATGCAGAATGTGCGTGCGCTTGAGCTCGTTGAGCAGCTCGTACATCTTCTTCTTGCCGTCGCAGGTGGTCTCGCCGATGATCATGTCGCTAAAGTACGTAAACGGGCACTTTTGCGAATAGGCAAACCCGTACGTCGACTTGATGAGCGGACACAGATTTGCCGGCAGCACCTTCTCGGCCTTGGGAATCACCTCATCGGACGTACCGCACAGCGCCACGCTCGCAGCCCCCGCGGCATCGATAATCTCGAGCGGCGTATAGCTGCACAAAAAGCCGACCAGGCGATTACCCGCCTGCTTATAATCCTTAACGCGAATAAACGCCGCCTTGCGCTGCTCGTTGAACTCCTCAAACGTGCGCGGCAACGGCTGTTCCTCGATATCGGCCATAGTAGTTCCCCTCTCTTGCACCGATATACCGACAATTAAACAACGAACCCACGCCATACCCAAAAGGAAGCATCCTCTAGGGAATGGCGTCGATAAGCTCCTGCGTATACGGATCGCTCGGGTGTGCGATCACGTCCTCGGCCGCGCCTTCCTCGACAAGACGACCGTGGTAGAGCACGCCAATCCGGTCGGACATATGCCGAACCACACGCATATCATGCGTGATAAACAGCAGCGCCACGCCCGTCGTGCGTTGCAGGTCGCGAAGCAAGTTGAGCACTTGGGCCTGAACGGACACGTCAAGCGCCGAGACCGGCTCGTCGCATACCACAAGGCGCGGCTCGCAAATAAGCGCCCGTGCCAGATTGAGTCGCTGACGCTGTCCCCCCGAAAGGTCGTGCGGATAGCGGTCATAATACTCTGCCAGAAGACCGACCGAGGCTAGAGCCGAGAGCGCGCGCCCATGGCGCTCATCCGCATCGCGCACGCCGGCGATAATCAGCGGCTCCTCCAAAATGCGGCCGACACGGTTACGTGGGTCAAAAGCCGCAGAGCTATCCTGGAATACCAGCTGGATTTCGCGGCGAAATGGCTTGCGTTCGCGCTCCGACATCGTGGCGAGGTCGTGCCCGCGATAGACAATCGAGCCGGAATCCGCACGCTCGAGACCACAGATCAGGCGTCCAGTCGTCGACTTGCCCGATCCGGATTCGCCAACCAGGCCATAGACCTCGCCCGGTGCGATCTCAAACGACAGATCGTCCACGGCGGTAAAGGCCTGACGCTTAAAACCTGAGCCCGACATGGGATACGTTTTAGTCAGATGTGAGACCCTAAGCAGGGCTTCGCTATCAACAGCCATGGCACTCCCCTTTCTCGACAAGCCAGCATTTAGACCGGTCGCACGCATTCACGGCAAACAGCGGAGGCTCCTGCACGCGGCAACGCTCGTCCGCCCGGGCGCAACGAGGCGCAAAGCGGCATCCACAGGGTATTGCCGTAAGCGGCGGCACTGTGCCCGGAATATCCGCCAGCGTGTCAACACGCTCGCCTTCGAGCGGCGGAATGCTCGCGATGAGCCCCTGGGCATATGGGTGGCTCGGACGCTCCATAAGGCCGCAGGCGTCGATCTCTTCTACGATTTGGCCCAGATACATGACGTGCACGCGCGAGCAGATGCTCGTGACGACACCCAAATCATGGCTGATAAAAAGCACCGCCATGCCCTCGGAACTGTTGAGTTCGCGCAGGAGATCCAAAATCTGTTTTTGAATCGTCGTGTCGAGTGCCGTGGTGGGCTCATCGGCAATCAGCAGGCGCGGATGACCGGCAAGCGCCATGGCAATCATCACGCGCTGGCGCATACCGCCGCTAAAATCGCCCGGATACATGTCGAAGCGAGCCGCGGCATCTCGAATTCCCACACGCTCCAACAGCGATAGAGCCTCGTTGCGGGCTTCGCGTCGGCTCACCTTACGGTGGGCCCGCACCGCCTCGATAACCTGCGCACCCACCGTCATGACGGGGTTAAGCGAGCTCAAAGGGTCCTGGAAAATCATGGCGATGTCGCAGCCGCGCACCTCGCGCATACGCTTGAGCGGGCGCGCGAGCAGGTCCTCGCCATCAAACACAATCTGGCCCTCATAGGCCATCTTCTGTTCATGCTCCAAGAGGCGCATGACACTCTGGGCAAACACCGACTTCCCGCAGCCGGACTCGCCGACAACACCAACGATCTCGCCGGCATCGATCTGTAGGTTGAGTTTGTTGACGGCTTCCAGCGCGTTGCCATCACGGCCCACAAACGAGATGCAGAGGTCGCGCACGTCCAAAAGATGCTGAGCCATGGGCTAGTCCTCCTTGGTCTTGGGGTCGAGGGCGTCGCGCAGGCCGTCGCCGGCAAGGTTCAGCGAAAGCACGCTCGCGATGATGGCCGCTGCCGGGAAGAAGATCATCCACCAGGCTTTGCGCATCACGTTCTTGCCCGCCTGCAGGATGTTTCCCCAGCTGGCGTCGGGCGCTTTGATGCCCAGGCCCAGAAACGAGAGGGCGGCCTCCGAGAGCACGGCCTCGGCAAAGACGAAGGTCGCCTGCACCAGGAAGGGCGCCATAACGTTGGGCACGATATGCAGCCACACGATGCGCGCGATCGAGGCGCCCTGCACGCGCAGGGCCTCCACAAAGGGCTCCTCCTTGACCACCATCGCACGCGAGCGCACGATGCGCGCCATGCTGGGCGTATAGACGATGGAGAGCGCGATGATAACGTTCCACACGCTCGCCCCCATCATCGCCATGAGCGCGATGGCCAGCAGCACGCCCGGAATGGACATAAGGCCATCGCAGATGCGCATGAGAATATGATCGAGTCTCTCGTTGTAGCACGCGTAGGCGCCGATCACCAAACCGAGCGCACTCGTCGCAAGCGTGACGGCAATACCGACGCCAAGCGACACGCGCGCGCCCGCGATGACGCGGGCAAGCAGGTCGCGGCCAAAGTCATCGCAGCCAAAGGGATGCGCGGGCGAAGGTGCCGAAAGTCGCAACGTCATCTCCTGCGCATTGGGATTAACCGTCCACACCAGCGGACCGACGAGCGCGATCAGCGCAATCGCCAGGAAAATGAAGCCGCCGACCACAAACCCCTTGTTGGCAAGAGCCTTCTTAAAGTTTGTCATCATGCATCGCCCCATTTGCGAGCGCGCGGGTCAAAAGCGCCGTAGGCAAGGTCGACGGCCAGATTGATCACCGAATTCAACAAGGCGATGACCAGCAGCACGCCCTGAATCACCGGATAGTCGCGACGCTCGATAGAGCTCGTGACCAGCTGGCCCAAACCGGGGATGTTAAAAATGGCCTCAGTCACCACGGCTCCCGTAATCAGGGCACCAAATGAATAGCCGACCGAGGTGAGAATCGGCAGCGCTGCGTTGCGCAGGGCATGGGCCAGCACCACGCGAACCTCGGAGACGCCCTTGGCACGCGCCGTCTTGACGCAGTCGAGCTGCATGGCCTCGATAACGCTCGAACGGGTCATGCGCATGAGCAGGGCCGCCTGCACGCATCCAAGCGATATGGCCGGCAACGCAAGATAGCGTAAATGGCTGAACCAGCCCTTCGATAGCGGCGCATAGCCGGCCACCGGGAACACACGCAACGTGACGGCAAACAGCCACATAAGCATGAGCGCCATCAAAAAGCCGGGTATCGCCACGCCCAAAAGAGCAACGACACGCAAGACCGCGTCGGTGCGCGACCCATGTTTGAGGGCAGCGACGACGCCGCAGGGCAGTGCAATCAACAGCGCGATGAGCTGTGCCAGAAGCGCGAGCGATAGCGTGGGGCCAAAGTGCTCGGCGATCGCCTGCGTGACGGGCTGGCGCATAAAATACGAATCGCCCAGGTCGCCGGTAAGCACACCGCCCATCCACTCAACGTAGCGCTGCGGCAGCGGCTCGTTGAGTCCCAGGCTATCGTTGACGCGCTCGATCTGGTCGGCCGTAGCCTCCATGCCGAGCATCGAAGAGGCCGGGTCACCCGGTGTGAGATAGATAATCAAAAACACGACGACCGAGATGATAAGCATCACCAGAACCATCGCGCCTATACGTTTGAGCGTGTACTTCAACATGCGAGGCGTCTATTTCCCCTCTGAACGTGAACAGGGCGTGGCGGCCACAGGGGACCAAACCCCTTAAGCCGCCACGCCATCTATTGCATTACTCCGGACGCTTGGCGTTCCAGATGATGGCGCCGTCGAGCACCTCGACGTCCTCGACGTCTGCCTGGGTGCCCGTGATGGAAGCGTAGTGGCAAAGCGGCTCGATAACGGCGATCTCATAGAGGCGCTCCTGAGCCTCGGCCCACTTCTTGGCCGCGGCGTCGGTGTCCTTGGCGGTGCGGGTCTCGGCAACGAGCTTGAGCGCCTTCTCGTCGGACAGGCCATAGAAGGCCTTAGAGACCGAGAGGGACTGGGCCGGGATGGGCTTGTAGTTGGTGGAGGCCACAAAGAGGTCCCACTGCTCGGGCTTGCCGGAGCGGATGTCCATAAAGGTAGCAAACTCGTAGCTGTCGACCTCGGCGGTGAAGCCGGCCTTCTCGAGCTGCTCCTGCAGCGCGACGGTGGCGTTGTACATATCCTTGTAGTCGGGGGTGGTCAGCAGCTTGACCGTCTCACCGGCATAGGAGGTCTTGGCCAGAGCCTTCTTGGCGGCCTTGGCGTCTGCCTGGTTGAAGTACTTCTTGCCCGCGTCGGTCGCCCACTGAGCGTTCTCAGGGTTGCCAAGGTTGGGATCGATATTGAAGAGCTCCTTCTCGCCATAGGCGGCAAGAGCGGCCGCCTCGCAGTCGATAGCCATGAGGGCGCACTTGCGGATCTCCTCGTCGGCGAAGACGCCCTCGTTCATGTTGAGGAAGGCGGTCAGAACGCCGGCGTTATGGGTGTAGAGCTTGACGTCGTCGTTGCCGTCGAAGTCGTGGTAGTTCTCGGTGGGGATCTCGCCGGCGACATCGTACTCGCCGGTCTCAAACCCGCTCACGCGCGTGGAGGCCTCAGTCACGAACTGATAGTAGATGTCCTTGGTGGGCGCGGAGACCTTGCCGGTGTAGCCCGAAGCCTTGCCGTGGGCGGCGACATAGTCCTCGTAGCGGGTGAGATGGACGTACTGGTCCTGCTTCCACTCCACAAACTTGTAGGCACCGGTACCCACGTACTCGGTCACGCCAGTATCGCCCGCGGCCTCGATGACCTCGGAGGGGAAAATACCCGGATACTGGGAGTGGTTGCCCAGGATGATCAGAAAGTCGATGGCGGGCTCGGTCAGCGTGCAGGTGACCTCGTGGTCGCCCGAGGCGGCGAAGGTGGCACCGGGCAGCAGGCTCGCGGCGCGGTCGTTGACGGTGAGCCAGCGGTTCATCGAGGCCACGACGTCCTCGGAGCCAAACTCCTTGCCGTTGTGGAAGGTGACGCCCTCGCGCAGCTTGATGGTGTAGGTCAGGCCGTCGTCGGAGACCTCATAGCCCTTGGCCAGCACGGGCTGGGGCTCGTAGTCGCTATCGAGGCCAAAGAGCGGCTCGACGACGTTGCAGATGATGTCCATAGTCACAAGCGACGACGTGGTGTGCGGATCGAGGCCGTCCGGGCTCGCCGGGAGCGCGATCTGCAGCTCGTCGCGATACTCCACATCCTGGCCGGAGGCAGCGGCGCTACCGCTCTCGGCGCCCGAACCGCCGCAGCCGGCGAGGCCGAGGCCCGCCATGGCGCACAGGGCAGCGGAGCCGGTCAGAAAACCGCGGCGGGAAACGCCCGCCTTGAAAAGGTCGTTGTTCATTGAGTTCCTTTCGTGTTTGAACAAACGGACAGAATCTGCCGGGACGGTGGAAATCCCCGTCCCGGCAGCTATGCGAAGCCGATTGGCGCCCTGCGGTGCATCCGAACACCGACCGGCATGGCAACAGAGAAATCCCTATCGCGCGGATAGGAACACCCGGCGGCACAGCTTGGCGCAGGTGCGGCTAAATCGTCTCGAGGAAGGCCTCGATGCGGGTCTGGAGCTGACCGGCGTCCTCGCTGGCGTAGTCGGTCGTGATGTGCATAAACGGAATGCCGGCCTCCTCGGCGGCCTTCTCCACGGCAAACGACTCCATCTCGTAGAGCGTGCAGAACTGCAGGGCCACGTCGACGATACCGTCGGCATGCAGGTCCTTGGCCATCTGGACAATGTCCTTCATACGCTGATTGTTGGGCGTAAAGACGGCGCAGTTGATCTTAAAGTAGCGCTCGGCGATGGCGTCGAGCATCTCGTCGACCGTCTCGCCGGACTCGTCGACCAGGTCCTTGTAGTAGCGCGAGCCCGTGCAGGACTCCTCGCCTACCACAACGCCGCCGGCCTTCTCGATAAGGTTGAACAGCTTCCAGTTGGGCACGGCCATGGGCGTACCGGTGTACAGGATGCGCTTGGTCCCCTTGGGTGCCACGCCCTCGCCGGCCTCGACACGCTGCTCGCACTCAGCCGCCATATCGTTGATGGCTCCGGTCAGACGCGGTGTGTCGTCCATAAAGGCGGCCTGAACGGTCAGCAGGCTGTCGAGACCGCTGATGGGCGCAGGGTCGGCAGCGCGGGTCGCAGCGAGGCGCTGCAGGGCGCGGCGCTTCTCATTGACGGCGTGGATGGCAGCCTTCAGGCCCTCGGGCGTAATCTTGACGCCGCACTCGTCCTCGATCTTGGCGGCGAGCTTCTTGACCTCGGCCTTCCAGGTCACGAGCGTCGACTCGTCGTGCACGTTGGGAATATCCATGACGTACATGTTCTTTTGCGTGGCAAAGAACTCGTAGGCTTTCTTCTTACCGTCGCAGGTGTTCTCGCCTACCACCAGGTCACTCGACTCAATGTAGGGGCAGACCTCGCCCAGCTTAAAGCCGGCAAAGCTCTTGATAAGCGGGCAGGTGTTGCGCGGCAGGTGCTCCTCGACCTTATCGGTTGCCCAATCGGCACCCGAGCACAGGCCCACGGGAATGCCGTCACAGGCAAGCACGATCTCCTCGGGCACGTACACGCAGAACGAGCCCACGATCTTGGTGGCCTTGCCGGCCTCCTTCTTGTCGAGCATCTCCTTAATACGGCCGCTATGGATGTTGGTGGCCACAAAGTCCAGGTAGGACGTGGACTTGGGGCGATTGTGCTGCATCAGAAACATATCGCCGTACATCTGACCCACGGCGCCCAGCAGCATGTCGTGGTCGGCAAGATTCATGCCGAGGCTCTCCCACATCGGATGGAAATCGAATTCTTCAGCCATGACGGTTCCCCTCTCGAACCAAAATTGAATAGCTACGGTATTGCTGCACGGTGGGTGGCGAAAACCCAGCCGCGCCTAAACCCGGAATTTTAGGGAACCTGCTTTGCGGTCGATTATTTAGTTGTTCGTCGTCTCTCCCGGAGCCGTGAACATACCTGCTCATATGCGACTCCGAGCTATATATAGGGCACGCGCGGCAACGCGGCGAATGTATGTCGTCTGCGGCATGTGCGCACCCTCCTTTACAAGTTAAGGTCAACTATATCAACGGTCATCGTCCAGACGAACACCGTTGACATTCGTACGACAGCGTCGTGCGTCGTCGTTTAATAAAAAATTATCTTGATTGGTAAGAGTTTGTCGTCCCTCATTCGGCGAGTGGCAAGACAAAGCCGCCGAGGCTTATATCCCCGACGGCATTACCCGGCGCTATCGACAAACCAAATGGATCCTGCTGGCATCAAAATGCATGCGCAGCGTCTCGCCTGCTTGCGGCAGCGCGTCGACAGGCATGCCCACCTTGTTGACCTTCCACTGCAGACGCGTGGGCGCATCGACGCGCGGCACGTCCAGCAACACCAGCCGCTCAAAGCGCGAATCACTCACGCGGGCCACGTGCAAGTCATAGCTGTTGCGGCCCCGCTCAGCGCGATTGTCAACATGGAAGTAGCTTGCGCGAATACCCAGGTACGCCACGTCATCGGGAATCTCGCGACCCACGTTAAAGGTCATGCCCCAGTCGAGGGCCTCAACTTCTTCGTCGCCGATCTTGCGCGCCCGGCTTGTGTTCTTGCAGCCCGTCAGGCGCAGCGCCGCCAGCGTCTGCGGACGGCGGACCACATCCTCAACGGAGCCAGTCTCCTCAACATGCCCGTCGTGCATCACGCAGATGCGCTGGCACAGGCGGCACGCCTCGTCGATGTCGTGGCTCACGTAGAGCACGGTGCGGTTACAGACGTCGAACAGGTCGAGCATGTTCTGCTCGAGTGCGCTCTTAAGATAGGAATCGAGCGCGCTCATGGGCTCGTCGAACATAAAGATGCCCGGATGCGCCGCCACCATACGGGCAAGCGCCACGCGTTGCTGCTGCCCGCCCGAAAGGCGCGCGGGATATCGGTCGGCAAAATCGGCCAGACCGAAAATGCCCAGATAGCGCTCGGCGAGCTTTTTGCGCGCGGCGGCGTCGCCCGCATCCTTTACACCGGCACATACGTTATCGGCCACCGTCATGTTGGGAAACAGCTGATAGTTTTGGAACAGCAGGGCGCATTTTCGCTCCTGGGGCGACAGGTTGATGCCCGCCGCCGAGTCAAAAAAGGTCACGCCGTTGACAACGATCTTACCCTCGTCGGGCGTCTCCACACCGGCGATGCAGCGCAGCGTACAGCTCTTGCCGCAACCCGAGGCGCCCAGCAGGGCCACGCGCTCCTCGCCGGCCTCAAGCTGCATGTCGAGCACAAACCCGGGATAACGTTTCTTAATATCCAAAACGAGCGACATAGCTTATCGACCTCCCTGCGGCGCCGCATCATCACGCATGAGCTCGGCCAGCGCCTCGCGATCGATACGCAGCGCATCGCCGCCGACTGGGTCGAGCGAATCGCCCTGTCCGGCGAGACCTTTGGCCTGTTTGCGCTCCGCACGGGAAAGGCCACGTTCGCGATACTTTTGCGAATGCGCCGTGTACATATTGATGAACAGAATGACCAGGAAGCTGAACACGATTACGACCAGGACCCAAAAGAGCGCCACCGACGTATTGCCACCCATCCACTCAAAGTAAATCGCAATGGGGATGGTCTGCGTAATACCGGCGTAGTTGCCCGCAAAGAACAGGGTGCAGCCAAACTCGCCCATCGCGCGGGCAAAGGCGAGCACCGTGCCGGCGGCAATCGAGGGCCAGCCAAGCGGCATCATGAGCTTGGCAAAGATGCGACGCTCGGACCATCCCAGGGTTCGCGCGGCGTCGAGCATCTGCGCGTCAAGACTCTCGAAGGCTCCGAGCGCCGTGCGGTAAACCAGCGGAAACGACACGACGACGGCCGAAATGACCGCCGCGGGCCACGTAAAGACGATCGAGATGCCGTGCGCGATAAGCCACTGGCCCACCCCGGTCGATCGACCAAATAGCATAAGCAGCAAAAAGCCGCAGACCGTGGGTGGCAGCACCATAGGAATCGTAAAGACCGAATCGAGCAGGCCCTTGATGCGACTCGAGGTACCCATAGTCTTCCACGCGGCGAACAGGCCCAGCGCAAAGGAGATCAGCAGGGCAAGGCCGCTCGTTTTGATAGAAACCCAAAACGGACGGTAGTCGATGCCGCCAAAAAACGTCTGGGCGCACTCCGCCAGCGAAGGTGGCTCCGTCGTCGAGACGCTCGCATACGGCACTAAGGCGGCGTTGTCGCTCCACAGGGCTCCGCCACCCAGATCAAGCTCGGCGTTCGCGGCCTCGGCGGCATTCACCACCGTGCAGCAATCGCCGTCTTCGCCCTTCACCTTAAACTGATAGCGATAATCGCCCTGCACAAGTTCGTTGTCCGAGGTAAACACCCACTCAAGCCCGGAGTCCTCCAGCAGCGCTCCGCCCATGGAGTGAGACTTATCGAGCCCCGTGAGCATCTTCTTAAGCGCCTTTTGGTCAGAGGCGTTTGTAATGTCGAGCCCCGCGTCCTTAGCGGCGTGTGCATCAACCCACACCACGATGTTCGAAGGCGTCGTCACCGTCACAAGCGTCGTCTTTTTGTAGATGGGAAATCGATAGCCCTCGGGCTGACCTGCAAACGAGCGTGTCGTGCCCTTGGCATTGCGCTCAAACGCGTTGAGGCCAAACTCGACGCCATCGATAAGCGCGGAGTCCTCGGTCGCCTGGCACCCATCGGCGGTGGTAAAGAGAGCCTCGGCACAGGCAGCCCCAGGCAGCGAGGTAAACGCAAAGAGAACCGCTGCCAGCGCGGCGAGCAGGCGAATCGTTTTCCTTGACACGGGCGACTCCTCAAACACAGGGCAACGGCGTGCAGGCACGCCGGTTCAATCAAAAAGGACAGGCGATCGCAAGAACGCCCGCCCTCAAGAATATCGTTATACAGTGCCCTTTCGCACTACTCGGAAAGCTCAAAGCCGTACTTGGCCCAAATCTTCTGGGCTTTCTTGTTGGTCAGACAGAAGTCGATGAACGCCTTGGCTTCGTCGGCGTACTCGGAGCTCTCGGCAACGGCACCCGGGTACACGATGGGCTTGTGCGAATCCTCGGGGCACACGAAGGCCTCCTCGATGCCGTCGTAGCGGAAGATATCGGAGCTGTAGACAAAACCGGCCACGCAGTCGCCTGTAGAGACGTAAGAAGCAGCGGTGCCGACCTTGTCGGCCAGGGCCACCTTGTCGGCGATCTCGGGAGCATACTCGCCGTCGTCGCCCTCGGTGCCGGTGTAGAGGCCCACGGAAGCCAGCGCCTGGTTGGCGTACTTGCCGGCGGGGACGGTCTTGGCGTCGCCAATGGCGATCTTGCCGTCCAGGTTGGCGACGTCCGCGATGGCCTCGACCTTGGTATCGGAGCCCTCGGCGCGAATGATCACGAGGTCGTTGACGAACATATCCTCACGGGTGTCGGCGTCGACGAGCTCGGCGGCTTCGGCGTCGTCCATGGTGCCCTTGGAGGCTGTGATGAGCACGTCGACGGCGGCACCGGCGCGCATCTGCTCGACGAGGTCGCCAGACGCCTTAAACTGCGTGTCGGCAAACGTGGTGCCGGTCTGCTCGGTGTAAAGCTCCTGGACCTCGGGCAGAGCCTTCTCGAGTGAGTTGGCGGCAAAAACCTGCAGCTCGACAGCCTTCTTGGACGAAGTCTTGGCGGAGCCGGCATCGGAGCCAGTCGACTCAGGCGCCTTATTGCCGGAGCACCCGGCAAGGCCAAGGCCGGCAGCGGCGACAGCAGAAAGCGAGACGAATCCGCGGCGAGAAACCATATCGAACATGTTCAACCCTTTCGAACGGTACACCCGGGCACCCCGCCGCGGGCTTTATTCTGTTACTAGATTATACTTTCGCGCGAATAATGATAGTGAGAATTTATTCTCACCAGAGAATATAGTTTCAAGTTACCATGCACCTCGGCGTCGATTCGGCGGAGAACAATAGCGGAGCGACCGATGAGGTCGCCCCGCCGCAGGTAAACCGCCTAGTTGGTATGTCCGCCGCCCGCTGTCATCTGAGCCGCATGCTCCAACTGGTCCGCTATGGCCTCCCAGCTTTCGCGGGCGGCCTTCGTAGAACCGGGAAAGTTTACGACAAGCGTATACCCACGCTGCATGCACACGGCGCGCGAGAGCATGGCGCGGCGCGTCTTGGTCATGGAGTATGCACGGATTGCCTCGGCAATACCCGGCACATCGCGGTCGCAGACGGCACGCGTCGCCTCGGGCGTCACATCGCGCATCGAAAGCCCCGTGCCACCGCAGGTGAGCACGACATTGGCGTGGCACTCATCGGCGGCTTCCACAATGGCATCACCGATCTCGCTGGCGTCGTCGCGCACGACCACATGCGAGGCGACCGTCCAGCCCTGCGCCACGATGAGCTCCTCGAGGGCAGCGCCCGCCTCGTCCTGGGCAAAGTCGCGCGTATCCGAGCACGTCACGATCGATATCTTCAACTCCATAGCGTTCCTCCTATAGCACCGTTCCCTCGGGCAGGTCGACGCGCACAACGTCCACGGCATCTCCCACCTTGAGCTCGCACGGTCCTTCGTCAATACGCAACAGGCAGTTCGCACGCTGCATAGTTCCAAGCAGCGCCGAGTTCTGCGTCTTGGCCTCGGTCACCAACAATTCACCGGTCTCGGGGTCGCGCAAAACCGTGGCGCGATCGAAGAAGCGTCGGTCCTGGCGCTTCTTCACGCCGTGTGTGAGCGTCGCCTGCTGCACGGGACGCACGCCCTCGGAAAAGCCGCGCATCTTGCGAATCGCCGGGCGGGCGAGCATCTCGAAGCCCACATACGCCGCCGCGGGATTGCCCGAAAGCCCCAAATATGGCTTGTCCCCAAGCAGACCAAACGTGATGGCTTTGCCCGGACGCATCGAGATGCGATCGAACAGCACCTCGCCCTCGCGCCTGACCAGCGCCGTCACATAGTCGTAATCGCCCGAAGAGGCGCCGCCGCTCGTAATGACAAAGTCGCACTCCTGCACGGCACGATGAACCAGCTCGGCAATCGCCTGCTCATCATCGGGCGCAATGCCGTAGAACACGGGCTCGGCGCCGGCATCGAGCGCTTCGGCCATCAACGCCGACGAGTTGGAGTCGCGAATCTGCCCGCGCGCCGGCAGCTCACCCGGCGCGACCAGCTCCGTGCCCAGCGAGATAATGCCCACGCGCGGAGCGGCATGGACCTTCGCGCTCGCGTAACCGGCGCTTGCCAGCAGGCCGGCGCCGGCCGGAGCCACTACCTCACCGGCGCGCATCACGACGTCGCCGGCATGGGCCTCCTCGGCGGCAGAGCGAACGTTCTCCCCCACCTTGGCCGGCGCCGAGAACCTCACACGCGAGCCCTCGTTGCCGTCACCGTCGAGCACATCGACGATCTCGTATTTCACCACGGCATCGGCACCTTCGGGTACCGGCGCGCCCGTCATGATGCGGACCGTCTCGCCCGCGCCGATTACGCCCTCAAACACATGTCCCGCAGCCTCGTGTCCGATAACGTCGAGCGTCACCGGCGCCTCGCCAGACGCCTGCGCCAAGTCCGCCGAGCGCACGGCATATCCGTCCATAGCACTGTTGGCAAACGGCGAGATGTCGATGTCGGCCACCGCGTCCTCGGCCAAGGGAAGACCGGTGGCCTGCCACACGGGAATCTCGACGAGATCGGTCGGAGCAACATGCGACAGGATAATCGACTGTGCGTCCTCCAGCGGAATGAGTTTCTCTGCCATATGCACCTCTTAATGCCACGGCGCACAACACGGGCGCCGATTCTTTATGCTTGTCTCAGTATAATCCCCCGACGCACGACCGCGACTCGGCCTATATCCGCAAATACACCTGTCGGTTGCAGGCCGCGAAACAGAATGGAAACCAACCCACCGGCTCGTCGCGTTTACCGCGTTTTATAATGCTTGCGTTGCAACCTAAAAGAGGAACGTATGGCTCATAACGACAAACCCGAAAGCGCAAACGAAGCGCAGGATCATTCCCAGCCGCTCGACGAAGGCGGTTTTTTCTCCCTGAACGACGTCATCACGGCAGGCAGGCATCAGCTCACCCGCTCCGAGCACCTCTTGGCTGCCGACACGCGCCGCAACGCCCGCAACCTACTCGCGAGCGCCAAGTTGCTCGCACTCGTCATCATTGTCTCGCTCGCCATGGGCGTTGCCGCCTGGGCGTTTTTGGCCTCGCTGAATATCGCGACCGACTATCGCGAGCGCCATGCGTGGGTCTACGCCTTGCTTCCCGTTGTGGGCATGGCCACCGCGTGGGTCTACAAGAACCACGGTCTCGCCGCAAAGCGTGGCAACAACCTGGTCATCGACTCCGCTCTGGGCACCCGCCTCATCCATATGCGCATGGCCGTCCTCACCTTCGTCTGCTCCACGCTCACGCACCTAACGGGCGGATCGGCCGGTCGCGAGGGAGCCGCGGTGCAGATTGGCGGCACCATCGCCAGCAACATCTCGAGCCTCGCCCACCTCAAAAAGCATGACCACCACGACCTCATGCTCGCCGGCATCTCATCGGCCTTTGGCGCCGTATTCGGTTCGCCCCTTGCCGGAGCTTTCTTTGGCATGGAGATGTGCTTTATCGGCAAGATCGACTACACCGCGGGCATCTACTGCCTGGTCGCCTCGTTTACCGGCTACTTTACATCACTCGCCCTGGGTACCGAGTACGAGGCGAATGTCATCGCCAGCGTTCCCGGCATGACGCCGCGGACGGTTGCCATCGTTGTTATCAGCGCCATCATCTTCGGTCTGACGGCACGCCTCTTTGCCTGGTCGGTTCGAACCGTCAAGAGCCTGTACGGTCGCATTATCACCAATTACCTCGTTCGCGCACTCGTGGGCGCGCTCGTGGTGCTCGCGGCCTACGCGATGCTCGACGCCTGGAAGTATGCCGGCCTTGCCACCTGGCTCTCAGGCGCCGGGTTCGCCGGCAACACCACCCTGGCGGACGCAGCCATCAAGTTGGTCGTCACAGCGCTGACCCTGGGCGCCGGCTTCCAAGGCGGCGAGGTCACGCCCCTGTTTGGCATCGGTGCGGCGCTCGGCGGCTGGATCGGTTGCCTCGTCGGAATCGACCCCAGCTTTCTGGCGGCGCTGGGCATGCTCGGCGTGTTCTGTGCCGGCCTCAACGTGCCCATCACCACCTGCATGATGGCCATCGACCTGTTCCACGGCACGGCCGCCGGGTTCTTTGTCATCGTGGCCTTTATCAGCTACCTAACCGGCGGGCACCGCGGCGTGTACCCCGCCCAGCGCATCATCTCACCCAAGCGCCGTTCGCTTATTGTGGATGAGGGCGGTACGGTAGCGGATGCTATCGAGCGCCACAACGACCTGATAGAGTAGATGTAATAATCGCCGTGCAGCCACAATCGGGGGCAATTCGACCCGAGCACGACCGCACTGCCATGTCACACGCCGGGAGTCGCCCCATGCACGCAACTGATTTTGGTCGCACCCTCATCATCGCCAATCCTGCCGCCCAGTCGGGCGCCGCGCATGAGGTTGCCGAGCGCCTGCAGCGCTTTTTGGACATGACCGCGCGCACATCCCAGTTTGACCTGGTGCTGACCGAGCGCATGGGACACGCCAAGGAGCTGGCCGCCCAGGCTCAGGGCTATCGCACCGTTATCGCCCTTGGCGGCGACGGCGTGATCCACGAGGTCGTCAATGGACTCATGACGCAGGATGAATCGGGCCGTCCTGCCCTTGCCGTCCTACCCGTTGGCTCCGGCAACGATTTTGCCCAAACGCTCGGTATCGAAGATTTCTCCGGTAAGGATTTTGGCGCGCTGCTCACCTGTGAGCTGCAGCGTCAAGACATCGGGCGTATTCGCTCATGGAACCCAGCAAGCGGTAGCGGCGAGGCTACCGTTGAGTACTACGACCAGACGCTTTCGGTTGGCATCGATGCCGCCATCGGCCTTGGCACCACCGAGCTGCGCAAAAAGACCGGCTTGACGGGCGCGCCGCTCTACACCCTCTCGGGACTTGAGCAGTTTGGCCTACGCTATCGCAACTACCCCATGACAGTCAGCTTTGACGGGGCGCCCGCCGAGCGCGTGAGGGCAATCATCATGGCGATTCAGCTGGGTCCTACCTATGGCTCGGGCTATCGCATCTGTCCCGACGCTGACCCCTGTGACGGTATATTCGACGTCTGCTACGCCTGCGGCCCCGTTCCGCGTGCGGTCGCGCTTCCCATGTTCCTTTCGGCCAAAGATGGCCACCACACCAAGCTGCCACCGGTTCGCATGCGCCGCTGTCGCCATGCCGAGCTTACCTTTGAGGAGCCCGACTACCCCATCCAGGCCGACGGGGAGCCCGTTGTCGCCTCGCACATCGAGGTCGACATCCTACCCGGTGCCCTCCAAGTCTGGCACCCAACCCGCTAGCCCCACCTAAGTTGCGGTGAAATAGGGACTGCCTTGCGGCTTTAGCTGCATAAACAGTCCCTATTTCACCGCAACTTAGGGGTGGCTATTCGTCGCTGTCCGGCTTGCGACGGTTGGCCTTTTTAATGGCGTTGAAGTGCTTGTCATTGAGCCTGCGCTGGCGAGAGCGTTGAGGCACCTTGGTCTTTACGCGTCGACGCGGTGGACGCCCGCGACGCTCAAGCTCTGTCCTCAGCTTACGCAAACAGCTCGCGCGATTCTGAAACTGACTGCGGCTCTCGCGCGCCGTCACGGTAATCCCCGTGGGCCCATGCTTCATGCGCACCGCTGAATCCGTCGTGTTCACACCCTGCCCGCCCGGACCCGTCGCGCGAAACACCTGCACCTCGCAATCGCGCGCCAACTCCTCGACCGACATCTCGGCATAGCGCGCATACTCGCGCCATCCCATCTTGTTCTCATCCATATCAACACCTCCCCTCATACAAAAAATGTGACAAAGGGACAGTCCCTTTGTCACATCGCATACCAATCGCTTGTGTTGCGAGCCTAGGCGAAGGTGATCTCGCCGTTCTCACAGTCCATATCGGCGATACGGGCCAGGCTCTCAACGCGGAAGCCGCGCTTGCGGAGCTTATCGCCACCGCCTTGGAAGCCCTTCTCCACCGCAATGCCAATACCGGACACCTCGGCACCCGCAGCCTCGCAGATCTTGATAAGACCCTCGAGCGCGCAGCCGTTGGCCAGGAAGTCGTCGATAATCAGGACCTTGTCGCCCTCGGACAGGAAGCGCTTGCCAACGATAACCGGGTACTCCTTCTGCTTGGTAAAGGAGTAGATGGTCGTGGCATACTGCTCGCCGTCGAGGTTGATGGACTGTGCCTTCTTGGCAAAGACCACCGGCACGCCGCCAAAATGCTGGGCTGCAATGCAAGCCATGCCAATGCCCGAAGCCTCGATCGTCAGGATCTTGTTGATCTCGACACCCTCGAACAGACGGGCCCACTCGGCGCCCATGTGGTCGAACAGCTCAACGTCGCATTGGTGGTTGAGGAAGGCATCAACCTTAAGGACGTTACCGGCCTTTACGATGCCGTCATGGCGAATACGATCCTCAAGCTCCTGCATGGCGCAACCCCTTCTCGCGGCAACGATACCGCGCGATTAATAAACGTTGTTCGATAGTCTACCACGGACCGACCCCCGCCTGCCCCACAAGCCACATCGCACCATAAAGCTGCAAGACCAGTAGATAGGCCCGATTCGTGGCAAGTCTGCCACCACAAGCTAATGGCGGGCGCGCATCCTCACCAAACGCACCATGGCGAGCGCAAAACCCGCAGCGGCCACACCCATGAGCACGTAGAACACCGAGCGAAAGCCGAACAGGAACACATCCGGACGGCCTGCAACAAAACTGGTCACGGCCTCACCCATCGCCACGCTCATCTGCCCATACAGGATATTAGACGCCACCGTAATGCCGAGTGCCATGCCGGCGTAGCGCGCCAAACTGCCCAAGCTGCCCGCAAAACCGAGCGCCTCGCGCGGAGCCGAGCCCATGTACAGCGAGTTGTTGGGGCTCTGGAAAATCGACGTACCGCACGACATAAATGCGACGCAGCACACGATCACAGGGATAGAAGAGTGCTCGTCGAGCGTGCTTACCGCAAAGAGACCGCACACGTACACGCCCAGGCCGACCGCCGTGGGGCCCTCGCAGCCGACACGGTCCGAAACCGTACCCGAAAGCGGGCCGATAAAGGCATTCACCATCGGCAGCGCCAAAAAGAGTAGTCCAGAGATGTCAGAACCAAAGCCGTGGGCGTCCTGAAAATAGAACGGCAGAATAAACTCGGATGCGCCAATGCCAACGAACACAATGAGCATGCAGGCAAGGTTGATGGTGAAGGCCGAATTTGCAAAGCAGCGACGAGCAGCCTCAATCAGGGACATAGGGCGCTCACCGGCCTCCGGCTTAACATGCGGTAGCGTATAGAGCCCCACGATAAACGAGATGACGCCAATGGGCAGGTTGATGAGGAAGATACTCTCCCAGGGAAAGCTTGCCACCAGCATGCCGCCCAGCACGGGGCCACACATCATGCCGAGGGCCACGAAGGTCGCGAGAATACCCATGGCACGGCCTCGTTCGCGCGCCGGGAACGACTCGGTGATGATACCCATGTTGTTAGCCATGGCCGCCGCGCAACCGACGCCCTGCACAATGCGTGCCAGAATAAGAACTTCGAGCGAGGCCGAAAGGCCGCACAGCAGCGAACCGACCGAAAAGACGATGACGCCCAGCTGGAACACATTCACCTTGCCGCGCACGTCGCCCAGACGGCCAAACGGCAACATAGCCACGCAAGTCGCAAGCAGATACACCGAGCTTACCAGCTGAATGCGATCGAGGCCCACGCCCAGCTCCTTTTGCATCACGGGCAGCGCCACGGTCACGACGGTCGAATCCAGACACACCATAAACGTCATGATGAGCACGGTAAACAGAATCGCCCATTTGTTCTTGCCATGGGTGTCGCCCTCTAGGGCAATGTGCTCGCGGCGCAGCTGCTCTGCGGTTTTCTCCATATCCATCCTTTCGAGTGGCACAACGCAAAAACGGGGCCCCAATCGCCTGCAAACAGTCGCGATTGGGGTCCCGCCTACGGAATCGGAACGAAAGGTCGCCGAAGCTTTCTGCCAGCATCGGCGCCTCGCACGAACGCTAGCCTAGCACTGCTCGAGCGCCTGCTCAAGGTCGGCAATCAGATCGGCCGTGTCCTCGAGGCCGCACGACAGGCGCACCATGTCGGCGGAGATGCCACAGGCGATGAGCTCCTCATCGTTCATCTGGCGATGCGTGGCATTAGCGGGATGCAGGCAGCAAGTGCGGGCGTCGGCCACGTGCGTGGCGATCTGGGCGAGTTTGAGGCTCTTCATAAAGGTCTCGGCCGCCGCGCGACCACCGTTAAAGCCAAAGCTCACAACGCCGCAGGTACCGTTGGGCATGTACTTCTGAGCCATGTCATAGTACTTATCGCCCTCCAGGCCCGGATAGCTCACGAAGCGCACCTTGGGATGGCTCTGCAGGAACTTGGCAACGGCCAGGCCGTTCTCACAATGGCGCGGTATGCGCACATGCAGGCTCTCGAGCGAGCTGTTCAGGAAGAACGCCGCCTGCGGGTTCTGCATGGGGCCAAGGTCGCGCATGAGCTGCGCGGTGGCCTTGGTAATGAAGGCGCCCTCGCGACCGAACTTCTCGGCATACGTCACGCCGTGGTAGCTCTCGTCAGGCGTGGTGAGACCCGGGAACTTGTCTGCATGGGCCATCCAGTCAAACTGGCCATGGTCGACAATCACGCCGCCCAGGTAGGCAGCATGTCCATCCATGTACTTGGTAGTGGAGTGCGTAACGATGTCGGCGCCCCACTCAAAGGGACGGCACATCACGGGCGTCGGGAAGGTGTTGTCTACCATCAGCGGCACGCCGTGGTCATGCGCGGCCTTGGCAAAGCGCTCAATATCGAGCACGGCAAGGGCGGGGTTGGCGATCGTCTCGCCAAAGACGAGCTTAGTATTGGGCTCAAAGGCTGCCTCGAGCTCTTCATCAGTGCAGTCGGGGGCAACGAACGTGCAGGTCAAGCCCATGCGACCCATGGTATGGGCGAGCAGGTTATACGTACCGCCGTAAATGGCAGAGCTTGCGACCACATGATCGCCGGCACCTGCCACGTTAAAGATCGCAAGGAAGTTCGCAGCCATGCCCGAGCTCGTGAGCATCGCGGCGGTGCCTCCCTCCATCTCGCAGATCTTGGCGGCAACGAGATCGCACGTGGGGTTCTGCAGGCGGCTGTAGAAGTAGCCCGACTCCTCCAGGTCAAACAGCTTGCCCATATGCTCCGACGTGTCGTACTTCCACGTGGTGGACTGGTAGATGGGCACCTGGCGCGGCTCAGCATCTCCCGGGTGATAGCCGCCCTGAACACATGTAGTACCGATGGTCTGCTCGCTCATATCTAGCTCCCTTGCCTGGGTTTTAGTTTTATTCGGTTCACGATACCGCTACCCCGCACCCCTCTCAACCCATCTCCAAGGTAGGTTATGGGACAAATTGATCAGGGGTATTCATCCCAAACCTTGGGCATTTGCTCGATAGATAAAAACGAGGCATACATGAAGCTCTCGATGATTACATGCCCTGTCACGGGTATCATAGGCGGGTACACCGTAACCAAGGAGACAACGATGAAGCAAATCGATACGGCCCAGCTCGACATCACCGCCTGTCAGGCTCAAGCTGCCGAATACCACTCCCGCGGCTTTAACTGCGCACAGGCCGTCGCCTGCACGCTCGCGCCCGCCGTCGGGCTCGACCCCCAGACCGCCTTTACCCTCACCGAGGGCTTTGGCGCCGGCATGGGCGGCATGACCGAAACCTGCGGCGCCATCTCGGGCGACGTGGCCGTCATGGGCTTTGTAATGAGCGACGGCATGGAAAACCCCAAGACCAAGGGCCAGACCTACAAGCTGTCGCGCGAAATCGCCAAGCGTTTTGGCGAGAAGAACACGGCAACCGTCTGTGGCACGCTCAAGGGCATCGGATCGGACAAGGGTCCGCTCCGCAGCTGCCCCGGCTGCATCGACGATGCCATCGAGATCGCCTGCGATGTGCTAAAGCAGCTCGCCGAGTAATCGACAGCAACAGTAAAACGACGGCCGGTGCGCTTAGGATCCATCCAAAAGCACGCCGGCCGTCGCCGTTAGAACTCGGCAAATTCGGGAGCGCCGACCTCGATCTTCTCACGCCCCGCCATAAGCTCGCGCATCTTAGCGCAAAACGGCTCCTGCTCCCCCGCTTTAAACACCAAATGAAGTGTCACGGCATCCGCGTAATCGGTATCCGAAACCTTGGAACCCGAATCCTGCGCCAAACGAAGCACCTGCTCATACTGTGGATAGGCCACATGCACGTCAACCGGCACAACACTTGTCATCTCGACGATCTGCCCGGACTCCTGAGCCGCGGCCACCGCCGCCTGCGTCGCCGCAGTATAAGCGCGCACCAAGCCACCAGGCCCTAACAGCGTGCCGCCAAAATAGCGCGTCACTACGCAGCAAACATTTTTGAGCCCCGCGCCGCGCAGCACCTCGAGCGTCGGCATACCGCTCGTGCGGCTCGGCTCGCCATCATCGCTCTGGCGCTCGCGTCCATCGACCAAAATCCACGCGGGAACATTGTGTCGAGCGTCGTAATGACGCTTGCGGACCATCTCGATAAAGGCATTCGCCTCATCCTCGGACTCAATATGGATCAGCTGGGCAATAAACCGACTCTTGCGGTCCACAAACTCGCCCGAAGCCTCAATATTCGATTGCAGAGTAAAAAAGCTGTCCAACAAAGCCCCTCAACAACAAGCAAAGCAACAAACAGCCTCAATAATACGGCAAAGGCCGTACCGATAACCCCAGTAAATAGAACGGCAACGCCAATGACCAGGCAAAGACAGCGAGACGTCAAGAACGAAGCCACCTATGATTCCGTCAACGAAAGCGAGAACCCGTCAGCGCGAGCAAGGTGCCTTGAAAGACGAGGGTATTGACCTTATGGTCATGCCCGAAGGCTTGAAAGGCAGATTGCCGCGCTGACGGGTTCGCAGCGTCAACAAAGTGCTGAGTGGGCCTGTAAGCCGGGTTCTGTCGTGAACGGTCATTTATCTTGTCTGCACGTTACCGTGCAGCTCCACGCACGCTACCCGAACGCGGACCGGGCCGGCCCATAGCGTTCCTATTCGCGCTTGCTCCGGATGGGGCTTGCCAAGCCGCCGTGTTGCCACGACGCTGGTGGTCTCTTACACCACCGTTTCAGCTTTTCCCTTTACGCCTTGCGGCGCAGGTGGGAGTCTTCTTTTCTGCGGCGCTTTCCGTCGGATCACTCCGCCCGGCCGTTAGCCGGCATCCCGCCCTCTGGAGCCCGGACTTTCCTCACGCGTGCTGCAAGCAGCACATCGCGCGACCGTCTGGCCCACTCAGCAGTGCAAGAGTGTAACACACCGTTGCCGCGGGCAATGGCACAACGCAAACGCTCGACACGATATACCAAGAACCGCCATGCGCTACAATGGTCCCGTCGATGGGCAACGTCGTCAGTCGAGACGCGACCGCGCTCCGCACCCCTCCGTCTACTCGGTGCGTTCCCGCCTCCTCCCCGAGGCGGGATGTCGGCATTTTTTCATGCACCGACAACCAAATAGCCTGTGGACAGCATGGGCAGCATCATGCACCTCAGCAGCAAATGCAAAAAGGGACCCGTCCATTACGGACGGATCCCTTAAAACAAGTGATCGTCAAACCGATTTACTCGGCGTCGGTCTCCTCGTCCTTCTTCTCGGAAGGAAGCGGGGTAACCTCGATCTCGACGCCCAGAGTCTCAGCAGCGGACTTCATGGACAGGGAGATACGACGACGGTCGAGGTCGATCTCCATGACCTTGACCTGAACCTTGTCGCCCACGTGGGTGACCTGAGAAGGCTGGTCGACGTGCTTGTTGGCCATCTCGGAGATGTGCACCAGGCCCTCGATGCCCTCGCCCAGGTCGACGAAAGCGCCAAACGGGACAAGCTTGGTCACAGTGCCCTCGACGATAGCGCCGACGGGGTACTTCTTGACAAGTGCGCGCCACGGATCCTCGGTGGTCTGCTTGAGACCCAGGGAGATGCGCTCGCGGTTGAGATCGACGTCGAGAACCTCGACCTCGACCTCCTGGCCGACCTTGACAACCTCGGAAGGATGGTTGACGTGGTTCCAGGAGAGCTCGGAGATGTGGATGAGGCCGTCGATACCGCCGAGGTCGACGAAGGCGCCGAAGTCGACGATGGAGGAAACGGTGCCCTGGAGACGCATACCAGACTTGAGCTTGGACAGGATCTCGGAGCGCTCGGCCTTACGGGACTCCTCGAGCACGACGCGACGGGAGAGGACGACGTTGTTGCGGTTGCGGTCCATCTCGATGACGCGGGCCTCAATGCGGGTGCCCATGTAGGAGGTGAGGTCCTTGACACGACGGAGGTCGACGAGGGAAGCGGGCAGGAAGCCACGCAGGCCGATGTCGAGGATCAGGCCGCCCTTGACAACCTCGATAACCTCGCCCTCGACGTTCTCGCCGGAGTTGAACTTCTCCTCGATGCGGTTCCAAGCACGCTCGTACTCGGCACGCTTCTTGGACAGGACCAGACGACCGTCCTTGTCCTCCTTCTGGAGAACCAGAGCCTCGATGGGATCACCGAGTGCAACGATGTCTGCAGGGTTAGCGTCCTTGCGGATGGACAGCTCGCGGACCGGGATAACGCCCTCGGACTTGAATCCGATGTCAACGAGCACCTCGTCATGCTCGATCTTAACGACAGTGCCGTTAACGAGATCGCCCTCATCAAAGTCGGTAATCGTACCGTCGATGAGGTTGTTCATCTCCTCCTCGTTGACATCGTCAAGAGAGAAAATGGACGAGTTCTGAATCTCACTCAAAGGTGGACCCCTTTCGAACTACGGGGCCCCGATTGCTAGGACCTACAGAAGGGTGCGACAAGCACACAACGTTTAGGAACACTCGGGAGCCGACAGATACTAATGTGACGCTTATGCAATCACGTTCGTATAGGTTACGGGGAAATGAGTTCGATTTCAAGCGTGAACTGCGATTTTTTACTCGTGTGGAGACTTTTTCGTAATCTTATGAACACACGTCTCCGCAACTTGACGATAACCAGCCAGGCATTCGGCTTTGGGGTAAAGTATCCGGAGCCAACGATTCTAGATCGATTTTTCGAGAAAGGTGCCCGCGTGCTCAAAGCAGTCGTTTTCGATATGGACGAGACGCTTCTCAGCATCAACCTCAACGCGTTCATCCTTCGCTATTTTAAGGATGTCTCTTCGATGCTCGCGGATATCGGGCGCCGCAGCCGCGGTGGCACGATGGCACGCCTCGGCACCATCCTGGTCGACCTCAACGCCAATCGCCGCAGCGGCACGGACAACCGCACCAATCTTGAGTTTTACCAAGAAGAGGTTGAGCGCCGATGCGGGATCCGCCTCTCCGATCCCCTCATCTACGAGGCGTTTACCTACTATGACCGCGAAGTTCTTCCGTACAAGAACGACGATGTCATTAACGCCCACGCCATGCCGGGCGCACACGCCGCGCTCCAGGCCGTACAGGACGCAGGGCTGCGTTGCGCGCTCTTTACCAACCCCAGCTTTCCCCAGGGGGCCATCGAGTGCCGCATGGGCTGGGGCGACCTGGCCGACGCCCCCTTTGAGCTCGTCACGCACATGGGAAACACCACCCGCTGCAAGCCCGATGCCACCTACTATCTAGAGCAGCTTCAGGTGATGGGACTCGAGCCACACGAGGTCCTTATGGTGGGCAACGATCCCAAACGCGACTTCCCGTCCCCCGATTGCGGCATCCAAACCGCCTTTGTGGGCCAAGGCAAGCCCAGCCGAGCCACCTGGCGCGGAACCATGGAAGACTTCGCCCGCGACTTTAACGCCGTAATCGAAGCCTTCTACGAACACCAAATAGCCAACGAACTATCGTAGGCGCCAGAACATCTAGCGCAGTTGCGGTGAGATAGTTCCTGTTTGCCCCTCACCCGGGTAATTTTAGGAACTATCTCACCGCAACTTAATATCTAGCAGACCTGGGTTTTACCGATCATGATGTTGAGGATCTCGATGTCGGTGTCCTTCATGCCCACGCGGCCCACGTAGCCCATGCTGGCAATCGTCTGCTCGACGGTATCCTGAATGAGACCCTCGCCGGCGCGGAAGCCGCGGCCCTGCATGGCCATATCGTGGCCCAGAATCGCAGCATCAACGGCAGCGGAAATCTTAGCCGCGCAACTCGCCTTGGCGCCATCGCACACGATGCCGCCCACGTTACCGAGCGTATTCGAGACCGTCGCGCCAATCTGCTCGCGCGTGCCACCGCACAGCCAGGTAATCGCGGCGCCGGCGCCGCACGCGGCGCAAATAGCACCGCAAAACGCCGAGAGCGCACCAATATAGCTCTTGATATGCACGGCGATAAGATCGGACAGCATCACGGCGCGCACCAGACGCTCGTGGTCGCAACGCAGGTACTCGGCATACTCCATGACGGGCAATGCGCAGGTAATGCCCTGATTGCCCGAGCCGCACACAATGGCGACCGGCAGCGCGCAGCCGTTCATGCGGGCGTCGGACCCGGCGGCCGCACGGGCACGGGCACGGCAGGCGACGTCATCGGCACGAGCACCCAGCAGCGTACGACCCACCTCGGCGCCCCAAGCGTGCGCAAGGCCCTCGGCACTGATTGCGCCATTCAGCTCAATCTGACGCTCAACGGCAGCGCGGGCGTCCTCAATGTCACCGTCCTCGATAAAGTCGATGATGGACTCAATGCTCATAGGGGCATCGGCCTTATCCGCCGCCCGCTCGGCCACGACGCGCTCGGCGCAGGCGGCACACTCCCCCGCCGACTTGCCGCACACCGGAATACCGTCGAGGGTATGGCACGTGACATTGGTGTGGTGGTCGGTAATCTCGACGACCGCGGTATGGCCCCCGGCCGTCGCAGTCACCTTGATGTAGAGGTTGGACACACCCTCGACAAGCGACACATCGCAGTAGCCGGCGTCGGTGAGGAGCTCGGTCACGCGAGCACGATCTTCGTCGTCAACGCTCTCGAGCACCTCGAGAGCGCTCTTAGCGTCGCCGCCCACGGCACCCAGCACGGCCGCGGCTTCAATACCGTGCATACCGCCCGAGTTGGGCACGGTCACGCTCTTAACGTTCTTGATGATGTTGCCCGAGCATGCAACATCCATATGATCGGGTTCGCAACCGAGCGTCTGACTCGCCAGCGCCGCTGCATAGGCAACGGCAATGGGCTCGGTGCAGCCGAGTGCACAGACAAGTTCGCGGTTCAAAACATCGCAAAACGCGGCATCACGGATGGAATCGGTAGGCATAGGTATCTCCTGCTTGCATAACGGGCTAGGCTCTCAAAAAATGTTAGCTCCTTTATTTGATAACAATGCATCAAAAACCGCAACCATGGTTCCGGCGGACGGCGCTCAAGCGCAAACTGACGACATTCATTCACGAGAAGCCAGTCTTGTTGCCTGCTAAAGCGTTTGACCAAAAAACGCTCGAGCGTTTACGCAAAAGTCGCGCTATCATGCAGTCGAACGCGGTAAACACCTTTAGCATTTGCGCCGCACAGACCAGAGAGGAACCATCCATGAAGATCGGTATCGGTAACGACCACGCCGCCGTCGAGCTCAAGAACATCATCTCCGAGCACCTGAAGGAGCGCGGCTGCGAGGTCGTGAACTTTGGCACCGACACCTCCGAGAGCTTTGACTACCCCATCGCCGGCTACAAGGTGGGTAAGGCCGTTGCCAACGGCGACGTCGACCTGGGCATCCTCATCTGTGGCACCGGTGTCGGGATTAGCCTGGCTGCCAACAAGGTCGAGGGCGTACGCGCCGTCGTGTGCTCCGAGCCCTTCAGCGCCAAGCTCTCCCGCATGCACAACAATACCAACGTGCTCGCCTTTGGCGCCCGCGTCGTGGGCTCCGAGCTCGCCAAGATGATTGTCGACGAGTGGCTCGACGCCGAGTTTGAGGGCGGTCGTCACGAGCGTCGCGTTAACCTCCTCAACGAGATTGACCACACGCGCGGTCTCAAGGTCGTCGACGAGGCCTAAACAACTCAGTGCCACAAGCTAACAGCAGGGGCCCGCTCGGAACTCATGACCGAACGGGCCCCTTCATAGATTTTGGAATAAAAGGGCGCCGCGGATGGAGTTCCGCGGCGCCCAAGCCACACGCTAACAGCTTTAAGGAGTCAAAGCTGGTTTAGCCAAAGAAGCGCTCGATCTCAATCTCGGCGTTCTCCAGGCAGTCGGAGCCGTGGATCACGTTGGCGTTGACATCGACGGCAAAGTCGCCGCGGATGGTACCAGGAGCGGCGTCAAGCGGATTAGTAGCGCCCATGAGGGTGCGCATCTTAGCAACAGCGGAGAGACCGGAAACGACCATCTTGACGACCGGACCGCTCGTCATAAAGTCGCAGAGACCGCCAAAGAAGGGCTTGTCGGCCAGATGGGCGTAGTGCTCCTCGACGGTAGCGCGCTCGAGCGTGGTCATCTCCATGCGCTCGATGACAAGGCCGCTGCGCTCGATGCGAGCAACAATCTCGCCGATCTTGCGGTCGCGCACGGCGTCGGGCTTAATCATGATGAAGGTCTTCTCGATAGCCATAAGGTAGCCTTTCAAGTAGGTTCGCGTGTGCCCAAGTCCCATTCCGGCACCCGCCTGGACTGCATCGTAACAGAGTTTTAGCTGCAGTTAAACAAAAAGCTGTTTATTGAAACGTTGCAATTTATTGAAGCGTTCCATATGTGTCACTTCTGTTTCGAAGTCCGATTAGAGTACCATCCGACTGCCCATCAACCGTATCGAACAGAGCAGACGGTCGGTTGCCGCCCGCAAACGTACCCCCTTCACAACCTGCCCAAAGGTCCTACAGAAGTTCTCGACAAGCCTCTCCCCCATAGCAACAAAATACGGACGCCCACATCAGCAGACGCCCGTAAAGCAAAATACGATTCCTCAATAAATGGCAAAAACGGCTTCGACCAAACCCTTACTTTATCCCGTGGCCCATCTCGACGACCTTGGTCAGCGATCCAAACACGCCTTCGTCGGCAACGAGTTGTGCCTCGGCACGCTGCAGCTGCACGGCAACGGCGGCAGGGGCGGTACCGCCCTCGGTCGTGCGCGCGGCGACAATCGACGGGATGTCGAGCGCCTCGGTTATGTCGTGCTCAAAGAGCGGGCTTGCCTCCTGGAACACCTCAAACGGCAGGTCCTCAAGATTGCAGCCGCGCTTCTCGCACATCAGGACCAAATGGCCCACCACGGCGTGCGCCTCGCGGAACGGCAGGCCACGCTTGGCCAGGTAATCGGCAACATCGGTGGCGGCAAGGTGCCCCACGCCGCACTCGCGCGCCATGGCATCCTCGTTGACGGTCCAGGTCGAAATCATACCGGCCATAACGGACAGGCACTGCATGAGCGTATGGGCGGTATCGAGCGCGCCCTCCTTGTCCTCCTGCAAGTCCTTGTTATAAGCGAGCGGCAAGCCCTTCATGGTCACGAGCAGCTGCACCAGGTTGCCATAGACTCGGCCGCTCTTGCCGCGGATAAGCTCGGCAAAGTCGGGGTTCTTCTTCTGCGGCATGATGGACGAACCAGTGGAGTAAGAGTCGGAAAGCGTGATAAAGCCAAATTCGGAGCTCGACCACAGCACGATCTCCTCGGAAAGACGCGACAGGTGCATCGCCATGACGGAGCCGGCGTAATGCAGGTCGAGGAGGAAATCACGGTCGGAAACCGCATCGAGCGAGTTGGGAATCACGCCCGCAAAGCCAAGTTCGGCAGCCGTCATCTGACGATCGAGCGGATAGCTCGTGCCGGCAAGCGCGGCAGCGCCCAGCGGACAGTTGTCGGCGGCATCAAAGGCTGCCTTCAGGCGTGTAAAGTCGCGCGCGAACATCCAGGAATACGCCAGCAGATGATGCGACAGCAGCACGGGCTGAGCGTGCTGCATGTGCGTGTAGCCCGGCAGAATCACCTTGTCGTACTTCTTAGCCGCATCCACCAGCACATGGCGCAGCTCAAGATTGGCCCCCATGAGCTCCTTGGCCAGCGCCTTGACGCCCAGACGTGTGTCGGTCGCCACCTGGTCGTTGCGCGAACGTCCGGTATGCAAGCGCTTGCCAGCCTCGCCGATGCGACGCGTCAGCTCGCTCTCGATGGACATATGAATGTCCTCGTCGTTGATGTCGAAGGTGAAGTTGCCGGCATCGATATCCTGTTCGATTCCGGTCAGACCCTCGGCAATCGCTTGCTCGTCCTCGGCGCTGATAATGCCCTGGGCCGCCAGCATCCTGGCATGTGCCTTAGATCCGGCGATGTCCTGCTTATAGAGATGTTTGTCGACCGGCAACGACGCGCCAAACTCCTGCGTGACCTCGGCCACGCCTGCCTCAAAACGACCGCCCCAAAGAGCCATGGAACCGTCCCCTTTCTCCAAATACCAAAACAAGCGCCCAAAGCAATGCGCCATATCGCTAAAGCGATTTTTCAACCGCTAGTTTTACACATTCCCCACCGTGTGCGGAGCCATGTAGCTAATTTGCAAAGAAGTGACGCGCCATGCACTTGGCGCCCAACGTCTCCCTCCGGATGTTGCCCTGCGAACCATCGATCCAGGCCTTCAGGCTCATAGGGACGTCCTCGACCCTTGCAGCATCGAACTCGGGCGCGAGGGCAAGTAAAGCATGCGCGATAGCATTGAACATAATGGATACTCCTCATATATATAGGCGCAGAGCCGCCAAATTGATAGAAGGAGCCCCGCCGGACAACCCCGGCGGGGCTCGGACTCAGCCGCAGACGCGGCATCATATATGCGGGCGGAACGTAGGGGCCACCGATGTTAAGAAGTGTCAGCAAGCATAACGAAAGGTAGGGACCCCGTGCGCCCGTTATGTATCACGCGGATGGGCCGCGCGGATACCAAGGGAAGGAGGCGCTAGGCCTGGGCGGCAGCAGAGCTGGGGCCCTGGACCTTTGCCCACGTCTTGAGCGACAGCGTATCGATCTCGATAAAACCGGCGCTGGCCTTCTCGTCAAACGTGGTGTCGCGGTCGTAGGTAGCCAGACCGTAGTCGTAGAGGCTGAAGGGGCTCTTGCGGCCGACGACATGGCAGTTGCCCTTAAAGAACTTCAGACGGACAGTGCCGGTCACGAACTTCTGGGTATCGGCCATAAAGGCATCGAGCGCGTTTTTGAGCGGGCTGTACCACTGGCCGTTGTACACGGCGGTGGCCCAATCCTGCTCGAGCTTGATCTTGGTCTTGAGCAGGTCGCCCTCGACGCAGATGTCCTCGAGCGCCTTGTGGGCGGTGATGAGCGTCAGGGCTCCGGGGACCTCATAGCACTCGCGGCTCTTAAGGCCCACCAGGCGATCCTCGACCAGATCGAGACGGCCAAAGCCATTGTCGCCGGAGATCTTGTTGAGGGCGATGACGATCTCGGAGAGCTTCATCTTCTTGCCGTCTACGGCGACGGGCTTGCCGGCCTCAAACTCAATCTCGGTGTAGGTCGGGGTGTCCGGCGTGTCCTCGGGGTTCTTGGTCATAACCCAGGCGTCGTCGAGCGGCTCGTTCCAGGGATCCTCCAGGTGGCCGCACTCAATGGCACGACCCCACAGGTTGTCGTCGATGGAGTAGGGGTTGTCGTTGGCACCCTCGGGAACCGGCACGTTGTGGGCGTGGGCATAGGCGACCTCGTCGGGACGGCACTTCAGGTCCCACTCGCGAACCGGGGCGATAACCTTGAGCTCGGGGTCGAGGGCCTTGACGGCGGCCTCAAAACGGACCTGGTCGTTACCCTTGCCGGTGCAGCCGTGGGCGACGTAGGTCGCGCCAAACTCGTGGGCGACCTCAACAAGCTTCTTGGCAAGCAGCGGGCGAGACAGGGCGGAGAGCAGCGGGTACTTGTTCTCGTACATGGAGTTTGCTGCGATGGCTTTGGTCAGGAACTCATCGGAGAACTCGTCGCGCAGGTCGAGCACCTGGCAATCGAGAACGCCCAGGTCGAGCGCCTTCTGCTTCTTGGCATCTAGTCCGGTCTCTTCCTGGCCCACGTTGCCGCAGACACAAACGACATCGAGATTCTTCTCGTCCTGGAGCCACTTGACACATACGGATGTATCAAGACCACCGGAATATGCGAGAACGACTTTTTCCTTGCTCATGGCTGTTTCCTTTCGCCCTTGGTAGCTAGTTAGAACATCGGTCAGTTGCAAGTCACCTTGAGGTCAAAAACCGTGCAATATCAGGTTATTCAGCAGAATGCATCACAGGCATGCCCTAGAAACATGCGGCTATGTCGTGCTTAAACCCAACGACCTCAAAATGACTCTGTTGAGGCATTGCGCCCCATGCGGACAGAGACGATTGTTATCGTCGTCGGGAAATTGCGCGCTGGCGTCGGATGGCATTGTCTGCAGTGGTGATGATCTTTACGAACTGCATCTGCCTCTCCCTTCACGTATCGCCGGGCGCAATTCAAATATCGCAAACGGTACCTTTTCCTCGGTAAACGGCTCTTTTGCCGTCTCCGTTTTCGATGTTCGCTATATTACGATAAAGTGCACGCTGCGCAAGCGACAAATTCAAATTTCTGAAAAGTTTTTTCATTAGTTTGTGAATTGCAGTGCAAATACGCACCATTCCTGCGAAAATACGCTCGACTACTAGTTGATGGTTATAACGTCTGAAACAATCTCGAAACGAAAGGCGCATTTTTATGCAAACTTACGAATCGGACGCCAACATCGGCAACATTAAGATTCTCGCCGTCGATATGGACAAGACGCTGCTGACCGACGATCGCGTGCTGCCCCAGGGTCTCGACGAGCGTCTGGACAAGCTCGCCGACGCCGGCATCGTATTCTGCCCCGCCAGCGGACGTCCCGCCCCCAAGCTCGAAGAGATGTTCGAGGGCATTAAGAACCGCCTCGCTTTTTGTCCCGATAACGGAGCGTGCGTGATCTATCGCGGCAGCTATATCTATAAGAGCAATATTGACGTGGAGCTGTATCAGCAGGTCTTGAGCCGTGCCTCGGAGGATCCTCGCGCTGTCCCCGTCCTGTGCTGCTTCGACGAGTTCTACGTGCTTGCCCGCGACCATCAATACCACGACGAGATCAGCGTCTACTACAACACAATCAACTACGTCGACAGCTTTGAGGGCATCGATTTCGAGTCCAACAAGATTTCGGTCTTCTTCCCAGGCTACGACGCCGAGCCCGCTTTCCGCGAGACCTATAGCCCCGAGTTCTCGGACAAGCTCTACGTCACCAACGCCGGGCGCGAGTGGATCGACTTTATGAACCTGGGCGTCGACAAGGGCGCCGGCATCGCTCACCTGTGCGAGCACCTGGGCATCGATATTGCCGATGCTGCCGCCGTGGGCGATACCTACAACGACATCCCCATGCTGGAGCGCGTCGGGCATAGCTTTATCGTGGACAACGCCGAGGAGCATATGAACGCGCACGCCAAGTGGCGCATTCCGAGCAACAACGACGGGGGCGTACTGACGCTCATCGACGCCATCTTGGCGGCTCGGTAATCTATCTCGTCGCCATGCCCGGGGCCGGCCGTTTGATTTTTGCTCGGTCAGGTCCTGGGCTCGCTCGGAAAGCACATTAAGTGCTTTCCGGCTCGTGCGGAATCTACAAAAATCAAACGGCCGGCCCCGGGCATGGCTACGTTGACTTGTTTGCCGCCTGGATGGCGTCTTGGCGCCTAGATACTTTGGCTGATTTTTATTGAACGAAGGACGCTCCTTGTTGATGAGGGGCGTCCTTCTGGTTTTGATTACTTTGGAATTGTGGGTGTGCCCTTACTTGGCGTCTGCCCAGGTCACTCCAGTCGAAGCTTCGGCGATTAGGGGGACGCGGAGGACTACTACGTGTTCCATGACGTCGCGGACCATGGTGGTTAGGCGCTCGACTTCGTCGATGGGGCACTCAAAGTCCAGTTCGTCGTGCACTTGCAGGATCATGTGGGCGGCAAAGCCCTCTTCTTCCAGGCGGCGGCTTACGCGGGCCATGGCGATCTTGATGATGTCGGCGGCGGTGCCCTGCATGGGATGGTTCATGGCCGTGCGCTCGCCAAAGCCGCGGAGTTGCGGATTTTTGGCCTTGAGCTCCGGAATATGACGACGGCGGCCGTACATGGTCTCGGCGTAGCCCGTCTGCTTGGCGCGCGCCACCACGTTGTCGAGGAACGTGCGCACGCCCGGGTAGGCCTCGTAGTAGCGGTCGATCATGTCGCGCGCCTCGGCCATCGAGATATGCAGCGACTGCGACAGGCCGTAGGCCTGCTGACCATACACGATGCCAAAGTTCACGGCCTTGGCGCGACTGCGCAGGTCGGGCGTTACCTCGGACACCGGCACGCCGAACACGCGCGCCGCCGTCTCGGCATGGAAGTCCTCGCCCTCGTTAAAGGCGCGCACCAAGTGCTCGTCACCCGAGAGATGCGCCAGCAGACGCAGCTCGATCTGCGAGTAGTCCACCGCCAAAAAGACGCTTCCCTCGCCTGCCGAAAACGCCGTCTTGACGGTACGACCCAGCTCCGAGCGCGTCGGGATGTTCTGCAGGTTCGGGTCGCTCGAGGACAGACGCCCCGTTGCCGTGATGGTCTGGTTGTACGTAGTGTGTACGCGACCGTCACCACGGCGTAGCGGGCCCAGGGTGTCCAGATAGGTGGACTTGATCTTAGACTTCTCACGCCAGTCCAAGATCAGACGCACGATTTCGTGGTCACGCGCAAGGTCGCTCAGCACCTTGGCGTTGGTCGAATAATAGCCGCGCTTAGTCTTCTTGAGGCCCTTGGTCGGAAGCCCCATCACATCAAAGAGCACATGCGACAGCTGCATGGGACTGCCAATATTAAAGGTCTCGTCACCCGCCAGGTCGCGAATACTGCGCTCAATCTCGGTAATCTGGGTCGCCAGACCCTCGGACAGACTGTGCAGACGGTCGGGGTCCACGAGCATGCCCGCGCGCTCCATCTTGGCAAGTACCGGAACGAGCGGCATCTCGATGCCATCGAACACGTTGGCGGCATTCTCACGGGCCATGCACTCGCGCAACGGTGCCACGAGCGCCAGCGTCAGAGCCGCAGTACGGGCGGCAGGCGCCGGAGCGTCCTCACCAGCACCCTCTGCGCCGCGCGCCGCAGGCAGCGCCATCTGCAGATACGTATCGGCAAGATATGCCTCATCGAACTCGGAGCGATCGGAATCCAGCAGATAGGCAGCGACCACGGTATCGAAGATACGCGTGGAATCGGTAGCGAGCGGATCCATGAGCTCGAGTTCAGAAGAATCGATGGGCGAAAGCTCGTGCAACAACGCCTTCATATCCGGGCTCGCCACGCGGCCCTCCACAAACAGGCGCGCAAGCACGCCGGCAATCACGCCGTGGGCGAAGTTGAAGCCATCGACTACGGCAGTGGTACCGCCGTCGCCCTCCTCGAGCGCGAACAGGCCCTTGGACGTCGCCAACCACAGCGTGCGCGTCAGTCCAAAGAGCGCGCCCTCTTCCTTGTCGTCGTCCACCACGGCGGCGACCCACTCGCCGGCATCAATCGCGCGGGAAACCTCAGCCGCAACGGCACCAAGCGCGTCGGCATCGCCGGCGGCTGCGCGAACCATCGCAGGTATCTCAAACACACTGGAGGCAGCAGCAGCCCCGCCCTCGCCGCCGATCAGCGCCAAGAAACGGTTCTGCATGGCGGTGATACCAAGCGTGCCCAGCGCCGCGGACACTTCGTCGGCAGAAAACGCCGGGAAGGACGTTTCGTCAAAGTCGAGCTCGACGGGCGCATCGGTGCGAATGGTTGCGACCTTGCGGCTCAGCAGCGCATCGTCGATGTGCGCACGCAGGTTCTCGCCCATCTTGCCCTTGACCTCGTCGGCATGCGCGATGACCTCGTCCAAGCTGCCGTACTGTGCGATGAGCGCGCTCGCCTTTTTGGGGCCGATGCCCGGTACGCCGGGAATGTTGTCCGACGTATCGCCCTTTAGACCGTAAAAATCGGGCACGAGCGCCGGCGTAATGCCGTGATACAGGTCGTCCACGCTCTCGGGCGTCATGATCGCCACGTCGGACAGGCCCTTGCGGGTCGAGACCACGTTGACGTGCTCGGTCACGAGTTGATACATGTCGCGGTCGCCGGTCACCAGCAGCATGTCGCAGCCGGCCTCTTCACCCAGGCGCGCCATGGTTCCCAGGATATCGTCGCCTTCCCAGCCCTCGGACTGCAGAATCGGCACGTTGAGCGCGGTGAGCAGCTCCTTGATCATCGGAAACTGCGCATGCAGATCGGGGTCCATGGGCGGGCGTTGCGCCTTATACTGCGGCAGCATCTCCATGCGCACGCGCGGTTTGCCCTTGTCAAACGCCACGACCACACCGTCGGGGTTAAAGGCATCGATCATCTTGAGAAACATGTTCAGAAAGCCGAAGATCGCGTTGGTGGGGCGCCCGTCCGGCGCATTCATGGTGGGCGGCACGGCGTGGAAGGCGCGGTGCATGAGCGAGTTGCCGTCGATAACGGCAAAGGTGCGGCGCTTGTCAGACATATTGAATACCTCGCTTTGGGCTGGGCACGGTTTGCTCACACCAGTTTACACGCTCCCCGCCCCGCGGCCACCGCACATCAGGCTTCCCTGCCGCCGCGGGCCCGCGCGTGATACGATGGCTCACGGTACATCAACCAGCACGATCGATCCGAAAGGAGCCTGCGTCATGGAGCGTCCCTGCGCATGGAAAAAGTACACGCCACAGCAAGTCGAGGAACTCGAGGAGCTTTGCCGCGGCTATAAGCAGTTTTTGAGCGAGAATAAGACCGAGCGCCTGTGCGTCAAGACCGGCATCAAGATGGCCGAGGAGGCGGGCTACGTCGACTTGGAGACCGTGATTGCCGAGGGCCGCACGCTCAAGGCCGGCGACAAGGTGTACGCCGCCAATCACGGCAAAGACCTCATGCTCGTCAACCTGGGCACCGTCCCGCTCGAGCAGGGCTTTAACATCCTGGGTGCTCACGTGGACTCGCCGCGCCTGGACCTTAAGCAGAATCCCGCCTTCGAGGCCGGCGACATGGCCTACCTCGACACGCACTACTACGGCGGCGTCAAGAGCTACCACTGGGTGGCCTCCCCGCTTGCACTCGTGGGCGTCATCTGCAAAAAGGACGGCACCACCGTCGACATCAACATCGGCGACAAGGCAGACGATCCGGTCTTTACCATCTCCGACCTGCTGATCCACCTCTCGAGCGAGCAGATGTCCAAGCCCGCCAAGGACGCCGTCGACGCCGAGATCCTCGACGTGATCGTGGGCGGCCGTCCCGTCAAGTTTGACGAGGACGACAAGGACGCCCCCAAGGAGCCCGTCAAGCAGATGTTCCTGGATATCCTCAAGGAGCAGTACGACGTCGAGGAGGAGGACTTCCTCTCCGCCGAGATCGAGGTCGTGCCCGCCGGCCCCGCCCGCGACATGGGCCTCGACCGCTCCATGATTCTGGGCTATGGCCATGACGACCGCGTCTGTGCCTACCCCTCCATGCTCGCCCAGATCAACGTCACCAACGTGGAGCGCACGAGCATCACGCTCATCGTCGACAAGGAGGAGATCGGTTCCGTGGGTGCCACCGGCATGACGAGTCGCTTCTTCGAGAACACCGTCGCCGAGATCATGATGCTCGCCGGCGAGGACAGCCCGCTGGCTCTGCGCCGCGCGCTCGCCCGCAGCCGTATGCTCTCCTCCGACGTGTCCGCCGGCTTCGACCCGGGCTATGCCGGCAAGTTCGAGACCAAGAACGCCGCCTTCATGGGTCGCGGCCTGTGCTTTAACAAGTACACGGGCAGCCGCGGCAAGGGCGGCTCTAACGACGCCGACGCCGAGTATGTGGCCCTCGTCCGCGACATCATGGACGAGGCCGGCGTGGACTTCCAGACCTGCGAGCTCGGCCGCGTCAACGCTGGTGGCGGCGGCACCATCGCCTACATCATGGCCAAGTACGGCATGAACGTCATCGACTCCGGCGTTGCCGTCCTGTCCATGCACGCCCTGTGGGAGGTCGCCAACAAGGCCGACATCTACGAGGCATATCGCGGTTACAAGGCCTTCATCGAGCGAGCCTAACCAACCCTTCATCAGTTGCGGTGAAATACGGACTAAACTGGCCCATAAACGGCCAAAACAGACCGTATTCCACCGCAACTTTTTTGGCAGAGGAGAGTCCATGCTGCAGGTCATCATTTCGCCCGCCAAGCAGATGCGCGCGGCCCAAGATGCTTTTGAAGTCCTGGGCATCCCACCCTTTGTGCGCGAGACGGCTCGCCTCCACCGCGCACTGCTAGATATCGAGCGGAATGAAGGCAGCGGCGGCCTGCAGGCGCTGTGGAACGTGAGTGACAAACTGCTGGGACCTTGCCTCAACACACTGCATGAGTTCGGGCCCATCCTGAAAAGCAGCGATCTCGACAATCCCTCACTCGCCCGTCACCTCTCCCCTGCCGTCATGTCCTATCACGGCATTCAATACCAGAGCATGGCACCCGAGGTGATGGATTCAGCGCAGCTCGCATGGCTGCAAGACCATCTGTGGATCCTCTCGGGCCTTTACGGATGCGTTCGTCCCTTTCATGCCGTCGAACCGTATCGGCTGGAGATGGGCGCGAAGCTCGCCGTTGACGATGCCCGAGACCTCTACGCGTTTTGGAGCGACAAGCTCGCGCGGGCTATCGCCCCGGCAGGCTCAAACACCACGATCGTCAACCTCGCCAGCGTAGAGTATGCCAAAGCCGTTCTGCCCCACCTCGCGGGCGACGCCACGGCCGTCACATGCCTCTTTGGCGAGGGTATCCGCAACGGGAAGCCCATCCAACGGTCGACCGCCAGCAAAAAGGCGCGCGGCTCCATGGTGCGGTGGATGGCAGAAAACAAGCTCGAGGATGCAAGCAAACTTACCGCATTCAACATCGGCTATCGTCACATCCCCGAGCTTTCAGACAAAAACACCCTGGTTTTCATGAACGCGCAGGCACAATAGGCCCGCCGTTTCCAAACACCCCGTTACTCCGCCAAGCCATCGGCCTTTGCAATCTCGCTTGTCGAGCCATCTTGGTAGGTAATCTTAACGTGCTCTACGTCGGATACCGTAACACCCGACGGAGGTTCCAGGCGCCATTCCGTCAGCGCGATATCCATCGTCGTGGGCACATCCCCTTGATCTTTGAGCTCCACCATGAGTGTTTTGAGTGCCTCATCAAACGTCACGCGTTCGATTTCTTCACCCGGAATAGACCCGCCGCTCAACTGCAGCTGCACAAACTCGTCGCGCGGATACCAATAGTCACCCGGCGCGGCCACCGTGTTACCGCCAGCGACCTTCACCGTCATGATCGGCAGGGCATCGTCGGCCTCAAATTCCCAGGCAGCGCCGCCGCGACCGCCAAACGTCCAAATGCAAAAGGCAATCACCAGCACGGCAAGCACCGCAAAGCCAATCGCGACAAGGCCATGGTGCGCACGGCTTTCCTCGGCCGATACATCCCATTTCGTCTCTCGATATAGATGCTTGTCTTCCATGTTCGCCTCCCCACAGGCACGCTCGTTGGCCCAATCGTACCCATTCAGGCTATACTTGAGCCCACCACATAAACGGGGAGCTTGCAGGACAAGACGACAGGCTGAGACTGGGCGCGCCCGCCCTGACCCGCAAACCTGATATGGGTAATGCCAACGAAGGGAGCCGTGCCAATGAGCACACAGACCGAGCCCAAGCTCGTCACGCAAATCGACTTCGCCCGCGCCGGGCAGATCACACCGCAGATGAAGGAAGTCGCCGAGCGCGAGCATCGCGACCCCGAGTACATTCGCGAACGCGTGGCCAACGGCCGCATCGCCATCCCCGCCAACATCGTGCATATCAAAAAGGGCATGCGTGCCTTTGGCGTCGGCGAGGGCCTGTCCACCAAGGTCAACGTGAACTTGGGCATCTCGGGCGACAAGGCCGACGCCGCTGAGGAATGGAAGAAGGTCAAGATCGCCGAGGACTTTGGCGCCGACGCCATCATGGACCTCTCCAACTCGGGCAAGACGCGCCAGTTCCGCCAGCAGCTCATCGACGAGACGCCGCTCATGGTAGGCACCGTCCCCATGTACGACGCCATCGGCTACATGGAAAAGCCGCTGGTCAAGCTCACCAAGGACGACCTGTTCGAAGTCGTGCGCGCGCATGCCGAGGACGGCGTGGACTTTATGACCATTCACTGCGGCATCAACAAGTCGGTCACCAAGACCTTTAAGGAGACCGGCCGCCTGATGAACATCGTGAGCCGCGGCGGCTCACTGCTGTTTGGCTGGATGGAGGTCACCGGTAACGAGAACCCGTTCTATGAGTTCTACGACGAGTTGCTCGAGATTTGCCATGAGTACGACGTGACGATTTCGCTCGGCGACTCCTGCCGCCCGGGCTGCCTCTACGACTCCAACGACGCCACCGAGACCGCCGAGATGATCGAGCTGGGCAAGCTGTGCAAGCGCGCTTGGGCCGCCGGCGTCCAGGTCATGGTCGAGGGCCCGGGTCACATGGCGCTCGACGAGATTGCCGCCAACATGAAGCTGCAGAAGCGCCTGTGTCACAACGCCCCGTTCTATGTGCTCGGGCCGCTGGTGACCGATATCGGCGTGGGCTACGACCACATCACCGCTGCCATCGGCGGCGCCATCTCCGCCAGTTCCGGTGCCGACTTCCTGTGCTACGTGACACCGGCAGAGCACCTATGTCTGCCTAACGCCCAGGATGTGCTCGACGGCCTCATGGCCACCAAGATCGCCGCACACGCCGCCGACATCGCCAAAAAGGTGCCCCACGCCCGCGATATGGACGACAAGATGGGCCAGGCACGCCGCAAGCTCGACTGGGACGCCATGTGGAAGTGCGCGCTCGACCCGGTTACGGGCAAGAAGCGCTACGAGGAGTCCCCCGCCGCCACCGAGGGCACTTGCACCATGTGTGGCAAGATGTGCGCCGTCCGCACCGTCAACAAAATCTTCGAGGGCACCACGATCGACCTCGGCATGGAGGACTAGCCCTGTCGCCGCGGCCGCTTCTGGCGGCGAGCTGGTGCCTGTCAATTGTTGACATGTGAACATTTGCTTGCATTTGCGTAAAGATTGCATCGCCCGCCCGGGTTCGACATAGAGTCGGCTCGGGCATCTTTATAATGCTGGCTTATAGACCCATTTGATTCCGACCGAACAAGGGAGCGAACATGGATCGCAGTAAGGTACCTGCCGTTCTATCCATCGCGGGATCCGATTCCAGCGGCGGCGCCGGCATTCAGGCCGACATCAAGACCATCACGGCGCACCGCCTGTATGCCGAGACGGCCATCACCGCCATCACCGCACAGAACACCCTGGGCGTCACCGCCGTGCAGGATATCTCACCAGATATCGTAGCCGCGCAAATTGACGCCGTTTTTGACGATATCCGCCCGAGCGCGGTCAAGATCGGCATGGTTTCCTCTGTCGAGATTATCGATGTTATCGCCGACCGCCTGAGCGCCTGGAACGCGACAAACGTGGTAGTCGACCCCGTCATGATAGCCACCTCGGGCGCACGGCTGATTGCCGAAGATGCCGCCGAGGCGCTCACCCGCCGCCTGTTCCCGCTAGCGACGGTTATCACGCCCAATATTCCCGAGGCCATGGCCCTGCTCGACTACGAGGTCGACTCCGAGCGCACGCAGCAAAATGCTGCCATGCTCCTCACCCGCCGCTTTGGTTGCGCATCCCTCGTTAAGGGTGGGCATCTTGTCAACGAGGCCAACGATGTACTGGCCGAACCCGCGCCACTCGATGACGAGGGCAACCATCTGGGAGATCCACTCACCACGTGGTTCCGCCACAAGCGCATCGAGACCGACAACACGCACGGCACCGGATGCACGCTCTCGTCCGCCATCGCCTGCGCGCTGGCTCAGGGCATGGATCTTGCCGATGCCGTCAACGCCGGCAAGGCCTACCTAACGGGCGCCCTCGCCGCCGGCCTTGACATGGGCAAAGGTTCCGGCCCCGTCAACCACATGTGGCAGTATTAAGATTCGCAGCCCAAGCCACCGCAAAGGGGATAGGCACCTTTGCGGTGGTTTGGGGTCGCGCTACTCACCGAGCATCTCTTGGAGCTTGGCTGCCACGGCGTGACCCAGGCTCTCGTGGCTTTCGGGCATCATATGCAGATAGTCGATATCGCCCGGCTCGGCAAACTCCGCTGCATTCAAAAAGTCGCAGCCAAACTGCTCAGCCACATGTGCGTAGTACTCACCAAAATGCTCCGAGGCCTCGACGGAACGCTCGTCAAAATCGGTCATATATACATCGGCGATTTGCGGCTTGATCTTGATAGGTGCCATCAGCAGAATACGCGGGCAGGGTGCGGCATTGGTCCAGGGAAATGCACGCACCGCGCGAATCAGCGCCATGGCGCCACGGGCAATATCGGAGGCCGTCACACCAAAGACCGTCTTGCAATCGTTAGTTCCCAGCATAATAACGATCGCATCCAGCGGCTTATGGGCCTCGAGCAGCATCGGCAGCGCGCGGATGCCGTTAAGATTGGTGTCCAGATGGCACATGTCGTCGCGTACCGTCGTGCGGCCGTTGAGGCCTTCTTCAATTACATGCCAGCCCTCGCCTAAGTCACGTTGGGCCACGCCACACCAGCGCACATCCCGCGCATAGCGCACCGCGGTGCCGTCGCGCATGCCCGCCGGATCGTAACCATAGGTGTTGCTGTCGCCAAAGCATAGAACGTTTTTCATCGTAAGCCCCTCGCTCGGTAAAAAGCCGACGGGAGCAGCCTCCCCCGTCGGCTCGACATATCCGTCAGCGCGTACCGATTACAGGTACTTGCGCCAATCGTCCTCGTCCTCATCATCCTCGGTAGCAGCCTGGGCCTGCTCGGCGGCACGGGCTGCTGCGGCGCGGGCGGCAACCTGAGCATAGGACTCCTCGTTGCGCTCGGGGAAGTTTGCCAGCACGTGCTCGAACTTGGCGAAGTCCTCGTCCCAGCGCGTAGAGGGCACAGCAAAGAAGACCTGCTTGACCTTGAAGTCGCCCGATGCGAGCTCCTTGCGGAAGAGCTCGGCCACGGCCTCGGCGTCAAAGCCGTTGTTGTCGCAGCCCCATGCGCCCAGCACGAGCTTCTCGCGGCCCAGCTCGTCGCAGATGGCAAGCACAAAGCGGATGCGATCGCGCAGAGCGTCCAGCAAGGCATCGTCGCTCACGCGGTACTCCTGGCGAGCGCGCTTGGCGTTGGGCGCGGCGGCCACGATCACGTCGGCATACGCATGCACGTGGTTGCGGTCGAAGCGCACCGCAGGCACCACCAACGCACGGTTGCGATAAAGCTCGCAGTTGATGTTGCGGCGACGGTTCTCGCCGTACCATTTGCGCTGTTTATCGAGCACGTTGTACAGGTACGAATCGGCACAGAGCGTGGCCTCCTGACCCAGATAGCCCTGGATGTAGCCGCCGCCCGGGTTGGTGAACGAGGCAAAGGCGAGCACGGCCATGTCGCAGAATTGCGCGTAGCCTCGGCCGTTATCCAGAATGGCCTGCGTGGCAGAGGCGTCGAGCACGGTGACCTCGGGCAGGACCGGAGCGGGCTCCTCGGCGGCAGGCGCGGACTCGGTCTCCGTGGCCTCCTCTGCGGGTGCAGGCTCGGCCGTAACCTCGGTCTCGGCGGACGCAACCTCAGCGGTCTCGGCCTCGGCGGCCTCAGACTCCTCGGCAACCTGTTCCTCGACAGCGTCGGCCGCTTGGGCCTTGGCCTTCATCGCCGCGACAAAACCGGCAGGCATACCATCGAACTCGCACACGCCGGCAAGCGAACGCTCGATATCCTTGGCGCACGCTTCGGACACAGTTGCCACGTGACGCTCGGCGGCCTTGGCACGGGCCTCGCGCTTGGGATTGGGCTGACCCGCTCGGTTGGACCTGCGGTTACGGTTCCTGTTGTCGACGTCTGCCATACGTGGCCACCTTTCCTGTCGCTGCCGCTATCGGCTTTTCCCATCCATGATACCCCGCCGCGTACAAAAAAGACGGCCCCGAAGGACCGCCTTTCGCATCGATTTGCACGCATGGCAAGCACCGCCGCGATTCGCCACTAGTCGCGACGGCCAAGGATGTTCAAAATGCGCAGGAACACGTTGATAATGTCCACGAACAGATTGGACGCCATGAGCACCGCATTGGGCAGCGTGGGCGGCACCGTCGTGGCAACATAGGTGTCGTAGCCAATAAACCCGGCGAACACCACGATCACGATCAGATCGGTGATGGACTGCGAAACGCCCATGAACATCAGCACGATCTCGACCAGAATCGTGGCAAGCAGGATGCCAAAACCAATGCCATATACGCGCTGGAAAAACTTGGGGAGCGTCACGCCCAAGGCGCCAAAGACAAAGGTGATGGCAGCGGTGGCGATAAAGGCGGTGTTGATGGTGGGCAGGTCATAGTTGGCAAGGCCAAACGACGCGGTCAGGCCAAAGGTGCTCGCAAAGATCACGTAACCCACGAGCGACAGGCCCACGGACTGTTTGCTGGCAGCAGCCGACATCATGACGATGCCGACAATAGTCAGGATAAACGAGCCAAAGACCAGTGGCAGGGCGGCGCCGCTCATCATCATGCGGGCAAACGCCATGGTGCTCGTAAAGTAAGCACCAGCGCCCATGGCACAAAAGCCCAAGAAGATGAGGGCAGACATGGTGAGATTGTACGCACGCGGCGACATCTCCTTGGCACGGCTTGCGCCAGTTTCGATGGGGCCGTTCTGATAGCCCTGGATATCGTTCATACTTCGTCCTTTCACAAAGCGCCGTGAAAGACGGCGCAGCAGATGACAAGATTCCTGTCATTGTACCCGAATGCCGTACGTCCTTACCTACGGCGCTCGCCCTCGAGCGTGCGATCAAAGGCCCAGACCCACCAACGCATCACGTGTGCCTGCGAGCCGTCCGCCCGCTCGCGCGTCTGGTCCTCCAGATACAACTCGGTCGCGTGCCCGCCAAAACGCACCTTATAGGTCGCCGTACGGATGCCGTGGACCGTCAGGCCAAACCCGGTGGTCGAGATAATTTCATCGATTGTAAAACAACGTCCGTCGACCCAGCAGACGGTGACCGGCACGACTTGTCCGCCCGCGAGGATGCGAGCCACGACGTCCACATACTGCTTGTGTACGCGCCGAGTTTTGCCGTCTGTCTGTCGATATTCCATGCCTCCTATTATCGAACTCATGTTTGCATGTTGTAAAGCGAACAGGCTGTGGTTTTGGAGTGTCGTAGTAATCGCACGTGTCCGCATGGCGTGTTAGCAAAAAGAACACCCGCGGTCAACAGGGCTAATATTCAATTTTAGTGCCAAAAAGTTCACTTCTCCCATCAGAACTCGGTAAAGAGACCCGCAGGAGGTGAAACGATTTATCATGTTTTTGTAACGTGCCTGCAAACTTCGAGAAAGCCCATATATGGACGTAACGTTCTCAACCTTCCTCGGCCAAATTGTGTCGAACCCAGTCCTTGCCGTCACCGTGATCCTCGCGCTCGGCGCCATCTTCGTCAATGGATGGACCGACGCGCCCAACGCCATCGCGACCTGCGTCACTACGCGTTGCATGCCCGCCCGCGCCGCCATTCTCATGAGCGCCGCATTCAACTTCCTCGGCGTGCTCATCATGACGCACTTTAATGCGAGCGTCGCCAACACCATCTCACATATCGTCGACTTTGGCGGAAACAGCACCATGGCGCTCGCGTGCCTCTGCGCAGCGCTGTTCTCCATCGTCGTCTACGGCGCCACAGCATCGCGTTTTGGCATCCCCACTTCGCAAAGCCACAGCCTTATCGCCGGCCTGACCGGTGCCGCTATCGCCCTCGGCGGCGCGAGCAGCGTCAACGTCCACGAGTGGATGAAGGTCATCTACGGCCTGGCGCTCTCCATCGGCCTGGGCTTTGTCATGGGCTGGGTCCTGTGCAAACTCGTCTCGATTCTTTTCGCCGCCGCCAACAGGCGACGTGCCAATGTCTTCTTTAAATACGCTCAGATCGCGAGCGCTGCGGCCATGAGCTTTATGCACGGCGCGCAGGATGGACAGAAGTTCATCGGCGTGCTCTTTTTAGGCGTGGCCTTCGCAAACGGCCAGACCAGCGTCGGCGATGCCGGCATCCCCATCTGGATTATGCTGCTGTGCTCGGCCACCATGGGTATCGGCACCAGCGTCGGCGGCGAGCGCATCATAAAGTCCGTCGGCCAGAGCATGGTTAAGCTCGAGAAGTATCAGGGCTTCTCCGCCGACCTCGCGGGCGCCGCGAACCTGCTGCTTGCCACCCTTACCGGCATCCCCGTGTCCTCCACACACATCAAGACCTGCGCCATCATGGGCGTCGGTGCCGTCAAGCGCCTCTCGGCCATCAACTTCGGCGTCGTTAAGGACATGATGTTCACCTGGTTCTTCACCTTCCCCGCCTGCGGACTCATCAGCTTTGTCATGGCCAAGCTGTTCATGATGTTCCTCTAGTCAAACCGAACGTCCATCTGGACCGCAACACTTCGCCCACCCGTCTTCGCCTCGAAAGGACCCACCCATGGCTAAGAAACCCGATTCGTTCTACTTTGACAACTACGTCGCCTGCGCCGACCTCGCCGTCCAGGCCGCCGAGCTGCTTACCCAGATTTTTGAGAACTTCGATCCCGCGCAGATTCACGACATGCTCAATAAGATGCATGCGATTGAGCATGCGGCAGACAAGAAGCACCACGAGCTCGAAGACGCCCTGCTCACCGCCTTTATCACCCCGCTCGAGCGCGAGGATCTGGATCTGATGAGCTGCGCGCTCGACACCGTGCTCGACCGTATTGAGGGCGTCGTGCAGCGCGTCTACTTCACCAACATTCAGAGCATCCATCCCGACGCCATCGTCATCGCCCACAAGGTGACTGACGCCTGCCGCGCCATGAAAGACCTGATGGTCGAGCTTCCCAACTACCGCAAGTCCAAGACCCTGCGCGAGCTCGTCATCCAGATCAACACCATCGAGTCCGAGGCCGACGAACTCTACATCAATGCCATGCGCAACCTGCACGTTAACGGCAAGGATCCGCTCGAGGTCATCGCCTGGCGTGACGTCTACGCATTCCTGGAGTACTGCGCCGACTGCTGCGAGAATGTGGCCGATGTCGTGGATTCGATTGTCATGAAGAACAGTTAATTGGGGGTACGTATCCCACCGGTCGCGGGCCCGACCACTAATACCTTTTTCACTCCGGCTGCAAGCAGAGTCGTTCAAAAGGTTATTAGTGGCCGGGCCCGCTCCCTTATGCACCACCATTGGGAACTTTGGCTGATAGGTTTAGCGCAATGGGGGTTTGGCTGAAGGGACCTTTGGTATCCGTTCGGACACTTTGGCCCTTGATGAGCGTTTGGCTGATTGCTGCTTTGGGTACTGTTTGGGTTACTTTGGGTTTGTTTGATTTTTAATTGTTGGAGGGCTTGTATGTCTTATTTGGATCTGGCTCGGGGTCGGTATTCTTGTCGTGAGTTTGAAGATCGGGCTGTTGAGCAAGCTGTGGTGGATGCCATTGTTGAGGCTGGGCGTATTGCTCCTTCTGCTTGTAATAATCATCCAACCCGTGTGATGGTGTTGGATACGCCTGAGCTTCTGGAGAAGGCTGCTGCTTGTCAGCCTCGGTTTGCTCGTGATGGGTCTATCTTTGGGGCTCCGCTTGTCTTCCTTATTTGCAGCGTTACTGATGATGCTTGGGTGCGCCCGTATGACAAGATGAATTCCAGTGAAATCGATACGTCCATCGTGTGCGATCAGATGATGATGGAGGCCACCGAGCAGGGCCTGGGAACGTGCTGGGTATGCCATTTTAAGCCCGAGGTGGCACAGGAGCAGTTCAACCCGCCCAAGGGCGTCTATCCCTATCACATGCTCGTCTGTGGCTATCCTGCCGACCACATCGCCGATTCCGAGCATCGCGAGGCCCGTACCATTCCCCTCTCCGACTTCCTCCTCAAGTAGATTTTGGGACATGCCCTAAAACCTATCCTTGACCGCTCACCGGTTCGCCGAGTTCTGCGCCACTATGTGCAGGGCTCGGTTTTTTATGTTGCGCGCCCCGGTACAGTCATAAAAAAGGACCCGCAAGCTGCGGGTCCTTTCTAGGCACTAAATTGTAGGCCGAATGTTAGTCCAGGTCGTCGGCAGCGAAGTTGTCGATCGGGGCGAAGGGATCGGCCACGGGGACAACCGGGTCAGCGACGGGCAGCGGCTCGGCGGGAACAGTCACTGCAGGAGAAGCGGCAGAACCGACCGGCGTGGAGGCCATCAGATCGGCCGGGAAGGAATTCTGGGCATCGTCCATAAAGTGCTGGATGAGCTTGAGATACTCTGCCTTGAACTCCTCACGGGAAGCCTTGAGACGATCGATCTCCTCGAGCTCGGCCTGCTTTTCGGTCAGAGCCTGGCGGATAACCTCGCGGGCCTTGGCGTCAGCCTCGTTGCGAATACGCTCAGCGTTCTCATTGGCATCGTTGACGATGGTCTCAGCGGTCTGCTGGGCAGCGATCAGGGCAGCGGAAATCTGGCGCTCCTGAGCGGAGAAGTCAGGGGCGGGAGCAGCCACGGGGGCGGCAGGAACGGCCTGGGCGGGGGCATCCTGAGCCTGGGCAAGCTGAGCCTGCGCATCGGCAAGCTGCTGCTCGGTAGCAGTCAGACGACCCTTAAGGTCGACGATCTTAGCGAGCATAGCGTCAACCTCAGAGGACAGCGTCTCCAAGAAGACGTCGACCTCGGCAGGATCGTAGCCACGCTTGGCCTCAGAGAAAGTCTGAGCCTGGATGTCTGCAGGGGTAATAGCCATAACAAGTCTCCTTTTTCATCGCCTTGGCGCTACACGCCCGACGTAAGTTACTAAGTCAGTTCTACACGAGTATACCTATAAGAAGCTGCAGAACCAGCCTCTGCACCAACTGCAACGCAATAATCGCAACGACCGGCGAAAAATCGATACCGCCCATCGGCGGGATGAAACGACGGAACAGGTTGAGCCACGGACCGCACACGCTATCAAGCACCGCGGCAATATCCTGAAGCAAACCACCCTGCTTCATGGGAATCCACGTCATAAAGCAGTAGACGACAATGAGCGTGGAATAGAAGTTGAACAGCGTGTTGACCAGCTGGACGATAGTGTAGATGTTGATGGGAATCTCCTCGTCTTGTCTTTACTTAAGGTAGCCGTCCGCACGAAGCTTCTTGAGATCGGAATCTTTGACCTCGCAACCGGCGGGCAGCACCATGAACACGCGGTCGCCCACCTCCTTGACCGTAGCACCCAGACCGCAGGCAAAGCCGTAAGAGAAGTCCAAGACGCGCTTGGCAACTTCGGTACGTACGCCCACAAAAATCAGTGCGACAGGCTGCTTGGTGCGAACGCGACGCACCACGGTCTCCACGTCGTCATAACTCTCGGGGCGCAGGACATAGGCCGGCAGCTGCGGTGTGGCGTTGATGATATTGCTCGCATAGGCCGAGGCATCGCTCGGTGTAGGCGCGGGCGCAGCGGCGGCACGGGCGCGGGTGTTCTCGGCGTAGCTCGACGGCGTGTCATAGGCACCAGGACGATAACCGCTCGCAACACTGTCCTGCGAGCGCGAAGGCGGGTTATACGTCGTGGCATGGCGGGAGTCATCGCCGACCAGCTGCCCGGAGCGTGTATACACGGCAACCGACTCAGCTTCACCACGGCGCGTCTGACCAAGCAGGCCGTTGCTCGGCTCGTCTTGGGTGTAGAAGCCCTCGCCCGAAGCACCGCTGTAGCCGTTGCCCTGATAGCCATCGTCATAGCCATCATCGTAGCCGTAGTCGTCGTCCTGGCCATAACCCTGGTCGTAACCCTGCTGGCCGCCCAGGTGCATCTTATTTTTAATCTCGTCAAGGAAGCCCATGGTTGTGTCCTCTCGCGGTTTAGTGCAGGCGCCCCGATAATCAGTGCGCACTTCAGAGCCTTATTTTACTGCAAACTCCGGGCTAAATACTACCCTGCCCAGGCGAACGAGCGTAGAGCCCTCCTCAAGGGCAGGCTCAAAGTCTTCGCTCATGCCGCAGGAAAGCTCAGGCAGGTTCAAATCGGGATGCGCCGCCTCCAGCTCATCCCTCAGCTCACGAAGCCCCGCAAAGGTGCGGCGTGCCACATCCTTATTCCCCCGAGGCGCCATAGTCATAAGCCCCTGTACGCAAATTCCCTCAAGTTCCGCAAGCTCGCCCGCGGCGGCGCGAATCTCATCGGGCGAAAAGCCTCCCTTCGACTCCTCACCACTCACATTGACCTCAATGAGCACACGCTGAGGGCCGGCGAGCTCGCCTGCCTCAATCTTGCGGGCAGCACGGCTCGAGATCGCCTGCGCCAGATGCAGCGAACCCACCGAGTGAATCAGCTCGGCTGAGCCCAGCACCGCATTGATCTTATTGGTCTGCAGGTTCCCGATCATATCGAAGCGCACCTCGGGCAGCTCCGGATGCTCCGCCAGACCCGTGAGCTTGCGAACCAGCTCCTGCGGGCGGTTCTCGGCAAAATGGCGATACCCCGTCTGGATGGCGGCAACGGTCTCATCGACACCAACGGTCTTTGACACGGCAATGAGGCGCGCGGCGTCGTGGGGGCGGCCTGCGCGATCGAGCGCCGCATAAAAACGTTCCAGAATCTGCTCGCGGCGAGCGCGCATCAAGTCCAAATAGTTATCCATTGCCAATCGCCTCCGCTGACAGCCAAACAAGTAGTCCCATGCTAACGCAAGAGCGCGGCCCCGCATGTGCAAGGCCGCGCTCACTTAGGTATTTACAATCTTTCGACGAACGGGGTTACTTACTCCTCGTCGTCCTCGCCATCGTCCTCATCCTCAAGATGATCGAGCAGGTAGCGAAGACCCTCGCTGACCTCGTTAGCGGGCACCTTGGCAACGTAACGCGCGTCGACGGCGGGCCTCATGATGACGCCCTCGCCCGAAGGCACGCGCATGCTCTCGAGCTCATCCTCATCCGTACGGGCGATATCGCCGGCATTCATACGCTGACCAGTCAACAGGAAGGTCAGACGACAGGCAGCATCGATGGAAATCGAGGCGATACGATCGAGGTAGCGCGAAACCATAATGGCGCGGCGCAGGTCGTCGTAATTGCTGTTGTCATCCATAAACTCGCCGGCATCCATGCGGTTGAAGGTACGGAAGAACTTCTCGTACGCCGCATGCACCGGCCCGTCCTCGACGGCCAGATTGCAGATGATGGACATGTCGTTGGTGACGAGCGCAGAAATCGACGAACCCAGCACCTGGTAAACAGCTTCGGCCTCGGCCTCAACCGTACCGACAAGCTCCTGAGGCAGCGAGATGTCGGCCTTGACCATGTGACGCGTGGCGCGGCAGACCTGGCGAACCTTATCGGTCATGCGCTGCAGGTTAAAGTCGACGTAGATGATTGTCTGCAGCAAGCGGAAGTCGGAGGCGACCGGCGACTGCGTAGCGATCAGGTTGTAGCACACGGCCTCCAAGTTGGCGCAACGCGCGTCAATCGAAAGCGTGCGCTTCTTGGTCTTGGTGGCGAGCTTGCGATCGTCGGTCACATAGGCCTTCACGGCGTCGTGAAGCGCCAGGTCAACAGCCTCGTAGATGCTCAGCATCTCGTGACGGGCCTCGATGAGCTGACGGGAAAACAGTTTGCGCATGGTTCACTCCAATCAGTTGGGTGCGGTCATGCCGCCCGCACAGTGAATACGCACCGGACCAGGTCCGATCGGTTTGGGACTAGTCGCACCGATCAGCCAAAGCGGCCGGTGATATAGTCTTCCGTCCGCGAATCCGCCGGGCTGGTGAAGATCGCGTCGGTTTGACCATACTCGATGAGCGTGGCGGGCTCGCCGGCAACTTCTTGCAAGAAAAATGCGGTGTAGTCGCTAATACGAGCGGCCTGCTGCATAGAATGCGTGACGATGATGATCGTCATCTCGGGCGCCAGCTCGGCCATCAGATCCTCGACCTTAGAGACGGACGTGGGGTCGATGGCGGAGCAGGGCTCGTCCATCAGAAGGACATCGGGCTGCACCGCAAGCACACGCGCGATGCACAGACGCTGCTGCTGACCACCCGAGAGCGCCAAACCATCCTTGTTGAGCTGATTGGATACCTCTTTCCAGAGGTTGGCGCGCTTGAGAGATTCTTCCACGATGTCATCGAGGTCGCTTTTGCTAGTCACGCCCTGCAGACGAGGGCCAAAAGCGACATTCTCGTAGATGGATTTGGGAAACGGGTTGGGCTGCTGAAAAATCATGCCCACGCGGCGGCGAAGGTCGACCGGGTCGACGCCCTCGGCATAGATATCGTTGCCGTCGAGCGTCATGGTGCCCTCGACGCGGGTGCCCTCGATAAGGTCGTTCATACGGTTGATGCAGCGCAAAAACGTCGATTTGCCGCAGCCCGAAGGGCCGATAAACGAGGTGATGGCGTTTTTGGCGATGTTGAGGTCGAGCCCCGTCAGCGCGTGAAAGTCACCGTACCAAAAGTTGAAATCCTTGGCCGTGATGGCCGCTTGCTCCGGCGTGGGAGCGGACTGATAGACGGACATGGGACTCCTTAACTAGCGGCGCTTGCGCGACAGATAGCGCGCAAACAGGTTGAAGGCCAGAATAATCGCCATCAGCAAAAGCGCGGTGCCGTAGGCTGCGTTCATGTTGATGCCGTCATTGGCAAGCAGATAAAGGTGAACGGTCATGGGACGACCGGAATCGAGCGGCGAAATAGGCAGGTTGATGGCCTGGCCCATGGTGTAGAGCACCACGGCGGTCTCGCCGATGGCGCGGCCGATGGCAAGCACGATGCCGGTGGCGATGCGGCCAAAAGCCGAAGGAAGCACAATCTTGGAGACGACCTGCCACTTGGTGGCGCCCAGGCCATATGCGCCCCAACGGATATAGCGTGGAACGGCGCGGATTGCCTCCTCGGTGGTGCGCATGACGATGGGGAGCATCAGAAGCGCCAGCGCCAGGGCGGCCGAGACCATCGAAAGGCCCAGACCCATAGCCTCGACAAACAAGGCGTAGCCAAAGAGGCCCATAACAATGGAGGGCACCGAGGCCAGGGCATCGGCAGCATAGCGAATGATATCGACGACCTTGCCCTGCTTGGCGTACTCGGCCAGATAGACCGCAGCCAGGACGGCAACCGGCGTGCAGATGAGCATGGCAAGCGCCGTCACGTAGATGGTCGAGACGATCGTGGGCCAAATGCCGCCTTCGGCGTTTACGCCCTGGGGCCAGCCAAAGATAAAGTCGAGCGAGATATGCGGCAGGCCGTTGATGACCACGTAGGCGATGATGGCGATCAGCACCAGCGTGGTGATATAGGCCGCGGCGCGAAACACGCCGAGCATGATCTTGTTGGACAGATCCTTGTTGATGCGGCCCTTCTTGCCATGGGAAAGGGCACGCTTGATGCGCTCACGCGACGAGGTCGTATCGACCGTCGTGTCAACGGAATCGGACATAGCCTACCCCCTCTTCTTGGAAATCAGGCGGACGATACCCACCAGTGCAGCGGAGATGATAAACAGGACAACGCCCATGCCGAACAGAGCCGAGCGGTGCAGGCCCGAGGAATAACTCATATCGAGCGCAATCTGACTCGTGAGCGTCGAGATGGGGCTCGAGATGCTATCCGGAATGACCGGGGCGTTGCCCACGACCATCAGCACGGCCATGGTCTCACCGATGGCACGCCCCATGCCCAAGACAATCGCATCGACAATGCCCAGCTTGGCTGCAGGAAGCACGACCTTGTAGATGGTCTGCCACTTGGTGGCACCCATGGCATAGGACGCCTCGCGAATGCCCATGGGAATGGAATTGAGGGCATCGATGGTGAGCGTCGTAATGGTGGGGACGATCATGATGGCGAGCACGAACCACGCTGTCAGCGCGCCAAAGCCAAGGCCGCCGGTTAGCTGCGCGATAAACGGGCGGATGATGACCATGCCAAAGAAACCGTAGATGATGGAGGGGATGCCCGCCAGCAGATCGACGGCGGGGCTGATGAGCTTGCGCACGCGCTTGCTGGCAATCTCGACCAGATACACAGCCGTACCCACACCCAGGGGCACGCCCATGGCGAGCGCACCGACCGTCACCAGGCCAGAGCCCGCTAGCAGCGACATAATGCCGTAGTGACCCTCAGAGGGCGCCCACGTAAAGCTAAAGAAGTCCGCCAGACCGATGTCGGTAAAGACCGGCAGCGCCGAGTACGTGGTAAAGACAAAAATCAGGATGACGGTGACGACCGCCAAGAACGCGCAGGCAAAGAAAATCCACTGCAGCGCCTTCTCCTTAAGATAGGTGCTGCGTGACACCAACGCCAACTCACGCTTTTTGGGCGCCTGCGCCTCATGCTCAACCTGGGGGGTTTCCTGTGCTTCCACGCTACTCACTCCCCTTTCCGTCGTTGGTGACGGGAATAAAGCCCGCCTCGCGAATCTGCTTGTCCATCTTCTCGGACGTCACATAGTCGATGTAGTCCTGCGCCTGCTGTGAAGGCGTACCCTTCACAAAGAAGTAAAGGTCACGCGAGATGGGATAGCCGCCACTTGCGACCGACTTCTCGGATGCCTCGACATGGTTGACCGAAACGGCCTTAACCGAGGTCTTGGCGTTGAGGCTCTCGACAAAACCAAGCGAGATGTAGCCAATGGCGCCACGCGAGCGGGACACGACATCGCGTGCCTGGCCCGTGCCCGAAAGAACAGCCGAGCGGCGATCGAACGGCGTGCCGTCCATCACGATGGTACGGAAGGCCTCGCGCGTACCGGACGCCTCGTCGCGGTTGATAACCTGAATCTTCAGGTCCTCTCCGCCGACTTCTTTCCAGTTGGTGATCTTGCCGGCGTAAATATCGCGGAGCTGCTCGGTCGAGAGATTGTCGACCGGGTTGTCGTCGTTCACGATGACTGCAATGCCGTCGTGTGCGATAACGATAGGCGTCAGGCCCAAATCCTGCTCGTCGGCATTGAGGCCACGAGACGAGCTGGCGATGTCGGCGGTGCCGGCGCTAACAGCTTCGATGCCAGCAGATGAGCCAAGGCCGGAGACGAGCACGTCGATGCCGGTCTCTTCCTTAAAGCCCTCGGCCGCAATCTCGGCAATGGGAAGGCAGGTGGTCGAGCCGGCCACGGTGATGGAAGAGGTAGAAGATCCCGAGGAGCAGGCGCACAGCGTGAGCGCGAGCACTGCTGCACTCAGGACCGATGCGATCTTTCTCATAGCATCACGCCGATCGCAGCATGGCGCCCACAGGTCCCGCCCTCGTTGCGATAGGAATAAAAGCGGTCGTTTTGACGCACGGTGGAAAGTTTGGTGTCCACAATGCCATTCACATCGACACCGGCATCCACCAGCGCCTCGCGAATGGCGGCGGAAAGATCGAGCATACGGGAAGCGGTAGCATCGATGCACGCGAACTCGGCGGCAAAGCGATCCATAAGTTCTTGGGACACCTCATACTCGTCGCCCAGGATATGGGGCCCAATATAGGCAGAGATGTCCTCCGGCTTGCAGCCAGCCGCGTCGCAGAGTGCTTGGCAGGCCTTGGCGGAAATGCGCGCAATCGTGCCCTTCCAGCCAGAATGCACCACGGCAAAGCCGCCGGGAACCACCAGCACCACGGGAACACAATCGGCAAAGCAGAGCATCACGGGCACCTTATGCGCCGTGCAGACGAGGGCATCACAGCCCTCGGCAATCTGCTCACGAATGTTCTCGAGATCTTCGGCGCCGTTCGAGGTCACCGTCACGACATGGTCACCGTGTACCTGATTGGGGACAAGCAAGTTGTGCTCGCACTCGGCGGCGCCCATGGCCTCGAGCGCTCGACGACGATTTTCTTGAACGGCAAAGGGGTCATCGCCTACATGCGAGCCCAGATTGAGCGAGGAGTACGCGTCTTCGGAAACGCCACCGGTGCGCTCGGTAAAGGCAAAGCGGACATCGTGCGTCGCGCCCTCTACCAACGTAACTCCATCATGGTCGACACGCGAAACGTTGTCCGCACGTGCTGCCATACTAAAGCCTCCTATTACAACAAGTACCGCGGCGTCGCCGCGCAGTCCGTGTTTATACGGCTGTCATACTTGTTTAAAAGGATACCCGCAGCGGTAGGGACCAAACGTAAAGGGAACGTAAGGAGATTGGAGGCTTTCGTTTACAAACGAGAAACAAAAAGGGCGCATCCATACGGACGCGCCCCTGTGCAAAACAATGCGAAGAACGACTTAGAAGCTGCCGCGCTTGAGGAAGTCGGGAAGCTCAAACTGATCGTTGCCAAAGTTGGGCAGCTCGGTACCACCGACGTTGCGAGTCGGGGCAGCCTGAGCGGGGCTGGCAGTCGGAGCAGTGCGCTGCGGCTCAGCAGAAGCAGCAGCCTTGCTCTGGGACTGCTGGGCAGCGAAGAGCTCGTCCTGACGGTTGACGTTGGAGTCGGAGAAGCCCGTAGCGATAACGGTGATGCGCACCTGGTCGCCCAGGGACTCGTCAACAACGGTACCGAAGATGATGTTGGCCTCGGGGTCGACAGCATTGGCGACAACGTCGGCGGCGTCGCTGATCTCCTGGATGCCCAGGTCCTTGGAGCCGGCGATGGAAAGCAGGACGCGCGTGGCGCCATCGATGGAGCTCTCGAGCAGCGGACTGGAGATAGCCTGCTGGGCAGCGTCGACGGCACGGGTGTCCCCAGAAGCGGTACCGATACCCATCATGGCGGTACCGGCCTGCTTCATGATGGTCTTAACATCGGCGAAGTCCAGGTTGATGATACCCGGGACGGTGATGAGGTCGGTGATGCCCTGGGTGCCCTGGGAAAGGACGCCATCGGCAATTGCGAACGCCTCGAGCATCGTGGTCTTCTTCTCGGCGATGTCGAGCAGCTTGTCGTTAGGGATAACGATCATGGTGTCGACGCAATCGGAGAGGGTCTTGATGCCCTCCTCGGCGCTCTTCTTGCGCTTGCGTCCCTCGAAGGTGAAGGGCTTGGTCACGACGGCGACGGTCAGCGCACCGACCTCGTTCATCGCGATATCGGCAACGATGGGAGCAGCGCCGGTACCGGTACCACCGCCCTCGCCGCAGGTGATGAACACCATGTCGGCGCCAGCGAGCGCCTCGGCGATATCGTCGCGGGACTCATCGGCAGCCTTGCGGCCAACCTCGGGGTTGGCGCCGGCGCCCAGGCCGCGGGTAAGGTCGGTGCCGATGTGCACCTTGATATCGGCATCAGAGATCGCGAGCGCCTGAGCATCGGTGTTGATGGCAACAAACTCGACGCCGCGGATGCCCTCTTCGATCATTCGATTGACCGCGTTGGTACCGCCGCCGCCGACGCCGACCACCTTAATGACGGCAAGGTAGTTGTTGATCTCTGTCTCGTGCATGTCGGTCCTCCGAACAAAGGTTATAGCCATAGCATGGGTTGACCCCTGCGCACATTAACCTTCAGGTTGAAAGTAAATGCAAAGGTAAACCGTATTATGTTTGCACATTATGAACGTTTCAGTCAAATAATTGACCGTGAAAACCAAACAAACCAGATAAACGGCGTGGTGTGGCCCCTCAACAAAGCCGTTTAGGATGCTAGGCGGTCGGTGCGTTCCTAAACGTGTAGTTGCCCGGAGAGCGCACATTGATATAGGTCACGCCCTCTACCTGCGAAAGTAGCTTGGTCACGATGCGTTCTTTCTTGGCGATATCGTCCGAATCGCCCAGCGACACCTCGACGCCGTTGTCGAGATTTGCCGAGATAGCCTCAACGGAAGGCGTGGAAATATCCTTCACCTGGTCCAAGAACTCGCTCGAAAAGCCGCGTGCGTAATCCAGGCCGGCCTTGACGGCCTTGGAGCTCACCGCCCGACCCGAAACCGGTGCGACATCGGCCGAGACGTCAGTCAACAGCACGGCGCCGTAGTGCTTGGCAAGCGCCAGGGCCGCATCGATGCCGGTCAGGGTTTTGGCACCCTCCCCCGATGTAATGACGTTCCCCTGGTCGTCCACCTCGACAGACGTCGACAGCGGAGCAATCCAGGTGTCATCGTCTCCGATAGCCCAGGCAAGGTCATCGGAGCTGATATACGCAATGGCGATAACCTTACGCTCCGTCGGCGTGATGATAAGCGTATGGGGAAACTGGCGCTGGACATCCACGCCCGAGACCCACGGGTTTTGCTTGAGGCCCTCGGTGATCTGATCGGGATCCACGTTAAAGAGCGACGTATTCTCGGGAAGACTGATGAGCTGCATGGCGTCGTGCTTGGTCACATGCTCGCTGCCATGAATCTGAATATCGGTGGCGGAAAACAGGCCGGAGTTAATGACGACGATGGCAACAATGGCAAGTACGGCCACGGCCGCTAGGATGCCGCCCGCGATCTTGCCCTTACCCTTCATGGCAGAAGCGGCGTCGGTCGCCTTACCTGCCATGGCACCAAGCGATGACAGAGGATTGATGCCCTTTTTTGCCGAAGACGCCTTGGCAGCGGGCACCGATGTCAGTGAACGCGGCTTAGCGCCAGCCAACGTACGGCCGGCATGCGGCGCACGAGCTCCCAGCGAAGGCTTGGGCGTCGCCATGGGTCGGGAGGTCTTGGCGCCCATCGCCGGCTTGGGCGTCACCGAAGGACGCGGAGCCGGACGACTCGTCTTTTTAGAAGCGGGGCGTCCTCCCAGCTGCGAGCCGACGACCGGGCGCTTGGCAGGACGAACGGGCCCAACAGACTTGGAGGGCATGGCGGGCTTATGTTGAAGCTGGGCAGGTGCGCCGGAACGCCCTCCGGCGCGGCGGAAGGTTGGTTTCGATGCTCTAGAAGCCGAGGAATTTAACTTCCGGTCTGAGCTCGATGCCATACGCCTCCCTCACCTTTCCGTGCACATGCCTGATAACCGCGGCCACGTCATCGGCCGAGGCGGTTCCGTTGTTAACGATAAAATTAGCGTGTACGGGCGAAACTTCCGCACCGCCAACCGAAAAACCCTTTAATCCACAATCCTCAATCAACTTGCCCACGCTTGCGTCGGGCGGGTTGCGAAAGACCGATCCGCAGGATGCACGGCCCATGGGCTGCGTGCGCTTGCGGCGCGTCAGATACCGCTCCATACGCTCGCGAATGTCGGCCTTGGGCGCGGCCTTGAGCTTAAGCACGCACTCAAGAATGATCTCGTTACGCGGCAAGCTGCACTCGCGATACCCCCAAGCGATCTCGGACCCTGCATAGTGCTTAATACCGGACGCCGGATCAAACGTGACCACGTCCTCGATAAGGGAGCCGATCCACTCGGTCCGCGTTCCTGCGTTCATGGACACGGCGCCGCCGACCGAACCGGGAATACCGACCGCGAACTCAAGGCCCGAAAGCCCGCGCGACAAGGCGTCGTTGACCAAACGCGCGAACATCACGCCCGCACCAACGGTCAGCGTGCAGCCGTCCTCGGCAACAACTGTGCGCTGAAACTCACGTCCCAGCGAAATAACGGCGCCGCGATAACCGGCATCGGCAACCAACAGGTTGGACCCTTTACCGATAATCACCCACGGCACCTGCTCGCGGTCAAGCACCGCCACGGCGCGACGCAGGGCATGGTAGCTATGGCACGTCACAAAGAGGTCGGCCTTGCCGCCGATACGATAGCTTGTATGGCGTGCAAGACGTTCGTCCTCGACCACGTCCGTGTCGATCATGCCCGAAAGCGCCATGACGGCGTTAAAGAGACCCATAGAGGTTAAGCGTCTTTCTTGGCAGTCAGATACTCGATGAACTCGGGGCCGACGGTCGTAACGTCGCCGGCACCCATAGTGAGCAACAGGTCGCCCTCGCCCACGAGCTTCTCAAGCTCCTGGTTGAGCTCAAGACGGCTAGAGCAGTACACGACCTCCTTGCCGGGGTGCTTGGCGCGAACGGTATCTGCGAGCATCTTGGAGGTAACGCCCGGAATCGGCATCTCGCCGGCGGAGAACACATCGATCAGCAGCAGCTTATCGGCGTTGGCAAAGGCATCGGCAAAGTCATCGCACAGAGCCTGCAGGCGCGAATAGCGGTGCGGCTGGAACACGACGTCGACATGCTTGTAGCCCAGCGAAGAGGCAGCAGCGAGCGTCGCCTTGATCTCGGTGGGATGATGGCCGTAATCGTCAACCACCGTGATGCCGTCGATATCGCCCACGTGGGTAAAGCGACGGCGGACGCCCTCAAAACTCGAAAGCGCCTTAGCGGCGGCGTCGATATCGAGGCCCAGGACATGGGCGACGGTCAGGACGGCCGTGGCGTTGAGCATGTTGTGACGACCGGGGTTGCTCTTAATCTCGACAGCGTGCTCGGTGCCGTCCTCAAAGCGAACGATAAAGTCGCTCTGGATGCCCTTGACATCCGGATGTACGCAGACGATGTCGTTGTTCTCGGCAAAGCCATAGGAAAGCACATGACGGCCCGTCGACTTGGCGAGCTCGACCAGATGCGGGTCCTCGCCGCAAACGATGACGGTGCCGTCCTCGCCCACCAGCCCCATAAACTTGGCAAAGGTGGCCTCGATCTCCTCGATGCCCGAGTAGTGATCGAGATGGTCGGCCTCGACGTTGGTCACGATGACCACGTTGGGGTTCAAGAACAGGAACGAGCTGTCGGACTCGTCGGCCTCGGCGACAAAGTAGTCACCCGAGCCGTTCTTACCGTTGGTATCATAACCCTCGACAATGCCGCCGATCAAAAAGCTGGGGTCCAGGCCCATGCGGTCGAGCATGGTGGCGCACATCGAAGAGGTCGTGGTCTTGCCGTGCGTGCCGGCAACGGCGACGGTGGTGTAGCCGTGGCCCAGGGCCGAGAGCATCTTGGCACGGGGCCACACGGGAATACCGAGCTCGCGGGCACGCACGAGCTCGGGGTTGGACTCGGGAATTGCAGTGGAGACCACGACCACGTCGGGCTTGACCTCGTCGATCGTCGCAGCCTCGTGGCCCACGTGGACCTTCACGCCGGCGCGGGTAAGCTGGCGAATATAGCGCGACGTCTTAAGGTCGGAGCCGGTAACGGTATAACCGCGCTCGTGCAGGACGAGGGCGATGCCGCTCATGCCGGCGCCACCGATACCGATAAAGTGGGCGCTCTTGAACTCGGGCGCGGAGGTTGCAGTCTGGGAATCAGCCATGTGCTCGTGTACTCCTTGCGTAAACACTGCCTGTAACCCGTTAACTGTACCGCACCTACCGCATCCGCGCGAGGGCGACCGGCGATATCCCGTCTAACTAACGCAATCCCTCTACCGCGTCGGCCAAAAGCGCGGCGGCACGGTCCTGGGCCAAGCCACGCGCCGCCTGACGCATGGCATCACGCGCCGCAGCGTCATCGATCAGGTGCAGCAGCTCGTCGGCAAAGGCAGGGGCATCGATATCGGCATCGGCGCAAAGCACGCCGGCGCCGGCATCGACCAGGTAGCGCGCATTCGTGGTCTGGTGGTCGGCCGTGGCGTGCGGATACGGCACGAGTACCGAGGGCACGGCAAGCGCGGCGATCTCGGCCACGCTCGAGGCACCGGAACGCGAGAGCACCAAATCGGCCGCAGCCAGCATATCGCCCATGTTGTCGATGTAGGGCTGGACTCGATAGCGCTTCGCCTCCTCGGGCGTCAGCGCCAAAGCGCGCTCGGTCTCCTCAAAGCCGTCGGCACCCGTCGAATGCAAAATGTAGAGATTCTCGCGGGTCAGCAGCTCACTCTTGAGCGAGGCAACGCGCTCGTTGAGATGCTGAGCACCGAGCGAACCACCAAAGACGAGCAGAAGCGTCGCGTCCTCGGGCACACCGAGCGTCTTGCGACCGCGAGCGCGATCGCCCTCGATCACCGAACGACGCACGGGATTGCCCGTCATGAGCACATGGTCGGGGTCGCCCTCGCGCTCAAAGACCGCGCGGGCCGCAGGTACCGAAATGCACACGCGGGCGGCATGTGAGTTCATCATCTTATTGGCCAGACCCGGAACAGAGTTCTGCTCGTGCAGCAGATACGGAACGCCGGCGTCCTTGCACCAACCCAGCAGCGGGACCTCAACGTAAGCACCAAAGCCGATAGCGGCATCGGGCTTACCGACCTTCGAGAAGTGACGGGCAAGCGCACGCTTCGCCTTGTTGACGCGCCACAGCGAAGTCAGCGCCGTCCAGGGACGGGAGCGATCGAAGCCCGTGACCGTGATGGGCACAAAATCGAATCCGGCCTCGGGAACCAGACGGCCCTCGAGCTTGCGCGACTGGCCCACGAACACAACGTGATGACCGCGGTCACGCAGCTCCTCGGCCAAGGCGAGCGCGGGGTTGATATGTCCTGCCGTGCCGCCGGCTGCAATAGCAACGGTCATCTTATCGGTCATGGTAATCCCTTCGTACACGCGGCCCCTGGTCATCGGTGCGCAAACGCGCCGACGGGTCCGAATTCAAATCGATTCGATTATATCCGCCGCCCGCATTGCGGGGAGTGGGGCGCTGCGGACGACCTTGCGGCGCCGTTCGCTGACGCGGACGGGCCGCCGGCTCGGTCGCAGAGCCATCCAGGACGGTAAAGCCGTTACGCGAAGATCGCTCGCCGCGCACGTGGGGCACGCCGGCGGTACTCTCATCCATAACGGCAAAGCTCTCGCGACGACGGTCGTACTCATCGCGACGGGCGCTCTCATACGAAACGCGCAGGATCAGACCGGCGAGCATAAGCGACACAATAATCGAGGAGCCGCCGTAGCTAATAAACGGCAGCGGCTTGCCCGTCATGGGAAACACATTGAGAATGCCCAGCGCGTTGATCAAAAACTGCACCGCAAGGATGACCGCGGAACCCGATACCATAAGTGCTCCGCGACGGTCGGTCGCCTGCTCGGCAATGCGAAACGCCGAGTAGATCAGCATCGCAAACACCAAGAAGAACAGCACGGTTCCGATAAAGCCAACTTCCTCGCCGATAATAGCCAAGATGTAGTCGTTATGCGCCTCGGGCAAATACGAGTACTTCATGGTGGAGTTGCCGATACCGCGACCGAACAGGCCGCCCGAGGCAAACGCCATGATGGCAAGCGTGGCCTGATAGCCGTCACCATATTCGTCTGCCCAAGGATTCCAAGCAACCTCGACACGCGTCATACGATACGGCTCGGCGATAAGGGCGATCGCAATGACGGCGATGCCGGCAACGACCGTCCAAACGATATATTTGGGGTCCAATCCCGCAAACAACGCCATGCACATGAGGGTCAACAAGATGATCAGAACGGTGCCAAAATCGGGCTGAACAAAGATTAGAAAGAGCGAAATGCCCAGGTAAACGCCCATGTTGCGAAGAAACTCGTTGATGTTGCCGCCGGGCGAAAAGATGCGGTCGAGCATGATGGCCGAATACGCGATGGCGAACGGCTTTAAAAACTCAGACGGCTGGAACTGAATACCGGCGATGTTGAGCCAACGCGTGGCGCCACGACTGCCGCTACCCATAAAGAACACCAGAACCAGTAGCCCTATCATGCCCATGAGGAAGATCCTGAGCACGTCTTCCCCAAACCAACTGTCCGGCAAGACGCGCACGATGGCAACCATAGCCAGCACGCCAACTCCGGCAAACGCGGCCTGTCGAAACAGGAAAAACGTCGCCGAACCATTCTCGTGCATCGCCTCGACCGAAGATGCCGAGTACACCATCAGCAAGCCAAAGCAAACCAAGCTAAACAGGCAAGCCATAAATATCAAACGGGGGCGCATGATGCGGGCGGGGACGCCGGCAATATAGCGCTCACTGAACGTCTGCCCGCCGCGTCCGGAACGCGGCGTGCTACGCAGCGAGGAAGCACGGTCCGAGTCGGGCCTCCTCATATCACTTCGGGGGCTCTCCTCTCTCACCGGCAACCCCTATTCCGTTTGCGATTTCGCTGCTGCGGCAAGCTGGGCCACGTAGTCCTTAAACACGCGACCGCGCTCCTCGTAGCCCGAGAACTCGTCGAACGAAGAGCAGGCGGGCGAAAGCAGGATCACGTCGCCGCGGCTCGAGAGCGAGCGGGCAACGTCAACGGCATCGCGCAGATCATCGGCCTGGGCGATATCCACGTCACCATCGACATCGGCCTCGTCCATAGCGGCAGTAAAGCGCTCGCGCGCATCGCCAAAGCAAACGACCGAGCGCACGTTGTCCATAACGACGCGGGCAAAGTCCGCAAGCGGCGTGCCCTTATCGTGGCCGCCGAGCAGCAAGATCACGTCGTCGTCGGGAAACGCCGTCAGAGCCTTTTCGACTGCATCGGTGTTCGTTGCCTTGGAATCGTTAACGTAGCGCACGCCATCGATCTCGCCACAGGGCTCAACGCGGTGTTCGAGTGGCTGGAACGATGCCAAACCGCGGCAAACGCCCTCGGGATCGGCACCGACGGCCAGAGCAGCCGTGGCGGCACATAGGGCATTGATGACATTGTGATGGCCCGAGATCTTGAGCTCGGACGTGGCGACAAGCTGAGTCTCGACACCCTTCAGGCGGACGACCATCTTGCCGTCGCGCACAAAGGCGGCGTCTGCACCCTCGGGCTCGTCAAAAGCGACCTTGCAGATGCGGCGACCCGGCGTGTAGATGTACTCATCGAACTCATGGATGCCGGCATCCTCAACATCGATAACCACGAGGTCGTCGTCGACCATATTCTCGAACAACTTGATCTTGGCAAGCGCATAGTTCTTGTGGCTCTTGTGCCAGCCCAGGTGGTCGGGCGTGATGTTGAGCAGTACCGCCACGCGAGGATGAAGCTCGGCGGTCGTAGCAATCTGATAACTCGACAGCTCGGCCACAAACCACTCATTGTGTGCGCGGCCGTCGATCTCGTTCACCGGCGGCTCACCGATATTGCCGACGGCCACGCTGGCTTCACCGGCGGCCTTGAGCAGATAATCGGTCAGCGACGTAGTAGTTGTCTTGCCGTTGGTGCCCGTGATGGCGATCCAATTTTGGGGAGACAGGCAATAGGCAAACTCGGGCTCGCCCATAATCTGAGCGGCATGCTCACGCCCAGCCTTAAAGAAGGCCGAGAACTCCGAGATACCCGGGCATGTCACGCACACGTCATAGGCACCCTCGACCTGCTCGGTGCCGTAGACAAACGACGCGCCCTGCGCCTCGAGCGCACGCGTGGCGTCATTGGGCTCGGAGCTACCGCCGCCATACACGGTCGTGGCGCTCACGCGCTCGGGGTGAGCCAACGCCCAACGGGCGACATCGAGACCGGATTTACCCTGCCCCAAAACAAGCAGGCTAAAGACATCAGCAAGAGGCATGAAAGACCACTATCCCAACTGGAAGAACAGGGCGAGGCCAACGGCGCCAAAGGCCGCGGCGATAATCCAAAAACGGATAACGACCTTGGTCTCGGCCCAGCCCTTCTTTTCGAAATGATGATGAATGGGCGCCATAAGGAAGACGCGCTTGTGCGTAAAGTGGAAATAGACAACCTGGATCATGACCGACAGAGTCTCGACGATAAACAGACCGCCGATGATGAGGGAAACGACTTCGGTGTTGGTCATGATGGAGGTGCAGGCAAAAGCGGCACCCAGGGCAAGTGAGCCGGTATCGCCCATAAAGATGCTCGCCGGGTAGCAGTTGAACCACAAAAAGCCCAGGCAGGCACCGGCGCACGCCGTGCAGAAGATGGACAGGTTCACGTCACCGTGCAAAAACGCCATGGCGGCCATGGCGAGCATGGCGATCATGGAAGTGCCACCGGCAAGGCCGTCCAGACCATCGGTCAGGTTCACGGCATTGGAAAGACCAGCAATCATCAGCCAGCAAAATACAATGTAGAGCCACGGGAACGAAAGGCCGCAGATGGTGGTCGAAAGAACACCGAGGTCAATCGTCAGGCCGCCGGGAAAACGAATCTCGGGGGCGACGCCGCACCAATTGACGGCGAGCACGGTAAAGGTGACGCAGATGATGGTCAGACCGATCATCTTGGCGTGAGGCGTCAGGCCGAGCGAGCGACCATGCGTGACGGAGGTCAGGTCGTCGATGAGACCCAGAACGCCGGTGGCCAGCGTGGCAAGCAGCACGAGCACGAGCTCGGTGGTGAGCTTGCCCATCAGCAGGCAGGTCAGCGAGATCGCGACAAGGATGATGACGCCGCCCATGGTCGGCGTACCCTGTTTAATCAAATGACGCTTGGGGCCGTCGGCTCGGACCTGCTGGCCGATACCCTCGACCTTCAGCAGCTTGATCCACCACGGCATAAGCAGCAGCGCAATGGCGGCAGCGATGCCAAGTCCCAAAAAGGCCTGATACGTAGGATACGAGGGATTGCCGAACATGGGCTAGCACACACCTTCCACAAAGCGGTCGAGCTCAACAAAACGGGAACCCTTGACCAGTACAACATCATGATTTTCAAGCGCGCCGCCCATGCGGTCGAGCACCTGCTGATAATCGGAGAACACCTGGATGCGGTCCTCATCCATACCCATCATACGTGCGGCATCGGCCATGAGCTGAGCCAGCTCGCCGCCGACGCACGCGAGCATGTCGAGCTTCTTGGCGGCGGCATAGGCGCCCACGAGCTCATGCATGCGGGGAGCCTCGTCACCCATCTCGCCCATCTCGCCCAGGATCGCCATGCGCGAACCGTCACAGATGAGCGAGCACAACAAATCGAGGCCGGCAGCCATAGACTCGGCACTGGCGTTATAGGAGTCGTCGATGATGCGTGCTCCGCTCTTGGCGCGCTTGATCTCCTGACGGTGACCGGTGATCGTAAGGCCCCTAAAGGCAGCATCGATCTGCTCGGGCGTCACGCCCAGACGATAGGCGACCGCGGCGGCCTTGACGGCATTGGGCACGGACTGCACACCGGGAATAGCCAACATGGTATCGACCGTGTCGCCCTGACCAAAGTCGAGCGTAAAGACCGGATGGCCCTCGTCGTCGACGCGAATGTCGCGCGCGCGGACCTCGTCGTCGTCCGAGACACCGGCCAGCATCACGTCAATACCCGCAGGCTGGGCGAACGTATCGCGAATGAACGGCGTAAAGTCGTCCTCGCCGCCCAAAACCAGCAGCGGCGAGAAGTCGCCGGCGGCGCACATGCCCTGGACAATCTCGGACTTGGCACGGGCGATGTTCTCGCGGCTGCCCAGGATACCGATGTGGGAGGTTCCGATCTTGCTCACGATGGCAAGATTGGGGTTGGCAGACTGGGACAGGCGCTCAATCTCATGAAAATGGTTCATGCCCATCTCGAGCACCAGGACCTCGGTATCGGCCGGAGCGGAAAGCACCGTGAGCGGCATGCCGATCAAGTTGTTGAAATTGCCCTTCGTGGCCCAGACGCGATAACGCTTGGCGAGCACGGCGGCGAGCACGTCCTTGGTCGTCGTCTTGCCAATCGAACCGGTAATGCCGACGACCAGGCAGCCAAGCTCCAAACGATATACATGCGCCAGGCGCAGCAAGAACTCCTCGGGGTCGTCGGTCAGCAAGATGGCGCATCCCTTGTCCTGCGCCAACGAAACCAGCTCGGCATCGGGCTCGCGCGTCATCACAACGGCACCGGCACCCGACTCGATGGCACGGGAGGCAAAATCATTGCCGTCGACCTTTTCGCCGGGGAAGGCGACAAAGATCGTCCCCTCCTCGACCTGACGCGAGTCGATAACGCACCCGCGGCATACCCGATCGACTTCTTCCGTCACGGTTCGGGCCCCCGTTGAGGCCGCGAGGTTGTTGACGGCGATCTCTATCATTGCAGCTCCCCTGTAAACCTAATAATGCTATCGGCGTATTGTATCCCAGTGCCATGCGCGCGTGGTGCAGGGCATGTGAACACCCTTCAGATCAAACGGCAGACCACGCTCAAGATTGTAACCCCCTACTTCGTGCGCGGGATACCCAGCACGTCGAGTGCGTTGGCCATAATGGACTGGAATGGCACCGCGGCGGCATCCGAGCCGCTCGGCGTTCCATCGAGTGTGATATAGCACAGCACCTTGGGCGATTGTGCCGGCGCAAAGCCCATAAAGGACGACATGTAGTTCTCCTTGAGGTAACCGCCGTTCTCGTCAGCACGCTCGGCCGTACCGGTCTTGCCCGCCACGTCATAGCCATCGACCGCACCGCCAACGCCCGTGCCTTCGGACACGACCGTCTGCATGCACGATGTCACCTGGGCGGCAGCGTCCTCCGAAATCGCACGCTCGCCTTCGCCCCAGTCCTTCTCATCGCCCTTGCTGGACTTATAGAAGTGCGGAGTCATCATCACGCCGCCGTTCGCGATGCCGCCCACGGCACGTGCGACCTCAATCGGCGAGACGGACAGCGCCTGGCCAAAGCTCATCGAGCCCAGCGTGGCGCCGTCGTACTGGTCGCGCTCCTTGACGATGCCCAGGCTCTCACCCGGAAAATCGACACCGGAGCTATGACCGATACCCCACTTGTCCACATAGGTGGCAAAATCATCTGCACCGATCTTGCGTCCCACCAGGACAAAGCCCACATTGGACGAACGGCGCATCATCTCGCGCACGTCCATGGTCATGGTGTAGTCGCGCTTATCGACGTCGGTAACGGTGTCGTCGCCAACCTTAATGCTCGCCGGTACCTCAAACGACGTGCTCGAACGCACGGCACCCAAGTCGAAGCCGGCACCTGCCACGAGCGTCTTAAAGACCGAGCCGGGCTCGTAGGCATCGGTAACCAGGCGCAAGTTCATGTCCTCGGTCTTGGCATTTTCCAGATCGGTCTGGTCATATGTCGGATACGAGCATGCCGCCAGAATCTCGCCCGTCGTGGGATCGGTGACCAGGGCCGAGCCATTCTTGGCCTTGGTCTTTTCGACCGCCTCGGCCAGGGCGTCCTCGGCGGCACGCTGGATATTGACATCGAGCGTCGTCACGATGTCCACGCCGTCCACCGCGGCAACCTTCTTATAGGCGCCGCCCGCGATATAGCTACCGTCCCTCGCCCGCTCGCGCACCAGCGAACCGTTCGTTCCGGTCAAAAGCTTGTTGTACTGTTTTTCGAGGCCCGTCAGACCGTCGTTGTCCACGTTTACCACGCCAAGCACCTGCGATGCCAGGTTGCCGTAGGGGTACACGCGCTTCATGGCCTGCTCAAAGAGCACGCCAGGCAGGTTCTTCTTCTCCAGCGCCGCGACATCGTCCTCGTCCACCTGACGTTTGATATACACCCAGGTGCCATCCGACTCAACGAGCTCGCGACAGGTCTTTTTATCGATTCCCGTAGCTTTGACCAGCGCCGACACCGTCTTGTCAACGTCCTCGATAAGCTGAGGATTCACGGCGATGTTGCGGCATTCGACCGACGACGTCAGCACGTTGCCGTTACGGTCGTAGATGGTACCGCGCTTGGCATACAGCGTCTGCGCAAGCAAGCGACGTGCATCGGCGCGGTCGCGCAACTTATCGGCTTCCACGATTTGATAGTCGGCAAGGCGAAGGGCGCCCAAACCCAAGCCAAGCCCGATGAAGCCCATGACGGCTTTGCGACGGGGCAGCGGCGTGCCCGTGAGCCATTCGGTCGACGAGCTCTTGCGCGGTCTGGTGTTATGCATTTGAGGACCACTCGAGCCACGGAGACGCGACGCAGGGTCGTTGCCATAGGACGGCCTCGCGTTGTAAGATGGCCGACCCGTTCCTTGATAACCAGAACGTCCCCGCGATGAGGGACGTCCAGAACCGCGACCCCCGTCGGAGCCGCGGCGATAGTCATTTGTCATACTCAGCTACCGTCTTGTTACTGAGCGGTCGCGGTCGAGCTAGCGCCCGCGGCTGCATCCTGCGAAAAATCAAGTGTAACGCTCTCGCTGGGCTCCACCATGCCATAAGCGCCCGCAAGGTCGCGAATGCGCGTGTCGGCACCATAGACCGAATGCATGACCTCCAGGTCAGAGCTCTCGTCGGTCGCCTTCTCGAGCGTGTTGGTAAGCGCGGCGTTGCTGTTGAGCACCTGGGCCGTAACGCCGGCGAGCGCCACGCGGGCGACACCGATCGTCATGAAGATGGCCGCAATGATGCAAAACGTTTTAAGAACGCTCATGAAAACCGGGCTTACCGCCTGGTTTGCCTGACGGCCCGCGCCCGTGTAGACATCAAAGCGCGGCGTGCGCTGCTCGCGGGGAGCAACGGGGGCCTGCGGTGCCTCACGATAGGCGGGCATGGCGTTCATATCATAGGCGAGTGCTGCGTTTGAGGTGTTGTAGCCCATGATATGCCGCCTCCCATCCCGAGTACGTTGGTAGTGTGTCTAAGCTTCGTTTATGGTGCGAGCGGGAGGTCCAATATCGCGCGGTCGCGTCTACAGACGCTGCGCCACGCGGATCTTGGCTGATCTCGCCCGAGGGTTGCGCGCAACCTCATCGGGTTGGGCAACCAGGGGTTTGCGGGTGATGACCTTGAGTATCGGCACGTTGCCGCACACGCACACCGGAATCTCCGGCGGACACGTGCACCCCTGGCTCATCTCCTTAAAGTGGTTCTTTACGATACGGTCCTCGAGCGAGTGATACGAGATGACGCAGATGCGTCCGCCCGGGTTGAGCCACCTTGTGGCGGCGTCAAGCCCTCGCTCGAGCACATCGAGTTCGTGATTGACCTCGATGCGAATGGCCTGGAAACTCTTCTTGGCTGGGTGTCCGCCATGCCGACGAGCGGCAGCGGGGATACCAGCCTTGATGATCTCGACAAACTGGCCGGTGGTTTCGATCGGCTCATGCTCGCGGCGGCGCACGATCTCGCGCGCGATCTGCGAGGCGAACTTCTCTTCGCCGTAGACGCGTAGAATCCGGGCGAGGTCGTGTTCGTTATAGGTGTTGATGACCTCAGCTGCGTTTAAGGTGTTGTTACCCGGATCCATCCGCATGTCCAATGGGGCGTCCTCGTTGTACGAAAAGCCCCTGCCAGGGATATCGAGTTGCGGCGACGAAACGCCCAAGTCGAACAGGAAGCCATCGACCCCGGGCACCTCGGCCGAGCAAAGCAGCTCGTCCAAGTCGCCGAAGTTGCCCTTCAGCAGCTGGTGCGGTACGCCGGGAACCTCGCGGTCCAGACGGGCGCCAGCGGCCTCGAGGGCCATGTCGTCCTGATCGACGCCGAGCAAAAGGCCGGTCTCCCCCACCTGCGCGGCCATCTTTACCGAATGGCCGGCACCGCCAAGGGTGCAGTCGCAGACGACGGAGCCGCTCTTTAGCTGCAGCGACTCAAGCACTTCGCCGAGCATGACAGGTTCATGCCGATATTCTTGTGTCAAGATCCCACGCTCCATCCGTTACTCGTGCCTTGCCCTTACGAGAAGAAGAGGTCCAGCAGGGCCTCGTCGTCATCGTCCTCATCGGCCGTAGCGCGGTCCCAAACCTCAAGGTGGTCGTAGTTGCCCACAACCGTGACCTCGCGGTCGAGGTTCGCCTGCTTGCGGAGAGACTCAGAAAGACCGATACGACCCGCGCTGTCCACATCCATCGACGTGGTGCGCTTGTTGATCGCCCTCATGAGCTTCTGGTCGTTGATGTCACGCGGGTTAAAACCCTCGTGGCCCTCACGACCCGCGAAGAGTCCTTCGACCCACTTATCGAAGGCCTCGGCAGAGAACACGTACAGAGCATCGACATCCAGGGCTTTGAACACGCGAACGTGCTCTCCAAGCTCCTCGCGAAGGGGTGCAGGCAGGGATAGACGACCTTTTGCATCGAGATTGCGCTCGTATGCACCCGTCATTCCCATGTGCGCCCTCCCCTCGGTTACTCAGATGGCACGTACGCGGGGAACCACCCCGCCTGTCGACGTCATCAATAATATGGGGAACCGCCCCATTTTTCAACACCTTTCCCCACCCCTTCCCCCACCCCGCCCCACCACTCCACTCCCAATATGTTGTAAAACACCCCCGAGCATATGTTCGAAAACACAATATGTTGTGTTTGCAGCAGAGGCGGGATGCCACCTGTAGAACCACGTCCGTGAACCTCAACCTTCAAGTTGACCTTGAGGTGATTTTTACGTCCCTTTACACGCCGTTCACATCGCCCCCAAACTCCCCCACCCACGGCACACACGGCCCACCACCGCGTCGATGTCTGGCGAAAAATGGGACGGGCCCCAGATTGCCCATGCGCGCAAAAGTGCGTCTCGGCAATCTGGGGCCCGTCCCCTTTAATATTTATAAATATGCAGGTCAGCGAGGTGCTAGCGCTGTGCCAGCGGATGCGCCGCCAGATAGACCTCGGTCAGTTGCGTGCGGTCGACATGCGTGTAGACCTGCGTGGTCGAAATATCGGCATGGCCCAAAATCTCCTGTAGCACACGCAGGTCGGCACCGCCCGCGAGCATATGGGTGGCAAAGGAGTGGCGCAAGGTATGGGGATGGAGCCCCACCAGCCCCACCTGGCGCCCATACCGCTCGCATATCGCATGCACGGCCTGACGCGACAGGCGACGTCCGTTCTTATTTAAAAAGACCGCCGAGGTCTCCGTCCCGTGAGCATGGGCGGCCAGGAGAGTGCGCCCGTCACCTAGATAGTGTGTCAGGGCACGCGCCGCGCTTCCCACCAACGGGGCCAGACGCTCCTTGGAGCCCTTACCGCGCACCAGGACAAACCCGTCATCGATATGGATATCGCCCACATCGAGCCCAACCAGCTCACTCACGCGCAAGCCGCAACCGTAAAGCACTTCCAAGATGGCGTGATCGCGCAGTCCCATCTCGCCCTCGGGAAAGTCTTGATCCAGCAGTGCCGAGACGTCCTCCACCGAAAGGTATTCCGGCAGGCGATCTGCCTTTTTGGGCAGGCGCAACGCCGCCGTCGGGTTTTGGGCCACGGCCCCATCGCGCACCAAAAAGGCATGCAGGCCCTTCACGGCAGCAAGCGCGCGCTCCACCGAGGCGTCGGAATAGCCTCCGTCGCGGCGATCGGCAACAAAGTCCTCCACGACCTGACGGGTCACCTCTTCAAAAGACACAATGCCCGCCCGCTCCAGATAGGCGCAGTACGTCGTCAGGTCACGACGGTAGGCAGCAATCGTATTGCGCGCCAAACCCCGCTCGACCGCAAGGTAATCGAGATACTCCCCCGCCACCACAGCGAGCGACGAGGGAGTAGCTTCGGTATGTTCTTGGTTCTCCGGCACCCTTAGTCCGTAGCGAGGTTCTTGGGCGTCACCTGCAGACGGTCAACACCCTCGTGCTGGCCGATCGAGGCGCGCACGAACTCGCGGAACAGCGGCTGCGGGTTGGTCGGACGGCTCTTGAACTCGGGATGAGCCTGGGTGGCCACATACCACGGATGTACGTCGCGCGGCAGCTCGACCATCTCGACCAGACGCTCGTCGGGCGAAAGACCCGAGATAACCAGACCGGCGTCCTCGAGCTGGTCGCGGAAGGCGTTGTTGAACTCAAAGCGGTGACGGTGACGCTCGTAGACGAGCTCCTCGCCGTATGCCTCGCGCGCGAGGGTATCGGCGGCGAGCTTGCACGGATAGGCGCCCAGGCGCATGGTGCCGCCCTTCTCGGTCACGTCCTCCTGCGAGCTCATCAGGTCGATGACACTATACGGGCCGTCCGGATCGAACTCGGAAGAGCTGGCGCCGGCAAGGCCGACCACGTTGCGGGCGAACTCGCACACGGCAACCTGCATACCCAGGCAAATGCCCAGATACGGAATCTTGTGCTCACGGGCAAACTCAGCCGCGAGAATCTTGCCCTCCAGGGCGCGCTTGCCAAAGCCGCCAGGGACCAAGATGCCCGAGGCGTCACCCAGGACCTCGGAGACGTTCTGCTCATCGAGACTCTCGCCGTCGACCAGTTGGACGTCCACATGGCGATCGTAGAAGACGCCCGCATGGTGCAGGGCCTCGATAACCGACAGGTACGCATCGGGCAGCTGCGTGTACTTGCCCACGACGGCGATCTTCACCTTGTCGGCGTGATGGTTGGCGTGATTCTGCTTGCGCAGGAACTCGTTCCACTCGCTCATGTCGCGCTCACGCGGGTCCAGACCCAGGCGCTCGCAAATGCGCAGGTCAAAGTCCTGCTCGGCGAGCAGCTGCGGAACATCGTAGATGCTCGCGCAGTCCTCGTTGGTAAAGACACAGTCGGTGTCGACGTCGCAGAAGCTTGCGATCTTGCCGCGGATGGCATCGTCGATATGGTGGTCGGAGCGCAGAACGATAATATCGGGCTGGATACCAAAGCTGCGGAGCTCCTTGACGGAGTGCTGTGTCGGCTTGGTCTTGACTTCGTGGGCGGCGGCGATATAGGGAACGAGCGACACGTGGATGTAGCAGACGTTCTCGGGGCCGGCCTCCTTGCGATACTGGCGAATGGCCTCGACAAACGGCTGCGACTCGATGTCGCCGATGGTGCCGCCCAACTCAGTGATGACCACGTCGGAGCCGGTCTGCTCCTCAATACGACGGAACTTATCCTTAATGGCATTCGTGACGTGCGGAATCACCTGCACGGTGCCGCCCAAAAAGTCACCGCGACGTTCACGGGCGATCAGGCTCTTATAGATGGCACCAGTCGTAAAGTTGGAATCGCGGGTCAGGTTCTCGTCAATAAAGCGCTCGTAATGGCCCAGGTCTAGATCGGACTCGTAGCCGTCCTCGGTCACAAAGACCTCGCCATGCTGGAACGGGCTCATGGTGCCGGGGTCGACGTTCAGATACGGGTCGGCCTTTTGCATCGTTACCTTGTAGCCGCGCGACTTGAGTAGGCGGCCCAGCGAGGCCGCGGTAATACCCTTGCCCAGAGACGAAACCACGCCGCCGGTCACGAACACATGCTTGGTCATATTGAGTTACCTGCGCTTCCCGTAGAAGTTGTCCATACACATCTTACGGGTCTTCATTGTAATACTCGCGACGCGCGCCGCACGCAATTTTTCTTACGCGCAATCGCATTTCTCTATCTCGAAACAAAACGCCGTCCGGTTGCCCAGGCGGCGTCGTTTCCACTATGAATGCGCGCTGTTATCGATCGGCAATTTCGTCCTTGATCAAGTCCTGCACGAGCATACCGGCACGGATGCCCTCTAGATACCACTCGCCACGCTCCGTGAGACAAATACCATTTGCGAGCTGGCCGCCGTCGTCGCTGTAGCGCGAGACGACCTCGATGATGTCTTCGGATTCCAAGCGCTCAATTGCCGCGCGGGCGCGATACGGAGACACCCCCACACGCTCGGCAAGCGTCTTGCGCGAAAAGCCATAAAATCCGCCGTTGTCTTCGGACAGCCGTGCGATCTCCATCAGCACCTGCACCTCGACACGCTTCATATCGTTGACACTCGCACGACCCTTGCCAGCCATGGCAGCCTCCTCAAACCGAGCACGGGCATCACTTGCACCGTGCGCGACCGGCACACCCCATGATGGCCGGCAACATCCATCATGCGGCATCCCCGCAAAAGGATGAAACAATTAGGGTTATTGTATACCGCCCAAATCGCTTATAGGCAGGTAAGCGGGCTATTTTTAGGTTAAACGGTAGCTTTGTTGATAAAAGGGGCACACCGAATGCATACCCGATGTGCCCCTTTCAGACCAATTTATCCAGGCTTAGCGGTGGAAGAAACCACGGCGCTCAAACTTGGGCTCGCAGCACACGTTGATGCCCAGCTTGCGCAACACCGTCTCGTCCGTCGGCGAGATGATCACGCTAAAGAAGGCATCGCACCCGCGCAGCTGCTCCAGGCCCGAAAGGACGCGGGCCGCCGTCTCGCTCGTTGCCGAGGTGATCGAGAGCGCCATAAGCGTCTCGTCGGTGTGCAGGCGCGGGTTCTTGCTACCCAGGAAATGCGTCTTGAGCTTGCTGATAGGCTCGATCGCCTCATCGCTGATGACCTCGAGCTCAAGGTCAACGCCCGAGACATGCTTAAGTGCATTCATGATGAGCGAGCTCGCGGCGCCCAGGCGCGTGGAAGTCTTGCCGGTCACCACGGAGCCGTCGGGCATGACCATGGCGCCTACGGGGCCACCCGTCAGCTGCTCCCTGGTAAGGGCGGCCGAGCGCGCCGGCGAGTAGTTCTTGTCGATACCGGCCTTCTTCATAATGATCTTGAGACGATCAACCTGTTCATCGCCCACGCCGGTACGGCGCACATTTTCGACCGCGGTAAAGTAGCGGCGGACAATCTCCATCTTGGAAGCGTCGCGGCAGGCATCGTCATCGGTGATGGCAAAGCCGACCATATTGACGCCCATGTCCGTGGGGCTCTGGTAGGGGCTCTTGCCCAGGATCTTTTCCATCAGGGCACGGACCACCGGGAAGGCCTCGACGTCGCGGTTGTAGTTGACCGTAGTCTTGTTATAGGCCTCCAAGTGGAAGGAGTCGATGATATTGGCATCGTCAAGGTCGGCCGTGGCGGCCTCGTAGGCGATGTTGACCGGATGCGTGAGGGGAAGGTTCCAGACCGGGAAGGTCTCGAACTTGGCGTAGCCGGCAGCGGTGCCGTGCTTGTGCTCGTGATAGAGCTGAGACAGGCAGGTGGCGAGCTTGCCCGAGCCGGGGCCGGGGGCGGTGACCACGACGAGCGGACGAGTGGTCTCGACAAACTCGTTCTTGCCATAGCCGTCGTCGGACACGATCAGGTCGACGTCGTGCGGATAGCCCTCGATGGGATAGTGCAACTTGGCGGGAATGCCGAGCGCGTTCAGGCGATTGCGGAACACATCGGCGGCGGGCTGGCCGGCGTACTGGGTGATGACCACGGCCGCGACAGCAAAACCGTTGCCGCGGAACAGGTCGACCAGGCGCAAAACGTCCTCGTCATAGGTAATGCCCAGGTCACCGCGAGCCTTGTTCTTCTCGATGTGGTTCGCGTTAATGGCGATGATGACCTCGACGTCATCGGCAATGCTCTTGAGCATGCGAAACTTGCTATCCGGTTCAAAACCCGGCAGCACGCGGCTCGCGTGATAGTCGTCAAACAGCTTGCCGCCAAACTCCAAATAGAGTTTGCCGCCAAACTGCGAGATGCGCTCCTTAATATGAGCGGCCTGCAGCTCGATATACTTCGCGTTGTCGAAACCCTGGCGCATGTATGGCTCCCGTCCCGTTTCCAATTAATGTTCTAGGCGATTATAACGGAGCCCGCCCTCCCCGATACCCAGACCATCAACAGGCACCAACCAAACACGCCCACCACAACCACCGGGGACCCGGGGTAGCTAATTTGAAGCAATGACCAAGTCGCTCCGCACCAACAATGGAAACGTCACAGGCAGAGCCAAAGTCAACGAGCGCCCGCCAGAGCGAGCAAGCTGCCCCCTGCACCAACAAGGGGAACGTCGCAGGTTGAGCATAAGTCAGCGAGCGACGTCCAGGACGTATAAGTTGGCATGAAAAAGGCAAGGCATAGACCTTCTGGTCATGCCTTGTCTTTTGAATGACAAATTGTCGTCCTGGGCGGCGCGCAGCGTCGAGTGGTTCCGGCGTTTGGTAAAACGCCGGAACACAAGAGCGCCCCCTCCCGCGCACGGAACGGGAGGGGGCTAAAGGTAGGAGTCTACCGGTGGGTTGACCCCACCGGACAGACGATGACCAGATGATCCTTTACAGGATCGTCAAGGTTTCCGTGGGGTACCCGTTGGGTACTTAGAGCAACACGCAGGCGACGGTCAGGATGATGGCGCAGACAACGGAGAGCGCGACGATGAGCTTAAGGGCAAACTTGAGCCAGGTCGTCCACTCGATCTTGGCCAGGGCGAGACCGCCCATGATGGCACCGGAGGTCGGGGTGAACAGGTTCACGACACCGATAGCAGCGGAGAAGATCATGACCATGACCTCGGGCGAGAAGCCGAGCTTAACAGCCAGCGGTCCCATGATGGGCATGGAGACGGTAGCCATACCAGAGGTCGAGGGGATCAGGAAGGACAGGCCGAAGTAGACCAGGAAGCTCATGGGAGCGAAGATCACGCCGGACAGGCCAGCCAGGGCATTGGCGGCAGCGTCGAGGACGAAGACGTCGAGGCCGGTGTTAGCCATGAGGACGGAGATACCACGGGCGAGGGCGATGACGAGAACAACGGACATCATGTCGGCAGCGCCGGTGATGAAGGTGTTAACGATCTGCTTCTCGGACAGGCCACCGATGATACCGATCAGGACGGCCATGAGGAAGAACCAGGTGGAAGCCTCGTCGAAGTACCACTGGCCAATGGGCAGGCCGGTGATCAGGGCAGACCAGCCCTGGACGACGGCGTTACCGTCGGCGTCGTAGACAGCGCCAGCGTCGAAGAAGTTGGCGACGCCCTCGTTGAGGTCGGCCAGCGGAATGAAGCCGACGATCATGACGACGAAGGTGAAGGCGAAGGCGATCAGAACACCCTTCTGACGACCGGTGAGCTTGACCTCCTTGTGGACCTCGGAAGCAGCCTTGCCGTGAGCCTCTTCGGCGTCCTTGAGCTCCTGCATCGACAGGATGGTGGAGCCCTTGTCAGCCTTGACCTTCTTGGCATAGTTCATCACGAAGACGATGGACATAGCGGTAGTGACAATCCACAGGACGGCACCGAGGCCGATGATGATGGACTGGTTGACCTCAATGCCAACGCCGGTCAGAGCGTCGACGGCAGCGCCGACGGCGAACGGGTTAACCGTGGAGCCCAGGCAGCCGCAGCCAGCGCCGAGCAGGACGGTAGCGGCGCCGACCATGGGGTCGAAGCCGGCGGCCATCATGGTAGCGGCGAGCAGGGCGTAGAAGGGAACGGTCTCCTCGCACATACCATAGGTGGTACCACCGAGGGAGAAGATGAGCATAAGGACAGGAACGAGCATGATCTCGTTGCCCTTAAGCTTCTGCACCAGAACGGCGATGCCGTTGTCCAGAGCGCCGGTCTCGGTCATCATACCGAGGAAGCCGCCCAGGATCATAACGAAGAGGCAGACGGGCAGAGCGTCAGCGAAGCCCAGGATCGGGGCGGTGCAGAAATCGCTCAGGCGGGCTGCAGTAACCGCGCCGCCGGACGTGCCGGAGACGATAACGGTAATCACTGCAACAATTGCCAGCAGAGCTAGAAGAATGGTGAACGATGAAGGCATACCGCGCTTTTTCTTAGCGGTCTCAGTCATGGTTCTCATCCCCCCTTCATAAATCATTTAACTTTCTCGCGCGAAGCGGATCTTCCGTGCCGTGCCCACCGCCCGACGCGAGATATTTACCAGACAAAGCCGCTCGGGGTGTGCAGCAAGACACCCCGAGCGAGATGCTAGATGCTCTTACTTGAGCGTGGCGTACATGACAGCCTTGATGGTGTGCATGCGGTTCTCGGCCTCGTCGAAGACCTTGGAAGCGGGGCTCTCGAAGACCTCGTCGGTGACCTCCTGCTCGGTGATGCCGAACTGCTCGCACTTCTCGGCGCCAATGGTGGTGTTGATGTCGTGGAAGCTGGGCAGGCAGTGCAGGAAGATGGCACCCGGGTTGGCCATAGCCATGACCTCGGAGGTAACGCGATACGGGGTGAGCTGAGCGATGCGCTCGGCCCAGACCTCGTCGGGCTCGCCCATGGAGACCCACACGTCGGTGTAGATAACGTCGGCACCGGTGACGCCGTCCTTGACGTCGGTGGTCAGCTTGATGGTGCATCCGTTAGCCTCGGCGATGGGCTTGCAGGCCTCGATGACGTCGTCAGCGGGCATGCACTCCTCGGGGCCGCAGGCCACGAAGTTCATGCCGAGCTTGGAGCAGACAACCATGAGGGAGCGAGCGACATTGTTCTTGCAGTCGCCCATGAAGACGAGGGTCTTGCCCTTGATGTCGTAGTTGAAGTTCTCCTGGACGGTCAGGATGTCGGCGAGCATCTGGGTGGGATGCCACTCAGTGGTCAGGCCGTTCCACACGGGCACGCCGGACTTAGCAGCGAGCTCCTCGACGTCGTCCTGGGCAAAGCCACGGAACTCGATGCCGTCATACATGCGGCCGAGAACGCGGGCGGTGTCCTCGATGGACTCCTTCTTGCCCATCTGCGACGAACCGGGATCGAGGTAGGTGACGCCCATGCCCAGATCCATGCCGCCGACCTCGAAGGCGCAGCGGGTACGAGTGGAGGTCTTCTGGAAGAGCAGAACGATGTTCTTGCCCTCGAGATAGCGGTGCGGAACGCCAGCGCGCTTCATGTCCTTGAAGTTCTTGGAGAGCTTGAGCAGGTACTCGATCTCCTCGGTGGTGAGGTCGAGAAGCTTGAGGAAGCTACGGCCGGAGAGGTTAACACCCATGGTTCGTTTCCTTTCGAAAAAATGAATTACGTAAGTATTAATGTTGCCCGTTTGACGGGCGAAACCGGTGCGGTTGTAGGGGGACCGCACCGGAAACGGAAAGACTTAGAGGTCCTCGCGCCAGAAGGGCATGCTCATGCAGCGCGGGCCGCCGCGGCCGCGGGAGAGCTCGGCGGAGGGCACGACGAGAAGGTCCAGGCCCTCCTTGTACAGCACGTCGTTGGTGACGGTGTTGCGGGCGTAGACGCAGATCTTGCCGGGCTCGACGCACAGGGTGTTGGAGCCGTCGTTCCACTGCTCGCGGGAGGCCGCGATCGGGTCGCCGCCGCCGCAGGGGATCAGCTTGACCTGGTCGACGCCGGTGGCGTCCTCCAGGACGTGCTCGAGGGTGTCCTCGATCAGGCGGATGTTCACGTCGCCCGGGTTCTTGCCGGCGGTCAGCTCGTAGACGCGCAGGGTGCCCATGATGGCGGGGTGGATCGTGAACTTATCGACGTCGATCTGGGTGAAGACCGTGTCGAGGTGCATGAAGGCGCGCGAGACCGGGATGTCGAAGGCCAGGATGCGCTCGACCTTGGAGTCGGAGTTCCAGAAGATGTTCTGGGCCATGACGTCGATGGCCGCGGCCTGGGTGCGCTGGGAGATGCCGACGGCGAGGGTCTTCTCGTTGATGTTCAGCACGTCGCCGCCCTCGGTGTGGAACTGGCAGTCGCGGCGGAAGTACAGGGAGACGTCCTTGTAGTCGGGGTGGTACTTGAAGACGTACTTGCCGTACAGGGTCTCGCGGTTGCGGGTGACCGAGTACATGCGGTTGAGGTTGACGCCCTCGCCGACGACCGCGAACGGGTCGCGGGTGAAGTAGAGGTTGGGCATCGGGTCGATGATCAGGTCGGACTCGGACTCGGAGTTGACCAGGGAGTCGAGGGTCGTGGACGCCGTGAGGGGCATGTCGATCTCGGCCTTGGTCATGCCGGCCATGGTCTTCTTGACGAACTCGAGGTTGTCCTCGATGGAGTCCAGCTTCTCGCGGACGATCTGCGGCATGTGCTGGCCGCGGATGCCGGCCTCGGCGATGTACTGGTCGGTGAACTCGGCGCGGGCGCCGGGGACCTGGTCGAACACCTCGGCGACGAGGTTCTCGAGGTAGAGGACCTCCACGCCCTGGTCCCTCAGGATCTGGGCGAAGGTGTCGTGCTCCTGCTGTGCGACCTCCAGGAACGGGACGTCGTCGAACAGGAGTCGCTCGAGCTCGTCGGGCGGCAGGTTGAGGAGCTCGTCGCCGGGACGGTGCAGGCAGACCTTCCTGAGCTTGCCGATCTCGGAAGGCACGTGCAGACCTTTCGTCATGGCCTCCTACCTTTCTTTCGGGCCCCTGTCAGGGCCGATTCGTTAGCGCCCCTCCGTGTGAGGCGTTATTGCTGACGACATATTTATATCCAAAATCAGTCCATACTTCCACCTCGCCCCCGAACGGTTTTATATGAGGGGTGAACGGCATACACATATACTTCACGCATGGCACACTTTGATTTAATAAAGTGTATTTACGTGCTTAAATGCGTTTTCAATCCAAAGATCAATTGAAACTAATCTTTATTAAACCACCCTCAAATTGCATATTTCGCGCACCGATATGAATAGAATTCGCAATTCTCGCTTCGTCTCAACCATTTTGATTTTTATTCAGAATAAAGTTCGTCCTATTCATTTTTGGCAAACAGATTACCGTTTACCAGACGTTGGATACCGTTCACCGGAAGCTCAGTATAAGGCTGGTCGAATACCCAATCGATCTTGCGTCTCCATTTGTAACAACTTGACTTCTCGGTATAGAAAAACGGACCCGATTCCCTAGGGAAACGGGTCCGTTTTCGATTATCGTCGGCCAATTTGAATACGGCCTTCGGAGGGAGTCGTGATCCTAGCGATCGAACTCCGCCAGCGCCTCGCCCAAAAGCCTCAGGCCCTCGCGCAGAACGTCCTCGCTCGCGCAGTAACCTAGGCGCGCGCCGCAGGGAAGCTCAAAGCGGCTGCCAGGTACCAGCAGCACTCCCCTCTCGGACAGCAGGCGCTTGCAGAACTCCTCGTCATCCTCGGGAATGTCCAGCTGGATAAACGAGGTGGACACACCCTGCGGGGCCGTCCAGGAGACACGGTGTTGTGTGTCGATCCAAGCCTGTGCGATATCGCGATTGCCAAACACGATCTTGCGATTGCGCTCGAGGATTTTGTCCTTGTGCTTGAGCACATAGGTCGCCAGGGCATCGTTGAACACGCCGCCGCAAATCATGGTGTAGTCGCGGTAAGTGCGAATGCGGTTGGACACCTCTTCATCTGCCACAACCCAGCCCACACGGGCCGCAGGCGTCGAATAGGTCTTGGACACCGAGTTGGTGACGATGGCCTTCTCGTACACATCGGCCATCGACAAAAAGTCCTCGGTGTTCTCAAGCGGCAGGTACACCTCGTCGCACAGCACATAGGCGCCAACCGAGCGGGCAATCTCGGCGATCTGGCCGAGCGTATCGGCATCGAGCACCGTACCGATAGGGTTCGATGCGTTATTGATGCAAATGAGCTTGGTGTTGGGGCGAACGAGGCGCTTGAGCTGTTCGATATCGGGTTTCCATCCGAGCTCCTCGCAAAGCTCCCAATACTCAACCTCGGCGCCGAGTGTACGCGGGATCTCATAGAGCGGCGCATAGGTGGGCCACTCGGCAATCACATGGCCGCCGGGCTCGACCACGGCCATGATGGCGTTGAGGTTGGCACCCGTGCAGCCATTGGTCTGCAGAATATGATCGGGATTGACCTCATGACGATACAGCTTGGCAACCTCGGCCTTAAACTCCGGCGAACCCTCAATCCAGCCGTAGTTCATTTTCTCGCGGTCCAGGCGCTCGTAGAACGTGGCACCATCTTGATCGTCGAGCGCGCGAAGCTCGCCCATGGTAAGCGACGAAATCGTCGACTGGGCGATATCCCACGTAGCGTTCTTCTCCCAAACGTTAAGCCATTCCTCAACGCCGATTGTCTTGATATCCATGGCCAAGCTCCTTACAAAAGCAGTCATCCAATCGTGTTGACGTTCCTCATACAAGATTGGGGCGGTGCGAATACCCGCACCGCCCCAATGGGAGACATCTAATGGCAGCTAGATGTATGTATTAAGACCTGTACGGGTCCTTGAAGACCTTAGAGGTCCTCGCGCCAGAAGGGCATGCTCATGCAGCGCGGGCCGCCGCGGCCGCGGGAGAGCTCGGCGGAGGGCACGACGAGAAGGTCCAGGCCCTCCTTGTACAGCACGTCGTTGGTGACGGTGTTGCGGGCGTAGACGCAGATCTTGCCGGGCTCGACGCACAGGGTGTTGGAGCCGTCGTTCCACTGCTCGCGGGAGGCCGCGATCGGGTCGCCGCCGCCGCAGGGGATCAGCTTGACCTGGTCGACGCCGGTGGCGTCCTCCAGGACGTGCTCGAGGGTGTCCTCGATCAGGCGGATGTTCACGTCGCCCGGGTTCTTGCCGGCGGTCAGCTCGTAGACGCGCAGGGTGCCCATGATGGCGGGGTGGATCGTGAACTTATCGACGTCGATCTGGGTGAAGACCGTGTCGAGGTGCATGAAGGCGCGCGAGACCGGGATGTCGAAGGCCAGGATGCGCTCGACCTTGGAGTCGGAGTTCCAGAAGATGTTCTGGGCCATGACGTCGATGGCCGCGGCCTGGGTGCGCTGGGAGATGCCGACGGCGAGGGTCTTCTCGTTGATGTTCAGCACGTCGCCGCCCTCGGTGTGGAACTGGCAGTCGCGGCGGAAGTACAGGGAGACGTCCTTGTAGTCGGGGTGGTACTTGAAGACGTACTTGCCGTACAGGGTCTCGCGGTTGCGGGTGACCGAGTACATGCGGTTGAGGTTGACGCCCTCGCCGACGACCGCGAACGGGTCGCGGGTGAAGTAGAGGTTGGGCATCGGGTCGATGATCAGGTCGGACTCGGACTCGGAGTTGACCAGGGAGTCGAGGGTCGTGGACGCCGTGAGGGGCATGTCGATCTCGGCCTTGGTCATGCCGGCCATGGTCTTCTTGACGAACTCGAGGTTGTCCTCGATGGAGTCCAGCTTCTCGCGGACGATCTGCGGCATGTGCTGGCCGCGGATGCCGGCCTCGGCGATGTACTGGTCGGTGAACTCGGCGCGGGCGCCGGGGACCTGGTCGAACACCTCGGCGACGAGGTTCTCGAGGTAGAGGACCTCCACGCCCTGGTCCCTCAGGATCTGGGCGAAGGTGTCGTGCTCCTGCTGTGCGACCTCCAGGAACGGGACGTCGTCGAACAGGAGTCGCTCGAGCTCGTCGGGCGGCAGGTTGAGGAGCTCGTCGCCGGGACGGTGCAGGCAGACCTTCCTGAGCTTGCCGATCTCGGAAGGCACGTGCAGACCTTTCGTCATGGCCTCCTACCTTTCTTTCGGGCCTTACTGGCCGAATGTATCAGCGCCCCTCCGTATGGGACGCTGCTTGCTGACAGCTCTAGTTATATCCAAAAACCACCCGCAATTCCACCTCGCCCCCGAACGGTCAGCAAAGTGCGATGAACGGTATATCGCATATGATTCCCCCATGATGCACTTCAGTTTTCTAAAGCAGGTTTTCAAAGGTAAACGTTCTTTTTTCTAAGGAATTAAGCCAGATTGCACAAATATTTTCATGTTTAGGAATTGCATAGCTAAAACGGTTTTCTGCATATATATGTCGTTTGTCCGCGATTCGATTTGGATTCGATTATATTCAGCTCGCAATCATTCTTATTCATACATCCTCACCAGTTGAGTATGGATATGGATTGTTTTCAAAACGAGTCAGGCAGTTAGTTGCATGCATTGGCAGCGTAAGAAGTAGGTTAAGATACCGTTCGCACAATACGTCCGTGCCACAAGTCGACTAAATTGAGACAATAGTGAATAGTGTTAGGCTACCGTCCCCCGCGGGGACTGAACGGACAGATGCATATGCCGAGCAAAATCGAAAAAAAGCAAGCCGCCGCAAAGCTGCGCAAACCGCCGCGCGACTTCTCGTACACGCAGAACCGAGAGCTCAGCTGGCTACGCTTTGACAACCGTGTGCTCGACGAGGCTTTTGATGAGTCCGTGCCGCTGTTCGAGCGCCTTAAGTTCGTCTCGATCTTCGAGTCAAACCTCGATGAGTTCCTCATGGTGCGCGTGGGTGGCCTGTCCGACCTTGCCGAGCTCAAAAAGCAACCTGTCGACAACAAGAGCAATATGACCGCCTCGGAGCAGGTCGATGCTGTCATGGCGGAGCTGCCCGGGCTCCTTACCCGTTGGGAGTCCATCTTTAAGAGCATCGAGGGCAAGCTCGACACCCTGGGCGTTCACCGCGCCCGCATCGATTCGCTTACGCCCGAGGAGCGCACCTTTGTAACCCGCTACTTCCAGGCCTACGTGTCGCCGGTCATCTCACCGCTGGTGATCGACCCGCGCCACCCCTTCCCCAACCTGCGCAACGGCGCACTTTACCTGGCCTGCGGCCTGGACGGCGTCACCGACGAGGAAAGCTTGCTGGGCCTGATCGAGATTCCCGCCTCGATGAACCGCGTGGTCGAGATCCCCTCGCCCACCGGCACCTACTCCTACATTCTGCTCGAGGACGTCATCCTCGCCTGCCTGGACAGCTGCTTTGGCTCCTATAAGCCGCTCGACCGCGCGCTCATCCGCGTCACCCGCAATGCCGATATCGATCCGGACGGCGAGGGCGTCGAGGAGGAAGAGGACTACCGCCAGCATATGAAGCGCATCCTCAAGAAGCGCTTGCGCCTGCAGCCGGTAGTGCTCGCCGTCTCGGGCTCACTCGAGAAGCAGACGCTCAAGACTATCCGCAAGGCGCTCGAGCTCTCGCGTCGCTCGGTCTTTACCTGCGACATCCCGCTCAACCTGGGCTATGTCTTTGGCATTGAGGGCAAGATTCCCGAGCACCTGCGCAACGAGCTGCTCTTTACGCCGTTTAAGCCGCAGCCCAACCCCACCATCGATATGACCCGCTCCATCCGCGAGCAGGTACTTCAGCACGACAAGCTGCTCTTTTATCCCTATGAGGCCATGAACCCCTTCCTGGATCTGGTACACGAGGCCGCCTACGACCCCGAGTGCATCTCACTGCGCATCACGCTCTACCGCGTGGCTAAGCAGAGCCGCCTGTGCGAGTCGCTGATCGATGCCGCCGAGAACGGCAAAGAGGTCACGGTGCTCATGGAGCTCCGCGCCCGCTTCGACGAGCAGAACAACATCGAGTGGGCCGAGCGTCTGGAAGAGGCAGGCTGCACCGTCATCTACGGCTCCGAAGGCTTTAAGTGCCACTCCAAGATCTGCCAGCTCACCTATCGCGAGGGCATGGCGCTTACACGCCTGACGCTGTTGGGCACCGGCAACTTTAACGAGAAGACGGCCAAGCTCTACAGCGACTTTATGCTCATGACCGCCCATCCCGGCATCGGCGAGGACGCCAACTTGTTCTTCCGCAATCTGTCGCTGGGCAACCTGCGCGGCGATTACCGCTTCCTGGGCGTGGCGCCGGTCGGCCTGAAGCCGCTCATCATGCGCGGCCTGGATCGCGAAATCCAGCGCGCCCTCGCTGGCGAACCCGCCCGTGTGTTCTTTAAGCTCAACTCGCTCACCGACCGCGAAGTCATCGACAAGATCGCCGAGGCATCGTGCGCAGGAGTCCGCGTAGACATGATCATCCGCGGCATCTCGTGCCTCAAGCCCGGTGTTCCGGGCAAGACCGAGAACGTGCACGTACGCTCCATCGTCGGACGCTTTTTGGAGCATGCGCGCGTCTACGCCTTTGGCGTGGACTCGGACATGATCTATCTGAGCTCGGCCGACATGATGACGCGCAACACCGAGCACCGCGTGGAGATCGCCTTCCCCGTGCTCGACCCCACCTGCCGCGCACTGGTACACGAGTACATGGGCATGCAGCTGCGCGACAACGTGAAGGCCCGCAGCCTCACGAGCGACGGCACCTGGGTTCCCGTGGAGCGCCACGAGGGCGAGAGGCCCTTCAACTCACAGGAAGCTCTGCTGGAGCGTGCCTATCGCAACGCCGAGGCGGCCGCGCAGCAGCGCGCACAGGAGAAGGAACGCGTGGCCGAAGAAGCTATTCAGGCCGAGGTTGAACATAGGGCAGTTGCCAAACCGGAAGCGATTGCCGCTCCCCCGGTGAATGAGCCCGAGGCTGCCGCAGAGCCCGCCGTGGAGAAAGCGCCCGAGGTTCAGAAGGTCCAGGTGACCGTCATTGATCCCGAGCCTGCACCTGCACCTCAGCCCGAGCCGCAGGTCACCAAGCCCGCACCCGAGACGAGCGCCCGTCGCGATAAGCCCGCCGGCAAGACCAAGGCCATCGAGCGCCATCGCCCCGGCCGCGTGCGCATGGGCCTGGGCCTGATTGGCCTGGGTCTTAAGACGCTCATTACCGGCAAGACGAAATAGTCGTTTGTAGAAGCAGTTTGTAGAAGCGCCCCGCATTTGAGGAAAGCCTCGGATGCGGGGCGCTTTTCCCTGCTACCATGGTGCGAGCAACAACGCGAATGACAGGCAGGGATATGAAGCTCACTATAGAATCGATGACCTACGGCGCCGACGGTCTGGCGCACGCCGACAACGGTAAAGCCGTCTTTGTGCAGGGCGCCGTGGCAGGCGACACCGTCGAGGCCGAGGTCGTACAGGACGGGAAGTCGTTCATGCGCGCCCGCACCACCGAGATTCTGGAGCCAAGCCCCGATCGCATTCAGCCTCCCTGCCCCTTCGTGGGCATCTGCGGCGGCTGCTCGTGGGGCAATCTCTCACGCACGGCACAGCTCGCCGCCAAGGAGCAAAACCTGCGCTCCACGCTCGAGCGCATCGGCAAGTTCGCTCCTGAGCAGGTCGATGAGTTGGTACAGCCCATCCGCCACACCAAGGACGACTGGGGCTACCGCAATAAAATCGAGCTGGAGCCGACCGTCGTCAACGGTCGCGTGCGCCTTGGCATGCACGGTGTCGACCCCAGCAAAATCGTGGCCGTCGATGCGTGCCCGCTGTTCGATAAGCGTTTTCCCAAGGCGCTCAAATCGGTCGTCGGCGCGCTCAACTATCTGAGCGGTAGCCACGACCTGGGCCTCGAGCGCGTGGGCATTCGCGCATCGCGCCGCACCAAGGCACTCGAGGTCGCACTCTGGACGCCCACAGGCTCTTTTCCGCGCTCGCAGGTCTCCCGCGTGCTGGCGGACGCCGCTCATCCCACGAGCATCGTGCGCGTGATGAGCAAGGGCGAAAAGAAAGCTCGCCGCGTCTCCAAAGTCGAGATGCTCGCCGGCGAGGGCTCGTGGACCGAGAATATCGCCGAAGGCCAGATGCGCTTATCTGCCCCCTCGTTTTTCCAGGTCAATACCAAGGGCGCCGAGATTTTGATTGAGCTCGTTATGGACGCCCTCGACCCGCAGGAAGACGAACTGGCCGTGGACCTGTACTGCGGTGCCGGCACCTTTACCCTGCCGCTCGCCCGCCGCTGCGATTTTGTCGCCGCCGTCGAGGCCTACGGCCCGGCCGTGCGCGACCTACGCCGTAACCTGGAGATCAACAGGCTCGATAACGTCGACGTCATCGGCGGCGATGCCGTGCGCGAGTTCCCCGATCAGGACGCCGACGTCTTGGTGGTCGACCCGCCGCGTGCGGGCCTCGCCCCTGAGGCGATCGACCTCATCGCGAGCACGAGTGCGCGCGATGTCGCCTATGTGAGCTGTGATCCGGCAACTCTGGCCCGCGACCTCAAGCGCTTTGTCGAGGAGGGCACCTTCTCCCCCGTCAAGATCACGCCGGTCGACCTATTCCCGCAAACCTTCCACTGCGAAACCGTCGTCCACCTCAAGCGCAACTAGCTGATGATTTTTGGGACGGGGATTAGATAATCAATTAGTACCGAATGATTATCTAATCCCGTCCCTTTTTAAACATTGGAAAATCGAGCGTGGCAAGCGTATGTCTTCGGGGTATAAGACGGCTAATTGTATGCCGCCCTATGAAAGGAACCCTTATGCCCAGCGTTGCCGTTCTTGCCGCCGATGGCTTTGAAACGATTGAATGCCTGACCATGGTCGATGTCATGCGTCGCGGCGGCGTGCGCGCCACGCTCGTCTCGATCATGCCCACGCGCGAGGTCGTAAGCTCGCTGCAGATTCCCGTAACCTGCGACGCACTCTTTGACGAGATTAACTTTGACGAGTATGACTGTGTCGTGCTGCCCGGCGGTCTGCCCGGCGCTACCAACCTGCGCGCCGACCAGCGCGTCTGCGACGTAGTCTGCGAGTTCGCCGCGACCAAGCATGTTGCCGCCATCTGCGCCGCCCCGTTTATCCTGGGCGAGCTTGACCTGCTTGAGGGACGCCACGCCACGTGCTTCCCGGGCTTTGAGAAGAGCTTCCCCGAGGGCGCCTATACCGGCGACAAGGTCACACACGACGGCAACATCATCACTGCCAGCGGCATGGCCCAGTCGCTCCCCTTTGCGCTTGAGCTGCTGCGTACGCTCGCCGGCGACAAGGCTGTCGAGAAGGTTGCCGAGGGCATTCAGCTATGATTTTGGCTTCGCAATCACCGCGCCGCATCGAGTTGATGCGCGAAGCGGGCTACGACATCCGCGTCATTCCCGCTGACATCGACGAGACTCCTTTTGATGACGAGACCCCGCTTACGCTTGTCGAGCGCTTAGCACGCGCTAAGGCCGCCGCCGTTGCCGCCGAGCACGCCGAGCCCAATGAGCTGACTATCGCGGCCGACACCATCGTCACCTTCGATGGCAAGCTTTTGGGCAAGCCGGCAAACGAGGACGAAGCCCGCACCATGCTCCACGAGCTCTCGGGGCGCACGCACCAGGTCGCAACCGGCGTCTGCATCGTTAGGGCCGGAGACGTCACGGCCCCGCACGCCGCCGAGAGCCTGTCGTTTGTCGATGTGACCGATGTGACGTTCTATGAGCTCACCGACGAGCAGATTGAGCGCTACGTCGCCTCAGGCGAGCCCATGGACAAAGCCGGCGCCTACGGCATCCAGGGCGTCGGCGGGCGCATGCTCGTGCATGATATTTCGGGTGACTTCTACAACGTGGTGGGCCTGCCCATCGCTCGCGTCGCACGCGCGATTCAAAAACTATCGTAATTGCATCTGGCGCTGGGTATCCCCCAGCGCCTACAATTTCGGCGTACCGTACGGATCCCGACCGGGCATAAGGCCCGGCGGAAAACCGATAGGAGTAAAACATGGATACACTGCTTGAGGCCATTGACGTTTGCGATGTCGATGGCTTTTGCTTTGGCAACTATACGGACGAGGAGGCCGGCACCGGTTGCACCGTAATTGTGGCAACCGAAGGCGCAACGGGCGGCGTTGACGTTCGCGGCGGCGCCCCGGCATCGCGCGAGACCGATTTGCTGCGTCCCGAGAACACCGTGGACAAGGTCCACGCCGTCTGCCTTTCGGGTGGATCGGCCTTTGGTCTGGAGGCCGCAAGCGGCGTCGCCCGCGAGCTCGAGAGCCGCGGCATCGGCCTTCCCGTCGGCCCCACGCAGGTGCCCATCGTGTGCTCTAGCTGCATCTTCGACCTCGCCTTTGGCGACCCCACCGTACGCCCCGACATTGAGGCTGGCATCTCCGCCGTGCGCGAGGCGCTCGACAATACCCCCGCAACGCTCGAGCAGGGCAATGTAGGTGCCGGCACTGGTGCCACCGTGGGCAAGCTCATGGGCCCCGCTACCTGCATGAAGGCTGGCCTAGGCGCTGCCGCCGTGGCACTCGGCCCTGTTAAGGTAGGTGCCGTGGTCTCGGTCAACGCCTGCGGCAATGTCGTCGACCCCTTCACCGGTGAATGGGTCGCTGGTATGCGCGCCGCAGCTGATAGCGAACAGATCGTCGACATGGAGCTCGCAGCCTTTGCCGCCGCCGGCTCTATGCAGATGCCGCTCGACCGCACCAACACCACCATCAGCTGCATCGTCACCAACGTTGAGCTCACCAAGGCTCAGGCCACCAAGGTCTCCCAGATGGCAGCAGACGCCTATGCGCACGCCATCCGCCCCACGCACACCACCAACGACGGCGACACCATCTACACCCTCGCCAGCGGCAAACTGGGTGCCCAGGCAAGCGCCGCCGTTCCCTTGGACCTGTTGGGCATGCTCGCCGTAAGGGCTTTGCAAACCGCCATCGTAAACGGAGCCAAAACCGCCAAAACCTCCCACGGCATCCCCGGCGCCGCAAAGTAGTCCACTCGACCGTCGGTCGGAGACGGGCGGGCGTTACGTTAGCTGCTCTACAGTCCTATGCAAGACGAAGGCCACATTAAGTGGCCTTCTTTGCATGCGGAACTCGCGACAAACGTAACGCCCGCCCGTCTCCGACCGACTACCAACCAGATTCTTATCAGCCCAGGCCCCTGTGTACCGCGCGTCCAAGATCTTCAAATTCAGGCAGCCTGAAAATCGATTTTTATAGCAAAGGCCCCTTGGCCTTTAGTTTGATACAAGTTCCGCACGAGCCGGAAAGCACTTAATGTGCTTTCCGTGCGAGCAGGACTGTTCGCAGTATCAAACTAAAGGACAAGGGGCCCAGTCAACCTATCAGCAGCGATTACTCAACAGTTAGTTGAATTTGAAGATCTTTGAGGCAAGATGGTATAGGCCGAGTGTGGTTTTGTCTCCGGCCCGTCCACGCAGGTTGGTAAAGAATCCGACCACGCCGTAGCGAGCGCGACGATACATGCGCTCGTCGTACTCTTTCAGGTCCTTCCACAGCGTCTTCAGGCGCTCATCAGCACAATCTTCCTCGGAAAGCTTGGTGAGCACCGAGCAAATCGCCATCATCATGGTGAAGTAGCCCATCATGTACGAACGCAGACGCGAGGACTCAACGTCCTGGTACAGGTGGAACGATTCCATCATGATGCGCGTTACGCGGAACTGCTGACCCAGGCGCTTGACCATCGTAGCCTCATTGACGCTTTGGCCCTCGCGACCGATAAAGTAGCGATAGAGGTCGATGTCGGCATAGTACATGGTCTTGCAGCGCGGCAACGGCACGTATGCGTAGATATTATCCACGTAGAACGTGTGTGCCGGCATAGGTAGATTGGACTCGCGCAGTACATCGGTGCGATAGCACAGGCTGTGCATGAGCAGGTTCTGATCGGGACGAAAGTGTCCGATCTGGTCCCAAGAGAAAATCTTTTTGCGCGGCAGGGCAAACTTGTAGCCAATCGCGGTATGCGTGCCCTCGTAAACCTTCTCGTACACGTAGTTCGAGATAAACAGGTCGACGCGCTGGTCGCGCTCCTCAAAGCCACGCAGAATCGACAGCATGGTCGAAAGCGCCGCACCGTCGAGCCAGTCGTCCGAGTCGACAACCTTGTAATAGGTGCCCTGTGCCTCGCGCAGACCCGAGAGGACGGCGATACCGTGGCCGCCGTTCTCCTGGTGCACCGCGCGGATGATTCCAGGATAACGGGCCTCCCACTCATCGGCCTTGGCGGCCGTCTCGTCCTTGGAGCCGTCGTCCACCACGATAATCTCGATATCGGTGGCGTAATTGCTCCCCTCCAAGATGGAGGTGATGCAATGGTCCATGTCCTTGGCGGCGTTATACGAGGGAATACCGAATGTTATGACTTTATGCATGGCAGGCGATAATCTCATCCGAAAGATCGAGGGCGGAATTGGTCACGGCGTCCATATCGTAGTAACGATACTCGGCCAGACGACCCACCGGGTGGAAGTTCGTCAGGTTCTGGACGCGCTCAAGATAGCGCTCGTAGAGCTCACGGTTCTCGGGCTCAAGAATGGCGTAGTACGGCGTCTCACCCGAGCCGGGCGTATAGGCTTTGGAGTACTCCTTCATGATGGTGGTCTTGCCGGGCAAGACCTGACCGGTCATGTTCTTGAACTCGGTGATACGCGTGTAGTCCTCGCTCGTGGTGTAGTTGACGGTGCCCACAGGCTGGAACTGGTCCATATCGAGCGTCTCGAACTTCATATCGAGCGTGCGGTACGGCAGCGCGCCCAGGTCGAGGTTGAACAGCTCGTCGAGCGGACCGGTGTAGACGATCTCGCCGCCATAGACCTTGCCGTCGATCTTGACGGTGGTCTCGTCGATCTCGAAGAGGTCGCGGGCGTCCACGTCGCAGAACACATCAATCAGATCGTGATCGAGCATATGCTCGAACAGCGCGGTATAGCCATCCTGCGGCATGCCCTGGAAAGGAGCCTGCGGGAAGTAGCGATCGTCATCGCCCACAAAGACGGGGACGCGGCCGGTGATCGAGGGGTCGATCTGGTCGGGCGTCTGGCCCCACTGCTTCATGGTGTAATGCAAAAAGACGTTCTCATAGACGTAATCGGCGACCTCGGCAAGATCCGGGTCGTTCTTCTTGCGCAGCTCCATAATGGGCACCTTGACGTCCTTGCCAAAGGTCTCCACGAGCTTCTGATACAGCTCCTCGCCGCGCTCATCGCCAAAGGCAAGCTTGAGGCTCGCATGGTTAAAGGGCACGGGCATTAGGGTACCGTTGATGTTGGCGAGCACCTTGTGCTGGTAGTCCGTCCACTTGGTAAAGCGCGACAGGAAATTGTGGACGCGCTCGTTAAAGGTATGGTAGATGTGCGGACCATACTCGTGGACCAGGATTCCCGCCTCGTCAGTGCAGTCGAAGGCATTGCCCGCAATGTGGCTACGGCGTTCCAAAACGGCAACACGATAGCCGATAGTTTCGGCAAGACGGCGGGCGCAAACGGCACCGGCATAACCGGCGCCGACAACGATCATGTCGTACGCACCGGCATTAAAGCCTTCAGGCAGGCCTGAGGTAATCTGCATCGATACTCCTTGTCAAAAGCCACGGGCTCGTTAGCTGGGCTTTTCTCGAACATTCTTCGAGACATATTTATCAGAGCGATTATAGCGCTAATGCGTCCTATAATGAGCTTGCCACACAAGGAAAGCTCAAGCACCGCGGCGTACATTATTGAAAGGTAAACCCGCTAGCAGCGGGTTTATTCGTGTACAGCCGAGGGCCTGGAGCTTAGCAAAACGCTTGTAAGGAGTAACATGAGCGATTTCCTAAACCGTATGAAGTCTGCCGCCAAGGCCGACCTTAAGACGATCGTCCTGCCCGAGGGCGAGGATCCGCGTACCATCGTCGCAGCAAACAAAATCATCGAGGAGGGCCTGGCAAAGCTCGTCATCCTGGGCAACCCTGACGAGATCGACGTTCCCGGCGCCACCGTCATCGACCCGCGCAACGCCGAGAAGCACGAGGAGTACGCGCAGAAGTTTGCCGAGCTCCGCGCCAAGAAGGGCGTTACCATCGAGCAGGCTCGCGCCCAGGTGATGGACGCCACCTACTTTGGCACCATGATGGTCAAGATGGGCGACGCCGATGGTCTGGTCTCCGGCGCCTGCCACTCCACCGCCGACACCCTGCGCCCCGCACTGCAGATTCTCAAGACCGCCCCGGGCACCAAGCTGGTCTCGGCCTTCTTCGTGATGTGCACCGACACCCCGCAGTTCGGCACCGACGGCACGCTGATCTTCGCCGACTGCGGCCTCAACATCAACCCGTCCTCCGATGAGCTCTCCGAGATCGCCATCGCCTCCGCTCACTCTTGGTCCACTTTCATGGGCAATGTTGAGCCGCACGTGGCCATGCTTTCCTACTCCACCATGGGCTCCGCCGGTGGCGAGGTCGCCAAGAAGGTCCAGGAGGCCGTGAAGTTCTGCAAGGAGAAGGCTCCCGAGCTCGCCATCGACGGCGACCTGCAGCTCGATGCCGCCATCGTCCCCACCGTCGCCCAGCTCAAGGCTCCCGGCTCCTCCGTCGCCGGTAAGGCCAACGTGCTCGTGTTCCCCGACCTCGAGGCAGGCAACATCGGCTACAAGCTGGTCCAGCGCTTCGCTGGCGCTGACGCCTACGGCCCCATCCTGCAGGGCATCGCCAAGCCGGTCAACGACCTGTCGCGCGGCTGCTCTGCCGACGACATCGTGGGTGTCGTGGCCATCACCGCCGTCCAGGCTCAGATGGCTGAGTAGCGGACGCACTCGCCCGAAGGCCGCACGGGCTAACCCCTGAAAACGTCCTCGACCAATGAAACGCTCCCGTTCTGCTCCTCCGGAGCTACGAACGGGGGCGTTTCTGGTCTGCGGATTGTTTTCAGGGGTTAGCCCGTGCGGCCTTCTGCCGTCACGTGGCATTCAGGGAATCTGGAGTGGACGGCGGCTTGGCTACGAGCTGGGGCTGAAGATCTGAATGATTGGATGCCGTTGTTGGGAGCGCAATCGTTGCTGGTGATGATCACTTTGGGACTGGAATTTCCGCCTACTAGTAAAAAAGCCTCCGGAGCTGTTGCTCTGGAGGCCTGTCGTTTACTTGCAAATGCGCGCGTTAGTTGTTCTTGGTCAGACGCTCGACGTCGTGGGCGATCATGTATTCCTCGTCGGTGGGGATGACCATGACCGTGACGGAAGAGCCGGCGGCGCTGATGACCTGCGGGCCGTTGCCCACGGCCTCGCGGTTCTTGTTGTTGTCGATGCGCACGCCCAGCCACTCAAAGCAGTCGCAGAAGGCCTTGCGGATCGACCAGTCGTTCTCGCCGATGCCGGCAGTAAAGGTGATGGTGTCCACGCCCGCCATGGAGGCGATCATGGAACCGGCCTGCTGCATAGCCTTGTAGGCGAACATATCGAAGGCGAGCAGGCAGCGCTCGTCACCCTCGGAGGCGCGCGTACGGATGTCTCGGGCATCGTTGGAGATGCCCGAGATGGCAAGCAGACCGGACTGCTTGTTCATCATGTCGTCGACTTCCTGATAACTGTAGCCGCCCTCGCGCTGGAGATAGCACACGGTGGCCGGGTCGATGGAACCGCAACGGGTACCCATCATCAGGCCGTCAAGCGGCGTGAGGCCCATCGTGGTATCGCGGCAAACGCCGTCCTCGATGGCGGCAAGCGAGGCTCCGTTGCCCAGATGGCACGAAAGCAGGCGGTGGCAGCGCGAGCCCAGGATCTCCTTGGCCATCATCCACTCGTAGCGGTGGCTCGTACCGTGCGCGCCGTACTTGCGCACGTGGTACTTATCGCACACGTCCTTGGGCAGGGCGTAGGTGTAGGCGACCTCGGGCATGGTCATGTGGAACGAGGTGTCGAAGACGGCCACATTGGGCAACTCCGGATACTTCTCGCGGCAATACTCAATCGCCGCTGCCTCGCCGTAGTTGTGCAGCGGGGCGAGCGGGGCCACCTCAAGGATCTTAACCATGACCTCATCGTCGACGACCGCGGAATCATCGAAGTGCCAACCGCCCTGAACGATGCGATGCCCAATGCCATCGATCGTAAAGTCGGTCTTCTCGAGCTCCTCGAGCACGCGAGCGATAGCAGAGCGATGATCGGGGAAGGGAACCTCCTCGGTCTGCTTGGTGCCACCGTTCTCGGAGTGACCAAAGATGCCCATCTCCGATCCGATACGCTCGCAGTTGCCCTTGGCGAAAACCTCGCGGGTATCGGTATCCAAAAGCTGATATTTAAGGCTCGAGCTGCCGGCGTTGACAACAAGTACGTTCATGAGACTCCTTCGTGATTACAGTACGGTCGGCAAACCTATAAGGCGGCCGTACCCTTAATAAGAAGTTATCAGAATTCAATAAATACCTATTAAACTCTTCGCCCAAAGAGCATGAAAGGGGGCTGAACGGCACAAGGCCATCCAGTCCCCTCCCCTTGCATCAATTACTTACCGCTGACGATGCGCTCGACGTCGGAAGCGATCATGAACTCCTCATCCGTGGGGATGACGAAGATCTTGACCTTGGAATCCTTGGCGGACAGGCACCAAGCGCCGTCGCCGCGCAGGGCGTTGCGGGCATGGTCCATCTTGACGCCCATGAAGGCCAGACGGTCGGCCACGCCGGCGCGGACAGCCGGAGCGTGCTCACCGATGCCGGCGGTAAAGACCAGGGTGTCCATGCCGCACATGGAAGTGGCCATCTCGGCGGCCTTGGCGGCAATCTTGTAGACGAACATATCGAAGGCGAGCTGGGCCTCGGGGTCGCCGGCAGCGGCGAGCTCCTCAACGTTGCGGCAGTCGTTGGTCTTGCCGCCGGTCACAGCCAAAAGGCCGGACTTCTTGTTCATCATCTCGTCGACCTCGTCGAAGGTGTAGCCGCCTTCGCGCTGCAGGTAGCACACGGTAGCAGGGTCGATGGAGCCGCAGCGGGTGCCCATCATGACACCGTCGAGCGGCGTCAAGCCCATGGTGGTGTCCATGCACTTGCCGTCCTCGATGGCGCACAGGGAAGCGCCGGAACCGATGTGGCACACGACGACCTTGCGAGCCTCGCCGTTGGTCATCTCGGCAACCTTCTTGGAGATGTAGCGGTAGCTGGTGCCGTGGGCGCCGTACTTACGGATGTGCAGCTTGTCGCAGACGTCCTTGGGCAGGGCGTAGGTCTTGGCGACCTCGGGCATATTGAAGTGGAAAGCAGTGTCGTAGACCGTGACGTTGGGCAGGTCGGGATACTGCTCGAGGCAGTACTCGATAACGTTGGCCTCAGGGTTGTTGTGCAGCGGGGCGAGCGGAGCGACCTCGCGGATCTTGGCGAGGACGTCCTCGTCGACGAGGGAGGAATCGCCGAAGTACCAACCGCCCTGAACGATACGGTGGCCGATGCCCTCGATCTTGACACCGTTGGCCTCGAGGTCCTTCAGGACGACCTCGATGGCGACCTTGTGGTCGGGGAACTCGATGTTCTCGGTCACCTTCTTGGAACCGTTGGCAGCGTGGGTGAAGGTACCGCCGGTAAAGCAGACGCGCTCGCAGGAGCCCTTTGCGGACACCTTGTGGGACTTGGTATCGATGACCTGATACTTAAGCGTCGAAGATCCTGCGTTGACGACCAGAACGTTCATGTGTCTCCCTACTAACAGGCGGTGTGGCGCCGCCAGGTTACATACGCTTCAATAATAAACCCAAACGCCCTCGCGCTCGGGTTTATTGCGTTGATATATAAGTTATCGGTGCCTTAATACGCATGGCCTTTGACTTGTAAGACGAAATAGCGCGGGGATATACACCAAAGAAGAAATCCCGAGCGCGACAAGCAATATGACTCGAATGTCCGCGATGCTGCCCAACGCAGCATTGAACAGATAGAAAAGGATGGCACCCACCGCCACCATCTGACTTTGAACCGAAATCAGTGAACAGCGCATCGAAGAATCGGCGGCATTTTGAAAAATTGAGTATTTAATTGGAGCAAATAACGAGTAGGCGACCGTCTGCAACACATAGAACACGGGCAGCAAATAGATCGGAGTAAAGGGAATCAAAAATAGAGCAGTCAGGGAAAGGCGCACGATGCCGCAAATACGCGCAAAACGGCTCTTGTCGACATGAGCAATCACACTGGGCACAATAAGCCCCATGGAGGCCGAGGCAAGGAGCTGGACCGCAATGATCACACCCGAAGCGACGGCATTCATTCCGCGGCCCACAAGCAGCAGTGAGAAAAAGTCTTCCAGGGCGACAAAAGCAAATGCTTGAGAACAGTCCATGATGAACGCTGAACGAAGAATTCCGTTACACGCAATAGCGGCACCGATCATCTTCGGGCTAATTCCACGCTCAGGTGCCCCCGCAGTGCCCCCTCTTCGCATCTCAGGAATGCAGACAACGACAACCAACGTCAACACCATTGCGATGATATCTGCCGAAAGACCAATGAGATATGCACCGACAGACGAAATGAAACCACCCACGCAAGCGGAGATGGCATAAGAGGCATAGAAAACAAATCGCTCAACGACATTAAGTCTTACGAGCTGGTCCTGAGAGACGCTGTCAATGTAAATCGCTTCTATGGATCCGCTCAGACATGCAACGGCAAAACCTTTGAGAGCGAACGCACCGATTAAAAGCAGAGGGAAACGGACGAGAAGCAGGGCAGCGTAGTATCCAAGCATCCCCACGACGCCAACGAGACCGCTTGTCTTTCGTCCAAACCTATCAGCAATATAGCCAGTGGGAACTTCGAGGATGAACTTGCTCACTTGATATGCAATCATCATGCTAGAAATCGCCACTATCGAGAATCCGACGAATTCAAGGTAAACCGTCAGAAAATACAAAATGGTGCTGAAGTTCGACAGAAAAACGAACGTCATATAAAGCAAAACCGTACGGTTTTTCATGCTCCGCCCTCCAAGAGTCAACAATCTGAATCGGAATCTTGGAAAAGCATGAGGGCAAAGCCGTCAGTCATGTGTTACAAGGCGTCAACATTCACTTGACAACACGAGGCCAAATGGCCTCACGAAGCAAGATGACGCAATAGGTGAAGAAATACCGTCTGGTGTCGATCGGTCCAGGCATTTTGTCGATAGCAAAAGTAGATGGGCAAGGCTACGTCATGCGAGCCTTCAATAGAGCACTCGCTCACTTCCAATCCATCTGATGCGAGAGAAGAGCCAGAAAAACTCAATATCAATCCCCCGGCTTGAAGAAACTCAGCCTGCGCCCTGCTTCCGTATTCGACATCGCGAAAGCGGAAATTAACCAGCTGAGCTTCGGGACATTGATTGATTGCATTGAGACAGGGTGACAAATTAATGGGAACAGCGAGCCTGCCGCCCAGTAACTCACGAATGGTCATAGCGTCAACAGATTGATGACCAGCTGGGCATGAAAGAACCCTGAGCTCCTTTTCACCCATATATTTTGAAGAAAGGACGCTGTCCCGTGGTTCCTCAAACGAGATAGCCGCGTCCGAAATTCCAAGTATAAGTGATTCAAAGCATGTTGCCGTTGGCTGATGCCACACATCAAGATGAATCTGAGGGTGCGAGCTGTCAAACGAGTCGTACCAGTTTTCGGAAAAAAGAGCCCCCGCCCGTGAAGACAGGGGGCGTAAAGACGGAAATGGCCGTCGGGCGAAACGCCGCCGTTCCCCGATTGAGCGTACTTTTTGAGATCGTCGACTTGCGCCAGGATCACGCGTGCACGACGCGCAAATTCTCTGCCCGCCGGAGACAAAACAGCCTCCCCCGCCGATCGGTCGAGCAAAACAATCTGATACTCAGATTCCAACTTTTTTATTGCCGACGAAACGGCCTGCGGACTCACGTGAACGGCGCGAGCTGCTTTGCGCACGCCGCCATAGTTCGCTACAGCTTGAAGGTATTCGAGTTGAGAAAGCTGCATAGATTACTCCAAAGGCAGCCAAGTCGACGGCCTACGCGCCCTCAGATGAGGTTCTCGCCCAGGTTCTTGCCACCGAGAACGTGCATGTGGAAGTGCATGACGGTCTGGCCGGCGTTGACGCCCTTGTTGGAGATGACGCGGAAACCGTCCTCCAAGCCCTTGGCCTTAGCGACCTCCTGGATGGCGTGAGCCATGGCGCCCATGGTCTCGGCAGGTACGTTGTCGGCGATGTCACTGTAATGCTTCTTGGGGATCACGAGCGTATGGACCGGCGCCTGGGGATTGAGGTCGTCGAAGGCGATGACCTGGTCATCCTCATAGACAACGGTCGAGGGGATCTCGTGGTTGGCAATTTTGCAGAAGATGCAATCGCACATAGTTGGTTCCTTTCTCACAGACCAAGGTAATTATATTTGGTCGGGATGGCTAGAACGAGAGGTTGTCGTCGGTGTTGGCGGCTTCGCCGTCGGCGAGCACGTCGTTGCCGTCGACGTCCTTAAGAAGCACCGAGACCTTCTGCTCGGCATCGGACAGGCGGGTGCGCAGGCTCTTGAGGAGCTCGACGCCGCGGGTATAGCTCTCGAGCGATTCCTCGAGCTCCATATCGCCCGACTCCAAGCTGCGAATGATGAGCTCCAACTCCTGCGAGGCCTGCTTGTACGTAAGCTGCTCGACCGGGGTTTTCTCTGCCATATCTGTTTCCTTTCCTAAAGGTTTATCGCTATGAAACGCGGTCTACTCGACCGTATCGACCGTTGCCGCAACGTTACCGTCTGCCATGCGCACGCGGATGGCGTCGCCGGGCTTAAAGGTCTTGGCGCTCGTGGCCACCCCATCATCGCTGTACGCGATGGAATAGCCGCGGGCAAGCACCTTGAGCGGCGACAGGGCATCAAGCGACGCGGCAGCTCGGCCCAGGTCGGACGCGGGCTTGCTGAGCATCGAACGTCCCTGATGCTCCAGACGGGAACTCGCAAGCGTGAGCGCATGGCGCTTGCCATCGAGCCCCGAGGTGCTTGTAACCAGACGCTCGGGCAAGCGCTCAAAGTTGGAGCGGAATGTCCCGACCGAGCGTACTATGGCGCCCGACAGGCGATCAGCAGTCAGCGCAAGCTCCGATTCGCGACGCTCAACCATAAATGTGGGGTCGTTGAGGCACGGGCGGCACGCAGCCGCATCGAGTGCATCGCCCAAGCGAGCCGAATAGGTATCCCAGGCACGGCGACCACGCTGATCGAGCATCTCCAGGTCGACCTGGGCCGACCCAATCATCGATGCCATCGCGGCACCCAGGCGCTGATGGCGCGCCTCGAGTACATCGGCCAACTCCGTCATAGCCGGCGCCACCGATTCTGCCGCCGCCGTGGGCGTGGAGGCGCGGCGGTCGCTCACCATGTCGCAAATCGAGGTATCGGGCTCATGGCCAATGCCGGTCACCACGGGCACAGGACAAGCCGCCACCGCACGGGCAAGCTCCTCGTCGTTGAAGGTCATGAGGTCCTCGAAGGAGCCGCCGCCGCGCACCAGCAAGATGCAGTCGGGCGCTGGCGTGATGGCGGCGGCACGGCGCAGGCCCTCAATAAGCTCGGCCGGCGCACCCTCGCCTTGAACCTTAGCGCCCACGCAGACGAGCTCGACGAGCGGGTTGCGACGACGCAATGTGCGCTTGACGTCGTCGATTACGGCACCCGAAAGCGAGGTAACGACCGCCACGCGGGAGCAAAACACCGGGATGCGGCGCTTACGCGCTTCGTCCATCAGGCCCTCGCGGCGTAGCTTTTCGGCCAGTTGCGCCACTTGTTGACGCAGCAGACCCTCCCCCGCCAGCGAAAACGAGCGAGCGACAAAGCTCATGCGGCCCGTGGCCTTATAGAGATTGAAGCTGCCCTTAAAGCTCACCTGCATGCCGTCGCGCAGATCGAACGTGCGCTTGAGATAGGCGCCCTTCCAGATGATGCAGTCGACGGCCGCCGAGTCGTCCTTGATCTGAAAGTAGCAGTGGCCGCTTCGGGCGTTGGGACCACGAAAACCCGTGACCTCGCCCAAAACGCTCAGCTGCGGAATGGCATCGAGCGCGCCGGCGGCGATCTCCACCGCCTGGCTCACGCTGAGCTCCTTGCGCTCCTGATCGTCCGAACCGTCGAACTCGGCGGAAACGGCATTGCCGGTTAGATTCCAGCCCGCCACGCAGCCTCCTTTCGTCATCGTGCACATGGGCTCCGGCCCTGCGCAAATTCAAGTCCAACACATAGTACAGCGCCGCGGGGACACGAATCCCCGCGGCGCCTGCCTGTCCCATTTGTTATCGGTTGGAGTTTCTGTTGTAGCGAGCCATAAGATAGAGCAGCTGAATAATCGAGGTGAGCGCCGCAGCCACATAGGTAAGCGCGGCGGCCGTCAGCACCTTCTTGGCACCGTTGACCTGCTTGGAGCTCATACCCGACTGCTCAATATACGCCACGGCACGCCGGCTGGCATCAATCTCAACCGGCAGCGTAACCAGTTGGAACAGCACGCTAAACGAGAAGAAGATCAGTGCGAGGGTCGTGAGTCCCGCGATGTTCATAAACAGGCCCAAGAGCAACACGATGGTCCAGGTGTTCTGGGTAAAGTTGACGACCGGCACGAGGGCGGTGCGAACCTTCATCATGGCGTAACCGCTTTGACGCTGGGCGGCATGGCCCGCCTCGTGGCAGGCGACGGCAACGCTTGCGACCGACCCGCCCGAACGGTTGGCATCCGAGAGATACAGGTTATTGTCCTGCGGGTTGTAATGGTCGGTGAGCTCGCCGGCGACACCCTTGATACCCACGGCGTTGCAGCCGTTGGCGTCGAGCATGCGGCGAGCGACCGTGGCGCCCGTGTCGCCGTCCGAGCGAACCTTGGACCAGGTTTTGTACGTCGAGTTGATATAGTTCTGTGCGGCAAGACCAATCACCGTGCAGACAAGAACAACCAGCAGGTACAGCGGGTCGATGCCAAAGCCGTATCCATAGTAATAAGGCATGCGAATTCCTCCGAATCGAGTTACACGTTGGAGGCATTCTACCCACTCAAGCGGCTAGGCTTCCTTACAGCAATTCAATTTTGCCATCTTTGACCGTCAACCCCATGTTGCCCGAGAGCAGATCGTCCAGGCGCGAGCCCACAAGCTCAAAGCGCCAGCCTTCGCGCAAGGGGCTCTGCTCGGGATGCTCAATGTAGTCGGCCAGGTCATCGCGCGAGGCAATGACCGAGGTCGCCACTCCCGAGCGTTCGGCAACCAGGCGGATGAGCGCGTACATGAGATCCGTCACGCTCTCCAACTCCGGAGAGATCTGGCGATGCCCGCGCACCATGAGCGGCAGGCGATCGTGCGGGCAGCTTGCGCCGCGCTTGATGGCCATGAGCGCACCGTCCACGTCGCGCTCCCCCAACTGATCGGTACCGCGAATGCTGCGGAACTCCTCAACGCGCACGGGATTGCGTTTAACGAGCGCAAGCAGCGTGTCGTCGGACATGACCCATTTGCGCGGGATGTTGCGGCGCTCGGCGCGGTCCTCGCGCCAGGCGGCGAGCTCGCGCGCGATACCCAGCTGGTGACGACTGCACGAGTTGATGCGTTTGACCTTGCGGAACGCCTCGTGGCGATCGGCGCGATAGTGCGACTCGTCAGCCAGCGGGCGCAGCTCGTCGAGCACCCAGTCCACGCGGCCCAGCTCGCGCAGGCGGCTCATCATCTCGGTATAGGCCACGATCAGATACTTGACGTCATCGATCGCGTACTCAATCTGCTTATCGGTCAGCGGGCGACGCGACCAGTCGGTCAGTGACTCGGTCTTGGGCAATGAGACGCCGCAAAACGTCTGCACGAGCGCGCCGTAGGAAATCTGCTGACGCTCGCCCAAAAAGGCGGCGGCCACCTGCGTGTCAAAAATCGGACGCGGCAGCACGCCTACGGTATGGAGCATGACCTCCATATCCTGCGAGCAGGCGTGGAAGACCTTGGTCACGCTCTCGTCGGCCATAAGCTCGGCCAGCGGCGATAGGTCGTCGATTACCAGGGGATCGACCGCTACGCTCTCGGCAGGGGTGGCAATCTGAACCAAACACAGACGCGGATGGAACGTGCGCTCGCGCAAAAACTCGGTATCGACGGCAATCGCGTCGAACTCACGGGCGCGCTGGCAAAAGTCGAGTAGAGCCTGATGTGTGGAAATGTACATATCAACCCATCGAATAAGGTTAGGCCCGAAAAACACGGGTAGGATATCGGCATTGCCTTACAACTATACTCGGTTAGTCACAGAACGGGAACGTAAGTATGCGCTGCCTTATCATCCACAACCCGGCATCGGGCCCCAGCTCAGATGAAATCTACGCATTCACGCACGCCCTCGCGCAGGGCGGCGACGAGGTCGTGATGCGTTTTATCGGCGATGGTATGGAACCCGAGGATGCCGTGGCGGACGTGCGCGAATTCGATCGCGTGGTCGTTTCGGGCGGCGACGGCACCGTCTCCAACGTGCTCGACCAGATGCGCGGGTGCGGTGTCCCCACGCTCGTTTTCCCCTCTGGCACAGCCTGCCTGTTCTTTAACAACATCGGTAATGCCCCCGAGGCAGCGGCGCTTGCCAAGGCTTGCCGCGCCGGTCGCACGGTCAAAGTGGACATGGGCGAGCTCTTTTGGCTCGACGAGAACGGCAACGAGAAGCGCCACGGCTTCATCATCATCGCCGGCTCGGGCTTCGACGCCGAGATCATGATGAAGGCCGCCCCCACCAAAAACGACATCGGCGAGATCGCCTACTTCCTCTCCGCGCTCGCCACGCCCAACCCCACGGTGGCGCACTTTACTATTGAGCACGACGGCATTGTCGAGGAGCTCGACGGCATCTGCTGCATGGCCGGCAACACCTCGGTCATCCAAAACGACATCAACCTGTTCCCCGACTGCCGCATGAACGATGGCATGGTCGACATTGCGGTCATCGAACCCGTAAAAACTGTGCAGCTTCTACCGACTGTGATCACCGCCGCACTCGACCCCGCCGGCAAGGTACTCGGCCGCCCGCAGTTCAAGATCATCCAAACCAAGGAAGCCAAGATCACCTGCACCCCATCGCTGGGCATGCAGTTCGATGGCGAGATTATCTCCAGCAATTCGGGCGTCTTTGGAGCCCGCGCGCTTCCGCAATGCCTCGACCTCATCGTCGACGAATTCTCCCCGCTCGGAAAATAGGAGGACCCTATGAACGACAATCCCCTGCTCGGCTTTATCATCATCGTTTTGGCCATGCTCGTCGGCTATGCGATCAACGTGATCCACCGCCGGAAGAAGTAATTCCATATTGGCATGATATTCATCCAATTATCGTCTCCCCTGCCGTTTATGCATTTGCCAAACAGCAGGGGATTCTCATTTCGGGCATTCCCAGCTACTTTATTCGGCTACAGTAATTGCAGAGCGTCTTTATTAAAATAAAACTACAAACTGAGTATAATTAACCGCTCATCGCATATTTCATCACGCTTATCGAGTAAGTTTCTTTCATAGATGAATATTGTTTCTAGTTCGTTACGCTAATGAGGTGCCTTTATTGGCTGAAGCCCTCTGGCGACAGAGGGCTTTCGCACGCTGGGAGGGAAAATGAGGAAAACTCACCCCGTCAACGCGCTCAAGAAGCTAGGCATAGGCCTCGCCTTTGGAGCTGCAACCATCATGTCCATGCCGACCTCTGCGCTCGCCTGCACGCAGGTCTATATGGGCAACAAGCTGACGGCCGACGGTAATACGTACTACGGCCGTGCTGAGGACTACCGCAAGCGTTACCTCAAGCACTTTGGCATCGAGCCTTCGTTTGGCCCTGGTCACACCTACAGCTCGGATGAGTCTGCATTCGTGTATACCTCGACCAAGACCTCGTATCGCTACACCTATGTGCGTGACCACCCCAGTCAGTGGGACGAGCGCTGGGATGCCTACTCCGAGGCTGGCATCAACGAGAAGGGTGTCTCCTGCTCCGCCACGCTGACCACCTACATGAATGCAGCTGCCAAGGCTGCGGACCCCCTGACCGATACTGGCATTGGCGAATATAGCTACGGCAGCGTAATCTTGGGCGAAAGCGCCACGGCACGTGAGGGTGTCGAGCTCCTCGGCAAGATCATCGACGACCAGGGCGCCTGCGGCAACGACCAGATTATCATCTCCGACAACAATGAGACCTGGCTGTTCGCCGCACTTTCCGGCCATCAGTGGATCGCCATGAAGCTCACCGATGACATCGCCTCGCATAACCCCAACATCGGCAACCTCAACTACAAGGTTGACCTCAACGACACCGAGAACTGCCTCCACTCCGAGGGCATCGAATCTATGCCCAAGGAGAAGGGCTTCGCCAAGTACTTCGATGATGGCCAGTTCGACGTTGCCCAGACCTACGGCGAGGAAATTAGCGAAAATGCCATGCACTCTTGGACACGTTATGTCCAGGGTCGCGCTTACTTCGATGCGCCGCTCACCGAGGGCACCGACTATAAGATCGTAAAGGACACGCGCGAAAACGCCCGCGCCACGACCGGCGCTCTGCCCTTCGAGGCACAGCCCCTGTTCTTCCAGCCTGGCAAATCCAACTGGAACACCTTTGAGATGATCCGCGCGTTTGGCAACCGCGGCGAGAAGGCCCCGGGCCTCAACGCCAACACCGACGGCGCCTACGCCATCGGTACCGAAAGCAACAGCGAGATCAACCTCTTCCAGATTCGCGATGGCCTCGATCCCGAGATCGCAACCATCCAATGGGAAATGCTCTCCCGCGCCGCGTACTCCGTCGCCATCCCCTTCTACTCCGCACTGCTCACCGAGGTTAGCCCGTATTTCAGCGACCAGACCGTCTCCTACGATCACTGCAAAGAGACGGACATCGTAAACAACGAAGAACCCGAGAACTCCATCAATTACGTCCTCATGGACATCAGCTCCCTCTGCTTCGAGCATCCCGAGCTGCTCGGCGTCAACGTCCGCACCTACCTCGACGCCCTCCAGAACGAGCTCGTCGAGCAGAACTTGGAAGTCGACGAGGTCATGCAGGCCACCGAGGGCACCGAGGCCCGTACCGCCCTGGCAAACAAGGCCGGCAATGCTGCCACCGAGAACACCTACGTCAAGTGCAAGGCCTTGCTCCAGGAGATGCGCGCCTATCTGAAGGCTGAGAACTTCGACCAGCCCTTCACCCCGAGCGACCTGAACACCGAGACCAACGGCCTCAAGGTGTCCATCACCTACGCCAAGGACGCTCTTGCCACCGACCCGGTAACCCCGGATCAGCCTGGCACTCCCGAGCAGCCTGGTACTCCTGAGCAGCCCGGTACCCCCGAGCAGCCCGCTAAGCCCGAGCAGCCCACCACCAAGCCCGAGAAGCCTGGCAAGTCGGACACCACGACCACGGTAACCACCAACAAGGCGAACACCAAGGGCGGCCTGCCCACCACCGGTGATCGTTTTGATGGCCGCGTGGTGGCTGCATTCGCCATCGCTGGCGTTGCCGTCATCTCCGCGGGCGGTTACTTCCTCTACCGTCGCAATAAGGAGTAACGTCCTAGCTGAGCGGGCAAGGCAGCAATGGCAGGCTCGCCCGCTTAACCCGCCTTTTGACCGACGGGACACCCGCCTGAAATCTTTTCAAAAAAGATTTCCCCGGACACACTTTGCTGTGCTATAGTGCAGCGCAACAGCAACTAGGTGCGACCGTACCATGGCATCACGAAAGGAGCCACCGACATGAAGAACGCGATGAAGTCTCTCAACAACTGGTGGTGGCGTGATGCGAATACGATCGGTCGACGGTGAGTCCCTCACGCCTGTTTTTGCGCTCTAGGTGATTGGAAGGCCTCCGGTTTCGACCGGGGGCCTTTTTCTATCTCGAGCCCGATCGCATTCGCATCACGCGCCTCCGCTTTTCTCTTGCACTCCCATTCCGAAAGGATTTTCACCATGTCTCAGAACACCACCGCCACCCAGCCCCGCACCGTCCAGACCGCCGACCGTGGCAAACTCGATGTCCGCGCCCTCGTCCTGCTTGCCATCCTGCTCGCCGCCGGCTTCATCCTCAACTTCACCGTCGGCAAGGCCATCTCAGGCATCTCGGGCGGCATGATCAGCCCCGAGTTCATCATCTCGGCCTTCTGCCTCACCATCCTGGTCGTTCGCCCCAACATCGGCCAGGCGCTCGTCATTGGCCTCATCTCGGCTGCCGTGATCCAGATCACCACCACTTCGCCGTTCGTTGATTTTGCCGCCGAGGGCATCGCCGCCATGCTCATGGCCGGCATCGTCAATGCCGCCGGCAAGAACGGTCAGGTCAAGCCCGCGATCGCCATTGTCGCAACCTTCCTGACCACCTTTGTCTCCGGCGTCATCTTCATGGTCATCAAGATGGCCATGCTCGGCGTGGTCGGCGAGCTCGCCGCCGCTATGCTGCCCGTCGTCGCCATGACCGCCGTCTTTAACGCCATTCTGGTCGGCGCCCTCTACTTGCCCATCCAGAAGGCCCTTAGGCTCAACTAACCCGTTCGGCTTTACGAGCCACCCCATCTTGGCGTTCATTCGTCGCTCGCGTACCCAAGTACGCTTCGTTCCTCTTTCGCGCCAACCTGGGGCCCCTCGTAAAGCCGTCTCCGTGCTTCACCACCAAAGACCGTCCCAAACAACGAGCTTTTTTGGGACGGTCTTAAACAACTGGTCATTTAAGACTGTCCCCAATGACTATGAAAGGTATCCATGGAAACGATCATCAACGTCGACGATGTCTCGTTCTCCTATGGCACGCAGACCGAGCAGGCGCTCAGCCACATCTCGCTCAGCGTGAACAAGGGAGATTTCATCGGCATCATCGGGCCCTCGGGTGCCGGCAAGTCCACGCTTACCGCCTGCCTGTCGGGTGCCGTGCCCCACCACTACACCGGCACGTTCTTTGGGTCCGTCATGGTTGACGGCCACGACACCTGCGAGGTCTCGCTCACCGACGTGTCGCAAATCGTCGGCAGTGTGCTGCAGGATATCGACACGCAGATGGTCGCTTCGGTCGTCGAGGACGAGATGCTCTTTGGCCTCGAGAACTTTGGCGTTCCCCACGACCAGATCGAGCAGCGCGTGAGCGAAACGCTCGAGACCGTCGGCATCAGCGACCTGCGCGACCGCGAGATCGCCACCCTCTCGGGCGGACAGAAGCAAAAAGTGGCCATCGCCGCCATTCTCGCCATGCGTCCGCGCGTCTTGGTTCTCGACGAGCCCACCGCGGCACTCGACCCCGCCAGCTCCACGCTGGTTTTCGAGACCCTGCGTGAGGCCAACCGTGCACTCGGCATCACCATCGTCGTCGTTGAGCAAAAGGTCGCCCTGCTTTCGGAGTACTGCAACCGCGTGCTCGTGCTCAACCATGGCGAAATCGCGCTGCAGGGCGAGCCACACGAGGTCTTCGCGCATACCGACGAGCTCCGTGCCATCGGCGTCGACTGCCCTCGCGTCACGCGCATCTTCAATAGCCTCGAGGCCGATGGCCTGGTAAGCGGTACCCCTTGCTTGGATGTCGATGAGGCCGAGCGCCTGATTTCGGGCATCGTCGACCCCGCACACGCGGCCATCGAAGCCCAGACGCCCACCGGTTCCCCGCATGCACCGTCGCTGCGTCCGCATGCCAAGGACGCCGAACCCGTACTCACCTTCGACCATGTCGAGTTTGCCTATCCCAATGGCGGCGCCGCCGTCCACGACCTCAACCTGACCCTCTATCCCGGCGAGCTCGTGGGCATCGTCGGCCAGAACGGTGCCGGCAAGACCACGCTCACCAAGCTGCTCACAGGCCTGCTTAAGCCCGCCTCGGGCAGCGTGCGCGTCACGGGACTGGATACCGCAGCCGTTCCCACGAGCCGCATCGCCCGCGAAGTCGCAACCCTCTTCCAAAACCCCGACCGCCAGATCTGCAAGGACACCGTACTCGACGAGGTGGCTTTTGGCCTGGAGCTTGCCGGCATCGACCGTGCCGAGGCACTGCGTCGCGCCCAGCTCGTCATCGACCGCTTTGGCCTGCCTGCCGATGAGGCGCCTTTCTCGCTTTCGCGCGGTCAGCGCCAGATGGTGGCACTCGCCTCTGTCGTGGTCGTAGAGCCCAAGATCGTCGTGCTCGACGAGCCCACGAGCGGCCTTGATTACCGCGAGTGCATGACCGTCATGGAAACGGTGCGCACCATGGCCGAGCGTGGTTGCGCCGTTATCATGGTCTGCCACGATATGGAAGTCGTCTCGGATTTTGCCGAGCGCATCGTGGTGATGGCCGACGGTCGCATCCTCGACCGCGGCCGCACGCACGAGCTATTCTCGAACATCGATCTCATGCGGCGTGCCTACGTGGAGCCTCCCCAGGTTATTGAACTCTCGCGCCGTCTGGCATCTTCCGTCTCGCCCGCTTTTGCGCAGGTGAGCGAGGTCACCGATGTCGTTCGAATTACCAAGGAGATGGTCCACCGTGGTTAACGTCATCGACTACATGCCGGGCGATACGCTACTGCATCGCCTGAACCCCGTCGTCAAACTGGGCCTCGCCGCCGCCATCATCGTCGGCATCTTCTTGTCCGACACCTACGTGGCGCTGCTGGGCTTTTTGGCACTCACCCTTGCGCTGGGCGCCTATGCCGGCGTCGTCGACCGTCTGTTCTCGCTGCTCAAGTTGCTGATCCCGCTCGCGCTTATCATGCTGGTGCTCCAGCTGGCCTTTATGCGCGATGGCAACGTGGTGTGGGGCTTTATCACCGACACGGGCCTCATCACAGGATCGAAGGCCTGTCTGCGCCTACTGGGTGTGGCGTTACCACTCATCCTCATGCTCATGGTGACCAAGCTCAACGACCTTGCCAACGCCTGCGTCGAGGTGCTGCACGTACCGTATCGCTATGCCTTCACCTTTACCACGGCGCTGCGCTTTGTGCCGGTGTTTGGTCAGGAGATGAACGCCATCATGGAGGCGCAGACCGCACGCGGCGTCGAGTACGACACCAAGAACCCCATCAAGAAGCTTAAGCTCATGCTGCCACTGTGCGTGCCACTGCTCATCTCGAGCGTGGGCAAGACCGATGCCACAGCCTTGGCGGCAGAACAGCGCGGCTTCTATCTGCGTACGCGCGCCAGCTCGTACAAGCGCTACCCCATCAAGGGTCTGGACATCGCCGTGCTCATCGTCAGCATCGCCCTCATCGCCATCGGCTTCCTGTTCTAGTTCACCACCGACAGCAACCGCCCAACGCAAAAGGCCTCGGCTCGCACCAAACGAGCCGAGGCCTTTACTGTTTCACCAGATAAAACCTACCAAAATTAACCTGTCCCTTTTTGGCGGGTCGGAAGCTAGAGGCGGTAGGGGGCGCCGCTGCGGATGATGGATTCGCGCACCAGGACATCCATGGCGTCGAGGGTGATCTCGGGCATCTCTCGGTACTTTTGCAGCACCGAGAGCTCGGTGCAGGCCAGAATGACGCGGTCGCAGCCGCTACGGGCGAACTCCCACATCACGCGGTCGAACTTATCCATATCGGGCTCACGTCCGGCCTTCACATCATCGTAGATAAGCGACATCACATCGTTCTGACGTTTCTCGCTGGGATAGACAACCTCAACACCCGCAGCCTTACATTCGCGGCCGTAGACGCCCGCGCCCACGGTTCCGTCGGTGCCCATGATGCCAATCTTGTGCACCGGCTCGGCCGGCATACTCAGGTTGGGGTCGAACTCGCACTCCCCCATCACCGCACCGGCCAGAGCATAGCGCACCGACTCACGCGGCATGTGGATAATCGGCACCTTCGTAAACGACTGGATCTGGTCGTAGAAGTAGTGTGACGTGTTGCAGGGAATAGCAATGTGCGCACAGCCCAGCGACTCGAGTGCCTGGGCACACTCTTTCATGGTCGCCAGCAGCTTGGCATGCTCGCCGGTCTTAATGGCCAGCGTGCGGTCGGGCATGGTCGACTTGGAGAGCACCACCATGTCGATATGTTCCTGATCGCAGGCAGCAGCCGTATGACGCACCACCTGGTCGTAGTAATACGACGTGGCCTCGGCGCCCATGCCGCCGATAACTCCCAGCTTTTCCATCGCCGCCTCCTTGGTGACGCTTGCGCAATTGCGCGTATCATACCCGCGCCCGCCCGATGCAAACCGGACGGGCGCCGCGCTCATCTACTTGTAATACGTCTTGAACAGCTTAAAGTGGCGCAGCTTGGTGTGCCACATGCGCAGCCAGCGGTTAAAGACAAAGTCGCCCTTCATAAACGAAGGGTCGGCGCCCTTGCCTTCCTTGTCCAGGCGATGCACCTTAGCGCGCAGCTCGGGATCCTTGACGTACTTGTCGACGACGCCCATGGGGACGACCATCCACAGGGCCTCGTCCTGAGCCGTCACAAACTCCGGCTCAAATGGACGGTTGAACACATACTCGTCCACCACATACTTGGCAACGTTAAAGCCACTGTTAGTGACGTAGTAGTTACTGCGGCCCTGGCGCGTGTTGAAATCGAAGAACTTAAACGAGCCGTCGCGCTCGTCGTACTTAACGTCAAAGTTGGAATAGCCCACAAAGTGAAGGTCCTCGAGCAACTTGCGCACGCCGCCCATGAGCTCGTCGTTGGGCTCGGTAATGATACAGGCATGGTTGCCGACACCGTGGGGCTGATGTTCCTCGAGCAGCACGTGACCCAGGCACATCATGCGCACCTTGCCGTTGCGGTCGGAATAACTGGTGAGCACGCGCATGTACTCGTCGTTGCCGGGCACGCGATCCTGCAAGATCAGGTCGTCGGTGTAGCCGCTGGCATACGAATCGCGAATGACCTGTTCCAGCTCGGCGCGGTCGGCAATCTCATAGGCCTTCTTCTGGCCCTCGAACTCGTGCTGCCACCACATGATGCCGTCAGAAGGCTTCAGAATCATCGGGTAAGGAAAATCGATCTGGTCGAGCACTTCGGCAGGCGCCTCACCCTGGGCATTGAGCATCGTCTTGGTAAAGGTAAACGTGTGCGGATAGGGCACGCCATGCTTCTCGCACAGCTCGTAGAAGATCTCCTTCTTCTGGCACTGCTCGAGCATGCTGTAGGGCGCGTAGGGAGCGACGATGTTATCCGCCAGCTCATGAGCATCCTTGGCTTGAGCCACGAGAGCGACATAGTTATCGCCACAGCCCACAAGGACAATCGTCTTGTCGGCATGCGCTTGGGCAATGCCGTTGACGGTTTTGAGCATCACGGGCATGGTGTCGATATCCACGTTGGGCGTGTAGTCGATAATCTGGCTGCGGTACGCGGGACCCGTCTGATACTTGCCAAAGACCAGACTCTTGACCTGGTACTCCTCGTAGAAGGCGCGCGCCACCGAATAGGCGTTGATGTCGCCACCGAGCAGCACGGGAATGAACTCGCGCTCTGTAAATTGCAATGCCATGGAAACTTCCTATCATGAACTGCCCACACAACGGGCGGTCTTTGCGCAACTGATTTATTCTAGCGTGCCAAGCCGCCGGCGCCCAAAGCTCCACCGTATCTATGGCAATCGACGTAATCGTCCAGCACGAAGGCCAGCACGAAGACGGCGCCCACCGTTGTATGACAATGGGCAATGAACCTACCGTTGTTGTAGGATTCAGCGTATTGACATCCTCGAGCGAAAGGCGCACACGTGCCCCAAGACCATCCGACCGATAATCCCATCCTCAATGCCGCGAGGCGCGAGCTGGCGGAACGTGCGAAAGCGACCGCTCCCCTGTGCACGGCAAACGACGCCTACAACGGACCCGCCCGCATCGTCTCGATCAACACGTCGGCACGCAAGGGCACGCGCAAGTCGCCCGTCGCCGATGGACACGACACCGTTATAGAGCAATTTGGCCTCGCCTCCGACGCACACGCCGGGCATTGGCACCGTCAGGTTTCCTTTTTGGCCGCAGAGTCCATCCAGACGGCGCAGGCCCGCGGACTCGATGTGCGCAAGGGTGACTTTGGAGAGAACTTCACAACCCGGGGCATCAACCTGCTCTCGCTCCCCTTGGGCACACAGCTCAAGCTTGGCAGCGAGGTGCTTGTCGAAATCAGCCAAATCGGCAAGGTCTGCCACACACGCTGTGCCATCTACTATCTCGCCGGCGACTGCATCTTTCCCCACGAGGGCGTTTTCGGCGTGGTACTAAAGGGCGGAGAGGTCTACGCCGGCGACGATATCCAGGTAATCAAACTCGGCGACGGCACCTGTTCGTTCACCCCCGCCGAGGCCCTCGAAGAGATTGAGCAGGCTCGCCAGAGGGGCACGCTGTAGTTATAAAACCCCACGTTGAGATGGCTTTTACAGCCCAAAACTCCTCTCAAACAGGGCTCTGTAACGTTAAAGTTGAACTCTATGGTTTCTCAACAATTCATCATAACTGCAGGTCAAAGCCAAAGCCTCAAGTTCAACTTGACCCTTTGGGACCTTTAAGGTTCAAGTTGAGGTCGAAAGCAGTAGTAGAATACCGTTCGAACCATAACCTACGATTGATTGCAGAGGGACTGGATGCAGCATTCGAATCATCGCACCGCAGCGCTCATTGCGTCGAAGCCGGCTCGTATCATCACGAGCGCCGCGCTCGCCGTTGCGCTGACGGCCACGCCGATGCTCTCCCCCGTTGCGGCGTATGCCGCCTCGCAGGCAACGCAGGACCAGCTTTCCGCAGCCCAGCAGAAGATCGAAGCCGCCACGAGCGCCTACAACGACGCCCGCACCAAACTCGATGACCTGCAAAAGCAGATTGACTCCAATGAGGCAAGCATCGAGGAAATCGAGGCCAAGCTTCCCGAGCAGCAGGCCAAGGCAAGCTCCGCCATGCGCGATCTGTACAAGTATCAGAAGGGCACCAATCCCATCGTGAGCTTCCTGGTCAACGCGCAGAGCCTGGGTGAGTTCATCACGACCTGCAAATACACCAACCAGATCACGAGCTCGAGCGTCGACGAGATCGAAGAGCTCAATAACATGCAAACCGAACTCGAGCAGAACAAGGCCGAGCTCCAGCAGGCCAAGTCACAGCTTGAGGCAGAGCAGAAAAACGCCGAGGATGCGCTGACGCAGGCCCAGCAGCTCCGCAGCGAGGCACAGGCAAAAGCCGAGCAGGAAAATGCCGCTGAGCTTGCCAAGCTTGAGGCCGATAAGGCCGCTGCCGCCGAGAAGCTCTCGGGCGAGGGCGTAAGCGGCAGCAATTCCAGCAGCCAGGCCACCAACACCAACACCACCATCGACACCACGGTGAACAACGCCAATACCGGTAGCTCCGATTACGATTCGTTCATTAATGAGTGGACGAGCCGCATCGACAATTATCTCGCCGGCTCCCCCATGGCAGGCCAGGGCTACAACTTTGCCGTCGCCGCTTGGAATACCGGTGTCGACCCCCGTTGGTCCCCCGCTATCGCCTGCATCGAGAGCACCAAGGGTGCTTATTGCGCCAATTCCTACAACGCCTGGGGCTGGAGTGCACGTGGCGGCGGTTGGCGCAGCTTTGGCAGCTGGAGCGAGGGCATCTCCGCTCACGTTGCCTATCTGGGCGCCAACTATGGCTCCACCCTTACCCCGGCAGCGGCCAAAAAGTACTGCCCGCCCACGTGGCAGGACTGGTACAACAAAGTCGCCGCTCAGATGAACCGCATCTAAGTGCAACTGCAAAGGGCCCCAACGGGGCCCTTTTCTTTTAGGTAGCGGAGGTATCGACGACGCCGGTCGCATTGGCAACCGCGACTATGACGATCATGCATAGGAGCAGCACACCCAATGCCTTGAGCCAGAGTTTCGCGAGTTTCTTGCCGCGATAGCTGTCGAGCAGTGCGAATCGCCGACGAAGACGGCGCTTATCGAACAGCGCAAAATGCATAAGCACCATAAGGCCATCGACAAAGAAAAAATACTCGATTATGAGAAGCCACGTCGGGTAGCTTTGGTTTGCTCCGGTGGGGTGAAAGACGGCAAAGTGACTTCCGACAAAGAACACAAGCAGCGAGAAGCAGACGAGCGTATTCCAAATGCGCCCCAGAGACTCCGGAACGCGAGAGAGCAGACCGCATGCAGCGGAGGCGGCAGGCCTAGGAAGCCCTGCAGGGTTCTGGAGCCCTTGGGGCGTCAGCACCGTCTCCGAGGCCGGAGTACGGACAGGCGCAGGCGCAGGAGGCCGCACGGGACGACTCAGGTCGTATGCTGCGTGCGTCGCCCGTCCCAACGCCTCCGCACTCGCAAAACGCTTGGCCGGGTCGAGCGCCATCGACATGCAGACGGCATCGGCAAGTGGAGTGGGAATGCCACGCGCCTCGCATTGCTCGCGCATGTCGAGCCCTGGTTTAGGGTCGACTCCCGTCAAGCAGAAGAACAACAGGGCGCCAAGTGCGTAGACGTCGCTGCGCACACTCGTCTGCCCAAACCCATACTGCTCGGGCGGCGCATAGGGTCGCGTGCCAAACTTGACGGTGTCGGTATCGGCGCCATCGCGCCATACGCGGGCGATCCCCAAGTCGATAATCACCAGCGATGAAAATGTCAGGCCGTCATCAGGCGTATAGTTGGCACCCGTCACGATGATATTCGACGGCTTGAGGTCACGATGGATCACCGGCGCCGACGTCTCCCCCGCCATTGCAAAACCGGCGTGGAGCTCGCCCACGGCATCGCATAGGGCAGGATACAATTCGTGCGCATAATCGGGGGTGGCTCCCAGACGGTCCACCAGCGCCCCGAGTGTCTCCCCTTCGATGTATTCCATAACCACGTTGAGCTCGTCGCCCACACGACGACAATCGACGATTCTGGGCAGGTGCTCAAAACGCCTGCCTGCCCGCTGGGCGGCAAACAGACGCTCGTATGCCCCGCCGATTTGAGCCGAAGCATCGATGCGTTTACGGACAAAGGGGCCGAGCGAACCACCGCCGGTTCCTTCAAAGTACACGAGCTCGGTTGTTTCAACGGACGAGCGCTTAAGTACACGCTCCACGCGATAGCTGTCGTCGCGATCGAGCGACGCCAGGTGCTCGGCAAGCGCTGCAGTCAGCTCGTCATCGGAATATGTTGGGGTCTGAGTATCCATAGCCTCCATCATAGCGCAGGGCGCAGACACCCCACGGCATCCGCGCCCCGTTCGTTTGCATCGTTGTTCGGCAGCTCCGCCGGCTCAGATATCAGCCGCTAACTCACCGTCTCCTCGTCAAAGCGATACAGCTCCTCGTTGACCTTTTGGAGGCTGCACCCGCGATCGATACAGAAGATGATGATCGCATCGCGACGGTCCTTACAATTGAGGATGTTGGCACCCGCCGCCGTCAAGGCGCGGTTGGTCTCCTTGAGCGTTAGCGCCATGGCGAAGGCAATCTGCAGCACCTTATTGCGACTCGGATGACGCGCACCGGTAAAGATCTGATAGCCAAAGGTCTCATTGAGATCGGCCATACGAACCACGCGCGAGCGCTCCAAGCCCTTTTCCTGCAGCAGCTGCTTCAGGTAGTCCGAAAGCGACGGGGTGGCAAAGTCGTGCTCCTTGATATAGCCATCGATGTTTGGCGCGTCGAGAAGCTCATTGAGTAACTCGTCAGTCAGCTTTTTATCGGGCATACGGCTTCACCTCCCCCAGTGCATGCAACATGCTAGAAACCACTTACGTCCGAACGCTCCCAGCTAGCAACCTGGTCGGGAGACACTGTACCCAGCGCCTCGAACTTCCAGGAGCCGCCCGCCTTCAGATGATTGGTGTTTGCAAGAGCCGTTCCAACCTGGTTGCCATCGGCATCATACAGAACATACTCAATCTGAATGTAGCTCTTTTCCTTGTCCGTGTTATTGGTCAGCGTGCCCGTGATCTTATAGGCAAACTGATTGGAGGTGTCTTCAGCCTCATCAGCAATGGTATACGGTTCTTGCGGTTCTTTTTGCTCCTCAGCCTGCTGTGTCGCCTCGGCAGGTTTTGCCGAATCGCTCGCAGACGAATCGGTTGAATTGCCACCCATAGAGCCCACGGCACCGACGATAACCAGCACCACGATGACGCCTAGGACAATCTTGCCGATCGGCTTCTTTCCCTCTTTTGCCATTATTCATCCTTCCTACGATCCGGCTACCGCGCCGGCACACAGCACATCGTAGGAAGGATTAAACTTGAATTCATTAGCTGAGAGCTAAGGTTGCGGTAAACGGCCAATGCAGTTATCCAAACGCCGAGCAAACGCACTTTGCGCGACCGTCTGCTGGCAGCGCATCAACCCACCGTGACGGATTTCCCGGTAAAGGCACTGATCATCAACAGGGCAAAGAACACCAGGTAGCTGACACTCAGCGGGTACGCAATGATCAGGAAGACGACCCAGCCGACATTGGTTTTACCGTCGGCACGGCGTTGCTCGCGATTGCGGCAGAGCCAAATCGTCACGCCAATAGCCACAATCAACAGCACGAGTGCCGCTGCTGCCAACCCGGCAAGCGCAAACATCACGCCAATGCTCACAGCAATAACCGGAAGCAGCAGCAGGCCGCACCCGCACCCACCAGGACTATACACGGCAGTCTGTCGGCGCCTCATCATCACTCCAAGTCAAGCAATCGTTTGTAGACATCGAGGCCTTTGAGCAGGATTTCCTCGTCGAAGAGCATGCTATCGGTATGCAGAGCGCTTGTGGCATAGACGGGGCAGCCATCCGAATCACTCGGGTTGTCTTGGTCCTCTGGCATACCCGTGCCCAGCAGGAAAAACACGCCCGGCAGATGGCGCTGATAGAACGCGAAATCCTCGGCAATCAGCAGCGGCTCGTCCACGAGCCGTAACTCGGGCAGAGCAGGCGCGATTCGAGCAAACAACTCGGGGTCGTTGTCGACCGGCGGATAGCCCTCGGCAAAGTCGAGATCGTACGTGCAGCCCGTTGCAGCGCACGCCCCATCAAGCACGCGGCGCACACCCTCGCGTGCACGGTCGAACATGCCGTCCGTAAACACACGCAAGCTGCCGGCCACATGGGCCTCCCCCGCCACCGCATTGCAGACGGTGCCTGCCTGCAGCAGGCCGAACTTGCCAATGCAGGGCTCATCGGCACCCAGCTCATCCATCAGCTCGCGCTCGGTAACCAAAAACTTCGCTGCCGCCAACGCGGCATCGCGCGATTCCTCGACTGGAACGCCGTAGGTCTTGGCGATATGGATACTCGTTCCATGGATATGAATGTGCGTCTCGCTTGAGCGCGCCAGCAGCGGACCGGGGCAGCTCGCCAACGTGCCGGCGGGCAGATCGGGCCACACATGAAAGCCAAAAATGCGGTCGGCCCCATAGCGCTCGAACACACCACTCTCGCATACCGTCTTGGCACCACCGGTCGTTTCCTCGGCCGGCTGGAACACAAAGAGAACGTTGCGCCTAATGGCGCCCGGCTGTTCGCGAATCGTACGGTCAACATACGTCGCGGCGGCAAGCGCCATGGCCATGTGTCCGTCATGTCCGCAAGCGTGCATCTTGCCGGGATGGGTTGAGGCAAAGGCCGCTCCCGTCGCCTCCGCGATGGGCAGCGCATCCATATCGGCGCGAATCGCCGTGGCATGCGCGGCATCAACACCGGCGTCGAAGAAAGCACAGACGCAGCTGGGGCACGGATGGGTCACCTCGCAAGCGAGCGGTGCCAGCACGCCCTCGATATAGGCAATGGTTTGCGGAAGATCGAAATCGAGCTCCGGAATGCGATGGAGATCGCGGCGATAGCGACGGAGTTCTTGGAGCTCGGTCATAGAGGATCCCTTCGTGAGGCACATCTGTTGCAACTTATTGTGATACAGGATTGTGGCGCACATGTTTCCAGCATATCCCTGCATTTTTTAAACGTTATATACGAATACTCTTGTTTGGTAAAGTGCAACGTGATAGGGTCTTTACCACTTGATAGAGGCGCGGGCACGAAGAGCCGCGGGCGAGCCGGCAGGCTTTGACCCCGTGGGGAGGCGAAACCCGCCGAACTGGGTTTTTCGGGCACGAACAACCTGGTGGGCCTGTGGGAAACACCCACAGGACTGTCTGCAGCAATGCGGGAGCGCTATCCGGACATTGGGTCCACGCTATGCGGATTCGATGCGCAGATGGCGCCGTCTGGATAGCGAGGTTTACGGGACATGGTATTGACCCCCAACGAGGCATATGCGGCCAAGCAGCCGTTTGTGGACAAGGAGACACTCGAGCATATCGTCGAGCAGTTCCCCACGCCGTTTCATCTATACGACGAGGCGGGCATCCGCCGCAACATGCAAGAAGTGCGCGACGCCTTTGCATGGAACCCGGGCTTTAAGGAATACTTTGCCGTCAAGGCCAACCCCAACCCGGCGCTCATCTCCATTCTCAACGAATACGGCTGCGGCTGCGACTGCTCGAGCTATACCGAGCTCATGATCGCCCGCTCGCTGGGTATCACGGGACACGACATCATGTTCTCGTCCAACGATACGCCGGCTGCCGACTTTGAGCTCGCCGACAAGCTGGGTGCCATCGTCAACTTTGACGACATCAGCCACATCGAGTTCTTTGAGCGTGTTGCGGGACCCATCCCCAAAACGGTCGGCTGCCGCTTTAATCCAGGCGGCCTGTTCCAGCTCTCCAACGGCATCATGGACAACCCAGGCGACTCCAAATATGGCATGACCACCGAGCAGCTCTTCGAGGCCTTCCGCATGCTCAAAGCCAAGGGCGCCGAGGACTTTGGCATCCACGCATTCCTTGCCAGCAACACCGTCACCAACGACTACTACCCCGAGCTCGCGCGTATCCTCTTTGAGCTTGCCGTACGCCTGGAGCGCGAGACCGGCGCACACGTCGCCTTCATCAATCTGTCCGGCGGCGTCGGCATCCCCTACCTGCCCGAGCAGCAGGCCAACGACATTCGCGCCATCGGCGAGGGAGTACACGCGGCATACGACGAGATCCTGGTTCCCGCCGGCATGGGCGATGTGGCCATCTGCACTGAGATGGGCCGCTTTATGATGGGCCCCTACGGCTGTCTGGTCACCAAGGCTATCCACGAGAAGCAGATCTACAAGGACTATATCGGTGTCGATGCAAGCGCCGTCGATTTGATTCGCCCTGCCATGTATGGCGCCTACCACCACATTACGGTGATGGGTCAGCCGGGCGGCGCCGACAAGGCCACGGCGCCCGTCACGAACACCTATGACATCACGGGCAATCTGTGCGAGAACAACGATAAGTTCGCCATCGACCGCGAGCTGCCGCATATCGACATGGGTGACCTGCTTGTAATCCACGATACCGGTGCGCATGGCTACTCCATGGGCTACAACTACAACGGACGTCTGCGCTCCGCCGAGGTCCTGCTGCGCCCCGATGGCGCGGCCGACCTCATCCGCCGCGCCGAGCGCCCGGGCGATTACTTTTCCACGCTCGACGTGCTGCCGTGCGGCCGAGAGCTGCTGGCCAAGTCGCGCGCCGAAAGCGCCCGCCGTCGCGCCCAAGACGAGCGCCTGGCAGTCGCAGCTCAATGGAACAAACGCATCCAGATCGCGGAGGCGAAGGAGAAGAACATGGACATCCGCAATCTCGAGGGCTCAATCGTCGCCCTGGTTACGCCGTTTAAAAAGGACGGCAGTGTCGACTTTGACGCGCTCGAGCGCCTTATCGATTTCCACTTGCAAAATGGCACCGACGCCATTCTCACCCTGGGCACCACCGGCGAGAGCGCCACGATGACCGATGACGAGGACAACTCCGTCGTCGCCGCCGTGGTCAAGCATGTTGCAGGACGCGTCCCCGTCATCGCCGGCTCAGGCTCCAACTCCACGCAGACCATGCTCACCAAGTCGCTTACTTACCAGGGCTTGGGAGCCGACGGCCTGCTGCTCATTACCCCCTACTACAACAAGTCCAACGAAGAGGGTATCTATCAGCACTTTAAGACCGTCGCCGATGCCGTTGACATCCCCTGCATCCTGTACAACATCCCCGGCCGCTGCGGCTGCGGTATCAGCGAGCGCAACGTAGAGCGCCTAGCCGCGCACCCCAACATCATGGGCATCAAGGAGGCCTCGGGCAACGTCGCCTACGCGGCCAAGATCGCCCACCTGCTGTCCGACGATTTCCGCATGTACTCGGGCGAGGATGCACTCACAGTGCCGCTCATGAGCCTGGGCGCTTCGGGCACCATCAGCGTGTGGGCCGACGTGCAGCCGCAGCTTGTACACGACATGTGCCGCGCTTATCTGGACGGCGACGTAGCGCGCGCCCGCGATATCCAGATTGCCGGCCAGCCGCTCATCAACGCCCTCTTTAGCGAGGTCAACCCCATCCCCGTCAAGGAAGCGCTCGCCCAGATGGGCATGATCGAGGCAAACTACCGTATGCCGCTGTGCCCCATGGCAGACGACACGCGAGCCGCACTTACCGATGCTCTGAAGGGAGCTGGTCTACTTGATTAAGACCGTCATTATGGGAACGGGCCGCATGGGCTCGCTCATCCGCACTACCGCCGAAGGCATTGTCGACGCCGCCGGGCAGCCCGTTTTTGATATCGTGGCCCAGATTGGCTTCGATTTGAGCGAGCTCGAGAACGCACCGGCTGCCGACGTCATCATCGACTTCTCGAACGTCGCGACCTTCGACGCCGTCGTCGCCTATGTCGAGCGCATGGGCGCGGCGTTGGTCTCAGGCACCACAGGCTACACCCCCGAGCAGATGGACCGCCTGCGTGAGCTGGGCCAGAACACCCGCGTTATGCACTCGGGCAATTACTCCATCGGTATCGCAGCCCTGCGCCATCTGGTAGCGCAGGCTACACGCGAGCTGCCCGGCTTTGACTGCGAAATCGTCGAGACGCACCACAACCAAAAGGTCGACGCCCCCAGCGGCACTGCCAAGCTACTGCTCGACGCCGTCGTCGAAGCCGAGCCCGAGGCAGGCTACCACCCCGTCTATGGCCGCGAGGGCATGTGCGGAGCACGCGATCCCAAGGAAATCGGTATGCACTCGCTGCGCGGCGGCACCGTCGCCGGCGTGCACGAGGTGAGCTTCTTTGGCCAGGACGAGGAGGTCACGCTCACCCACCGCGCCACGAGCCGTCAGATCTTCGTCAACGGCGCCTTGGCAGCAGCCCAAAAGCTCATCACCCGCGACCCCGGCTTCTACACCTTCGACCAGGTCATGTTCGCCTAACTAGTTATCAACCATACCCCCTCAAAGGAGAGACAGCATATGAGCAACGCAGCCGAGATGGATGCACAGGAGATTATCAACTACATCGCCACCGCGCCCAAAAAGACGCCCGTCAAGCTGTACGTGCGCGAGAAGCCGGGCATGAAGGTCCAGTGGGGCAATGCACACGTCTACGGCGGTCGTCGTGGCAAGACCGTCTTTGGTGACTGGGATGAGCTGAAGGCCATCCTGGACGCCAATGCCAATTCCATCGATTACTACGACGTTGAAAACGATTGCCGCAACTCCGCCGTGCCCATGCTCGACCTTAAGGGCATCAACGCCCGCATCGAGCCGGGCGCGATTATCCGCGACCGCGTCGAGATCGGCAACCGCGCCGTCATCATGATGGGCGCCATCATCAACATCGGCTCCGTTATCGGCGAGGGCTCTATGATTGATATGGGCGCCGTCCTGGGCGGCCGCGCAACCGTGGGCAAGAACTGCCACATCGGCGCCGGCACCGTGTTGGCGGGCGTCGTGGAGCCCGCGAGCGCCACGCCCGTCATCATCGAGGATGATGTCATGATTGGCGCCAACGCCGTGGTCCTGGAGGGCGTGCGCGTGGGCAAGGGCGCCGTCGTGGCTGCCGGTGCCGTGTGCGTCGAGGACGTCCCCGTCGGCGCCGTCGTGGCCGGTGTCCCCGCCCGCGTCATCAAGATGCGCGACGAGAAGACCGACAGCAAGACCGGTCTCGAGGAAGGCTTACGCCGGCTCTAGAGGCGTGTCAACCTGCAAGGAAATGCAGTTCTAAGCAAAAAGGCCGAAGCTCCATTGGGGCTTCGGCCTTTGTTTTTCTGCAGCGTCCAAGCGCAGTTTATCGATTCTCAATTGACCCGATGTTCTTGAGCTCGATGGAGATGAGGCCGTTGGGCTCGTTGACAAACTCGATGTACTCAGAGTTCGAACCCATCTCGGCCGGGAAGCTGATCTCGATGCCCGTGTCGGTACGGATCTTGTGGTTGCGCACCGCCGCGCGTTCGACCTGCTTGCGCTCCACGGGCACACGCTCAGGCACCTTCTCCTCAGTCAGTGCCGCGCGCACGCTCTCCTTGATAACCGGCTCGTCCTCAAAGACCTCATCGACGATATCCCAAGGGGGCAGTTCCTCGTCATCCTCAACTTTCTCGGCAACAGCAGCCTTAACCTTGGCGAGTGCTACAGCCGTGTTGGCACCGTGCTCCTCGGCGACTTCCTCGACCACACGCGTCACGGTGTCGATGACCTCCTTGCCCGATACCCCCGTGTCGCACTGCAGCAGGCCATCGGGAATGAGCATGCGATCCTCGCCGGCAATCTTGCGCTTCTTATCCACATAGCCGATCTCCATGGTGCTTGCACGCACGATTGCATAGCTCGGCACCTTTTGCGAGGGATTCGGCAGAATGGCGTAGTGGCGCGCAATGTCGTTGCGCACCTCGCCCTCTTCGCGACCCACCTCGTGCATAAAAGCCTGCTTGGAGCCCAGCAGCATCACGGCAAACCAGCGGGCATCCTCATCGTCATCAAAGTCCGCCACAAGCACGTCAGTGGACTCGGCTTTCTCGGCCTTGGTAAGTTCGGAAGAGATGAACTCCGCAATCTGCTGAGACAGATCCACGAACTCACGCTCACCAAAGAAATAGCCCTTGAGCTCGCCGCCGAATGCGGAGTTCTCGGCAAACGTGGCACGCTTGTTATCAGCCGAGGTACGAGCGCGCCGCAGGTGCGTGGTTACGAAATTACGCACGGTGCGGCTCTCGATATCGAGCTCGCGCTGGCTCATAACGTTGACGGCAGAGTCAAAGTCCAGGATATGCAGAATCGCGTGATTGATTTTCATATACGGCATTCCGTTCTAGATCGATTTCGGCACGAACCAGTATAGCGGTCGATCCCGCCCCAGGCGCATCGAAGATTGGTGCATCGGGGACAGGTTGCTTTGCACCAATGGTTAGCGCAGGAGCTCGGACTGCCAAGCCTCGAGCTGTTCTGCCAAGCTCTTGCCGGCAGCGGGCATGTCGATCTGGGGACGTTTGGGCAGAAGCGCACACTTAAGAATCGCAACGATAGTCTGCGAGACAAAGCGTCGCGTATCCTTGTCAAAGCCTTGCGCAGCCTGGAGCATCACGGGCAGGCTCTCGCGCAGATTCCCAGCGATATCCGCAAACCGCTCAGCACCCGTAGCCTCAAGCACGGAGAACAACGCATCTACAAAACGCTCGCGCTCGTTAGGCGACACCGCAAGCAGCATCTCGCGAATGGAGCCATCAACGTATCGAGCACCGGCGGACAGGCGCTCACAGTACACGAAGTCGCGACCATCAACCACCCAGCTAAAGGGATTATGCTGAAGCAGGCTGAACTCGGTGCTCTCAACGATGGCATAGTCCTCCTGTGTCTCGAACATCATGCCAAAGATCGACGACCGAGGTAGCGTCTTGTCGATTCGACCGGATAGATCGGCGAAGGCGTTGCCGCTCAGAAACTCCTCGACGAAGCCCGGACCATCATGGGAATACGCCCGTTCGATTCGCTCACGGGCGACATCGGGGCACATCGCCGCACCGTACACCGCAAGGTTTCCACCCTTGGAATGACCTCCGCACAAAAGCGGCCCGTCAATCGCATCCGCCGCCTCGTCTACATAACGCGCCGCGGATTCCTGGGCCGGCACAGGACACCGGAACGCCATGTTAAAGTCCTCTTTCCAGCCCACAATCGTGCTGTCGGTCCCCCGGAAGGCAAGATAGCTAAACCCCGCCGGAAATCGGAACGTCATGGCCGCAAACTGCTCCGTTGTCTCGGCATCACTCACGCTACGATAGCCGCAAACACGAACGCCACGGTAGCGAGGGCTTGCTGCCACAGCCTCCAACAGGGCACGGCTCCCCTCCGGATCCCACAGGTCGCCAATCATGTCTTGGTAGCACTCGGCGCGCAGCAGCTCGCGTACGTCTAGGCCCTGCCAGTTCGTCAGCTCCGCCATATCACCCGGCAAACGCAAATAGGACAACCACGCAAAGACCAGGCTATCCACCGCGCAGAACGGCCGTTCCTCAAACGGATCAAACGCCGTCTGGGCATAGGTCAAAAAATTAGGCGAATCCGACATGGCCCTCCCATCAACTATGGTGCATTGGGGTGGTGCAAAGTAACCTGACCCCCTCGCACCAAAAAGGCGCCCGGACCGTGTGGCCCGGACGCCTTTCATTGTAGCCTGTTGCCCAAAAGAGCTTGATTTAGCAGGAGAAGTCGACGCTGTCGATGATGTCCTTGAGGGCCTTTGCGGAGGCGGTGAGCTCATGCTGCTCGTCATCGTTCAGCGGCACGGGGACGCGGCAGACAACGCCATCGCGGCCGACGACGGTCGGCATGGAGATGGCCAGATCGGACAGGCCATACTCGCCCACCATGAGCGAGGAAACGGGCAGAACGGTCTGCTCGTCACGCATAACAGCGGTGCAGATGCGCTTGACAGCCATGGCGACGCCGTAGTAGGTGGCGTGCTTCTTCTCGATGATGGTGTAGGCGGAGTTCTTGACGTCCTCGGCGATGCGCTTCTCGGCGGTCTCATGCTCCAGATGACCGTGAAGCTCGCAGAAGGTGTTCAGCGGCACGCCGGCAACCTGAGCGCTGGACCAAGCGACAAACTCGGAGTCGCCGTGCTCACCCATGACATAGGCCTGGACATCGCGCGGGTCAACCTCGACGTGAGCACCAAGCATCTGCTGCAGACGGCCAGTGTCGAGCACGGTGCCGGAGCCGATGACATGGCCCTCGGGCAGGCCGGACATCTTGATGGCAGCATAGGTCAGAACATCAACCGGGTTGGAGACGATTAGCAGAATGCCGTCGAAGCCGGACTTCTTAATCTCGGGGATAATGGACTTAAAGATGTTTACGTTCTTGTTGACCAGGTCCAGGCGGGTCTCACCGGGCTTCTGGGCAGCGCCAGCGGTGACGACGATCATGGCGGCGTCCGCGACATCGGAATAATCGCCGGCGTAGATCTTCATCGGCTCGGCAAACGTCATGCCGTGCGCGATATCCAGGGCCTCACCCTCGGCACGGTTCTTGTCCACGTCGATGAGGACCATCTCGGAGAACAGACCACTCTGCATCAGTGCGAACGCCGAAGACGAACCGACGAAACCGCAGCCGACAATAGCGACCTTCTTCTCGTTAACCATTAGAAACTCCCATCTCTCTCCACAAACAAGCCGCCCGGGAACGACCCGAGCGGCTTGCCGTAATCCCAATACATCCAATCGGGACTTTGATTATGCCCCTATTCGCAGCCAAAAATCGACCGTTTACCGAAATTGTTTGCAGGATTCGTAAAATAACTGTACGAAATCGGTTTCGAGCTATTGACGAGCCGAAATACCTTTCTAATACAGGCCCGCCTCGCGAATGGCCTCGACAGCCAAAGCAATCTGATCGGGCGGCAGGACCAACGCCATGCGCACGTGCCCCTCGCCCGAAGGACCAAAGCTCACGCCCGGCGTCACCACAACGCCGGCCTTCTCCATGAGCTCCTCGCAAAACACCATGGAATCGGTGCGACCACCGGGAAGCTTGGCCCACACAAACATAGAGCCATGCGCGTTGGGACGCTCCCAGCCCAGGCCCTCAAGACCGTCGCACAGGGCATCGCGGCGCTCCTGGTACTTCAGACGTTGCGCCTCGACCTCATCGCGCGGACCGTTCAGGCAGGCGATGGCGGCCTTCTGAATCGGGAAGAACATACCAAAGTCGATCTGGCTGCGCAGCTTGGCAAAGGCAGAGACCACGTCCTCGCGGCCGACCAAAAAGCCGATGCGGGCACCGGTGACGTTAAACGACTTGGAGAGCGAGAAGAACTCAACGCCCACCTCGAGCGCACCGGGATACTGCAAGAAGCTGCCGCCGGGCTCGCCGTCAAACACGATGTCGGAGTACGCGTTATCATGGACGATCAACAGATCATGCTCGCGGGCAAAGGCGATAATCTCCTCGTAGACCTCGGGCGTGCCCACCGAGCCGACCGGGTTCGCGGGCAGCGACACGATCATATACTTGGCACGATCGGCCACCTCGGGATCGATACCCGCCACATAGGGCAGGTAATTATGCTCGGCAACCAGCGGATAGTATTCGAGCTTGGCATCGGCGATCTTGGCACCCGCCTCAAAGACCGGGTAGCACGGATCGGGAACCAGAATGGTGTCACCCGGATCGAGCAGAGCCAGGCCCAAATGGCCCACGCCCTCCTGCGTGCCGTTGCACGACTGCACCATAGACGGCGTAATGCCCGAAACGCCAAAGCGACGCTCATAGTAATCGCACACGGCTTGCTTGAGTTCGGGCAGATCGCGCAGGGCATACTTCCACATCTCGGGATCTTGGGCGGCTTGTGTGAGCGCCTCGACCACGTGGTCGTACGGCTTAAAGTCAGGCGTGCCCACGCTCATGTTGTAAATGGTCTTGCCCTGAGCCTTCAGCGCGAGAAGTTTGTTGTTGAGCGAGGCGAAGACCTCCGCGCCAAAGCGGTCGAGACGCTGCGATGCCTGCATGGTGCCACCTTTCGATATAAAAAACGCGGCGCTCCGACAAGAGCGCCGCGCGATACGGGCCATCAGATTGCAAAAGTGTAACGCTTACAAACCCCGTATTGGTTCAATTTAGCCAACCTTAGTCAATTGCATTGAGCGCGTCGATCTGCGCAAGCCACAGACGCGAGCTGGCGTCACTCGGCATACGCCAATCGCCGCGCGGGCTGAGCGTCACCGAGCCCACCTTGGGGCCGTCGGGCAGGCAGCTTCGCTTAAACTGCTGGGCAAAGAAGCGGCGGTAGAACGTACGCAGCCACGTGTGGACGGTCTTGACGTCGTAGACGCCCTCGAAGCTCTTGAGCGCCATGCGGTAGATCTTGCCCGGCTCAAAGCCAAAACGCAGCAGGTAGTAGAGGAAGTAGTCGTGCAGCTCGTACGGGCCCACCAAATCCTCGGTCTTCTGCGCAATCTCGCCGTCGCCCGTGGGCGGCAGAAGCTCGGGGGACACCGGCGTATCGAGGATATCGAGCAAGACCTCGGCAATGCGCCCGCCAAAGACATCGGCGGCATAGCGCACCAGATGGCGCACAAGCGTCTTGGGCACGCTCGCGTTGACGGCGTACATGCTCATGTGGTCGCCGTTATAGGTAGCCCAGCCGAGCGCCAGCTCCGACAGGTCGCCCGTGCCGATGACAAAACCGCCAGCCTGGTTGGCCAGATCCATCAGAATCTGCGTACGCTCGCGCGCCTGGCTGTTCTCGTAGGTCACGTCCTGCACGGCCGGATCATGCTCGATATCCTTAAAGTGCTGTTCCACGGCAGCATGGATTGAGACCTCGCGGAAGCTCACACCCAAGTCACGAGCGAGCGACTCGGCATTGGACTTAGTGCGGTGCGTCGTGCCAAAGCCGGGCATGGAAACCGCCGTGATACCCGTGCGCGACAGCCCCAGTGCATCGAAGGCACGCACGGTCACAAGCAGCGCTAGCGTGGAGTCCAAGCCGCCCGAAAGGCCGATGACCGCAGCCTTGGTACCTGTGTGGGCGAGGCGGATCTTGAGGCCCGCAGTCTGCAGACCGAGGATCGTCTCGCAGCGCTCGGCCAAGTCGCCGTGGTCGGCCGGCACAAAGGGCGCGCGCGGGAAAACGCGGTCGATATCGCAGGCATCGCGCAGGACAGGTTCTTCGGCCAGCACGCCCTCAAACGAAAACTCAACGGCCGTGGCCTCCGGCGCATCGTCGGTGCGCGTCCACGTCGTCGAGCGACGGCGCTCGGCAACCAGGCGGTCAAGGTCAACGTCGGCGACGGCCATATCGCAGGTGAGGAGCTTCGTGGCGGCGAGCTTAGATCCGTTTTCGTAGACGAGGTTCTCGCCCGCAAAGACCATGTCGGTCGTGGACTCGCCCTCGCTCGCATCTGCATAGGCATAGGCACAGTACAGGCGCGCGCTCTGGTTGGATATGAGGCTGCGTCGGTAATCTGCCTTACCGATAATCTCGTCCGAGGCCGACGGGTTGAGGATCACCGTCGCACCGGCAAGCGCCATCTCGGTCGAAGGGGGCGCCGGCACCCATAGGTCCTCGCAGACCTCAACGCCCAGCACCATGTCCTCGGCACCTTCATCACAGCAGCGGTAGACAAGCCCCGAACCCAGCGGAACCGGACCCTGACCGGCAAACTCGACCCACACAGGATCTGCGGGCGCCGGAGCAAACCAGCGGCGCTCGTAGAACTCGCCATAGTTGGGCAGATACTTCTTGGCCGTAAGACCCAAAAGCTCGCCCGCGCAGCACACGGCGGCGCAGTTGTAGATATTCTCGGCAACTGCAACGGGAAGACCGATGGTAAAGACAATCGGCAGCTCGCGGGTTTCATCGAGAATATGTGCCAGTGCGGTCTCGCAGGCATGCAGCAATGTACGGTTATGGAACAGATCAGCCGCGGTATAGCCGGTCAGGTTAAGCTCGGGCAGCACCAGCGCGCGGACGCCGCGCTCGGTAGCCTCGCGAACAGCCGCCAGCGCAACCTCGGCATTGCCCTCGACATCGGCCACGCGAATCCGCGGCGACGCCGCCGCCACACGCAAAAAGCCATCAGACTGAGAAAGGTGAAGATTCATAAGAATGCTCCCGTGCGTAGACGCCATTCACAACAATTAGCAAGCCCTATTGTAGTTCAACCGCCGGGTGTAACCGCATCCCACCAACTTGGTGAGCAATTGATGAGTTGATGATATCTGTTAAATGTCACGTACGATTCACATCTGGCGGGTACCCTGATGGCTGCATGAAACGAAGCAGATTTACACCGGGAGGGCCCCGTATGACAACCAAGTACACCGACGCGCCGCGCACGCGCGTCATGACACCGGCCGCGCTCAACAACGGCGTTCACGAAAACCATTCCATTGGACAGACCATGGCCATCGCGCCCAAAAAGGGCCTGTTCGACGACATTTCCATTCCTCAGATCATCGCCGGCGCCGCAGCAGCCGCCACGAGCGTCGCGCTTGCTTCCAAGATCGGTATCGCCGGATCGGTGATCGGCGCCGCCGTGAGCTCGGTCATCACCGTTGTGTCCTCGCAGGTCTACCGCCACTTTATCTCTGCCAGCGCCAAAGCCCTCAAAGGCACGCACGCCGGCGTCGACTACCCCGCCGGCGCCTATGAGCCCGTTGAATTTAATGCCGAGGAGCACCTGGGCGGCGCCGCGACTACGCAGGAGATGCGCCAGATTGCGGGGCGCGCGACCACGGCGCGCGTTGCCCCCGACAGCTTGCGCGCCAAGGCGGCGGCAGAGCGCAGCCAGACGCAAAAGAAGGTCATCATCTTCTCGATCGCCATCGCCATCGTCGCGGTCATCGCCTGCACCGGCGCCATCCTTATCACCACCGCCGGTGAGGGTCTGGGCGAGCGCCCCGAGCCGATCCTTTCGTCGCATACGACCGAGCACGACGCGGATAGCTCCGGTCAATCGCAAAGCCAGCAGGACGACCCGCAGGGCAACTCCGCATCCACCGACTCGTCATCGAACACCCCCGATCAATCGCAGGGCGCCGATTCCTCTACGGCCAACAGTGGCACGCAATCCAGCACGACTGACTCAAGCCAAACGACTGACGGCTCTCAACCGAGCACGGGCGACCAGACGAGCGGCAATGCATCGGGCACGGGATCTACCGACAATAGCAACACCAACAGCTCGAGCGGAACCGCTTCCGGCACGGCATCTGACAGCTCGAGCCAAGACACGGCATCGGGCAACTAAGCACGTTTGTCTCTCATAGATAACCGACATGCATAACGGGCGCGAACCGGCAACGGTCGCGCCCGTTTACCTTGGGCGACGAGATGGCAAGCCCCGTGCGATGGTAAGATGCTTTGGTGTGTAAAGAGGAGATTTGCCATGAGCAAGACAATAGTTAGGCCCACGCTATCGCTGGGCAACCACATCTATCTGTATCGCCTGCTGCGCGATGCGATTGGGTGCGGCAAGCAAACGTTTATGACGCAGGTCGAGGAGGCACTCGCCGCCGGCGACATGGCCGCTTATGACCTGGGCTTTGAGTCCACGCGCGAGCTGCTCGAGGAGCTCGACGACTGCATTAAGCTGACCGTCTTTAAGGGCGGTCGCCTGTATGCCACCGTCATCGCCAACGAGGCCTGGGATGCCGCCCTTGCCAAGGGCGAGGACAAGCCCAAGGCTGCCAAGGGTGCCAAGCAGTCCTACAAAAAGAAAAAACGCGGCGAGAAGGACCTCAAGGCCGTGCGCCCTAAGCACGTTAAGCGTCGCGAGCCCGAAGCCATGGTTGAAGCCGCGCCGGAACCCGAGCCCGAGGCAGAGATCGAAGTCGCTATTGAGGTAACAGCAGAAGCCGAAACCGAAATCGCCGCCACGACCGATCCCAAAGTCATATCCGAGCAGGAAGCCACTGCGGAGCTCGACGAGGCTCCCAAGTCGACAACCGAAGAAGCCGCTGAACAGTCTGAGACGCCTGCGTTCCAAAACAGCGATGTCTTTGGCGACGAGGCTGAGGACGATCAGTCCGACGAGCCCGCCGATCAAGGCGCTACCGAGTCGGCGCCGGAGCCCGAGACGCCGCAGCCTGCCATCTCGCTTACGGTCGTCTATGACCCCGAGAACGCAAACGCCGGCATCACCACCATGGCATCCACGCCCATCGAGGCAAAGCCGAGCGTCGAGAACGAGAACGCGACGCAGGTTGAGGTTGAAACTACAGCTGCAGACGCGCCCGTCACCGTGGAGCCCGCAGATTCCACGACCAGGCCGGAAGCGACGCCGGAGTCCGCACCCGTCATCGAGTCCGTGCCCACCTCTGCTTGCGACCAAATTCCCGCACCGGCACCGGCTTCGGCACCCGCAGCAGCCCCAACCCCCGCACCTGCAGCGCCCGCCATCCCCAAGGACTTCCCCGTCGATTTCACAACCGAGATCTTCTGCCCCGGCCCGCTTCTGCACCAGCTGTCAACCTATCTCCCCTACGGCGCCGACACCCTCGGCATCGTCGGCGAGTACTACTGGATCGCCCGCGAGCGCGGTACCATCGAGGTCGCGCGAAACCGCGCAAGCTTCCCCCTGCGCTACACGCAGGCCGGCGAGCGCCGCGAGGTTACCGTGCGCATCCGCCGCAACACCACCGGCGGCCTCGGAGCTGCCTGGACCATCGATAAAGTCGAGCCTTCTACCAAGCAACAAAAAGGGACGATAACCCTCAAGGTTATCGTCCCTTTCTCGTTAGGCCACCTGAGCTCGACTAGTCGCGCGTGAGCTTGCGGTGAATACGATGCGGCTGGGCTGCGTCCTCGCCCAGGCGCTCGATGCGGTTGGCCTGATAGGCCTCGAAGTTGCCCTCGAACCAATACCAGTTGCCCGGATTTTCGTCGGTGCCCTCCCACGCCAGAATGTGCGTGGCGACGCGGTCCAGGAACATACGGTCGTGGCTAATGACCACCGAGCAGCCCGGGAACTCGAGCAGCGCCGCCTCGAGCGAGGACAGCGTCTCGACGTCGAGGTCGTTCGTGGGCTCGTCGAGGAGCAACAGGTTGCCGCCCTGCTTGAGCGTGAGCGCCAGGTTCAGACGGTTGCGCTCGCCGCCGGAGAGCACGCCAGCGCGCTTCTGCTGGTCCTGGCCCTTAAAGCCAAAGCTCGCCACATAAGCGCGGCTCGGAACCTCGGTCTCGCCGACCATCATGTGGTCCAGGCCATCCGAGACGACCTCCCACAGGTTCTTATCGGGGTCGATGCCGGAACGGTTCTGGTCGACGTAAGAAATCTTGACGGTCTCGCCCACCTCGAGCTCGCCCGAAGTCAGCGGCTCCAGACCCACAATCGTCTTGAACAGCGTGGTCTTACCGACACCGTTGGGGCCGATGACGCCCACGATGCCGTTGCGCGGCAGGGTGAATGATAGGTCGTCGATGAGCACACGGCCATCGAACTCCTTGTGCAGGTGATGGGCCTCGAGTACCTTGTTGCCCAGACGCGGGCCCACAGGGATGCGGATGTCGGTCCAGTCGAGCTTCTGGCTTGCGCGGGCCTCGGCCTCCATCTCCTCGTAGCGAGCCAGACGGGCCTTGTTCTTTGCCTGGCGAGCCTTGGGCGAGCTGCGTACCCACTCGAGCTCGGCCTCCATGCGCTTGGCGAGCTTGGCGTCGCGGTTGCCCTGGGCCTCGATACGAGCGGCCTTGGTCTCCAGATACGTGGAGTAGTTGCCCTTGTAGGGATAAAGGTGGCCGCGGTCGACCTCGCAGATCCACTCGGCAACGTTATCCAGGAAGTAGCGATCGTGTGTGACGGCAAGCACCGCGCCCTGGTAGTTGTGCAGGAAGTGCTCGAGCCACAGGATCGACTCGGCGTCCAGGTGGTTCGTGGGCTCGTCGAGCAGCAACAGGTCGGGAGCCTCGAGCAGCAGCTTGCACAGGGCCACGCGGCGGCGCTCGCCGCCGGAAAGCACGTTGACCGGCATGTCGGAATCGGGCAGCTGCAGGGCGTCCATGGCCTGGCCGAGCTTGGAATCGATATCCCAGCCGTCGGCGGCGTCGATCTCGTCCTGGAGCTTTCCCATCTCGGCCATGAGGGCGTCCATGTCGCAATCCGGGTCGCACATCTCCTCGCCGATCTTGTTGAAGCGATCGACCTTGGCGATCATGTCGCCAAATGCCATGCGCACGTTCTCGATGACGGTCTTGTCGTCGTCGAGCGGCGGCTCCTGCTGCAAGATACCCACGGTGTAGCCGGGGGTAAGTCTGGCATCGCCGTTGGAGACTTCCTCGATGCCGGCCATGATCTTGAGCAGGGTCGACTTGCCCATACCGTTGGGGCCCACGACGCCGATCTTGGCACCGGGGTAGAAGCTCAGGGTCACGTCGTCAAGGATCACCTTGTCGCCATGGGCCTTGCGAGCCTGATACATCTGGTAGATAAACTCTGCCATTTGCCTGTTTTATCCTTTCTACCTGCTGTTTCCCTATTCTTGTTTCGCTTTAGTGGAAACGAAATGAGGAAATCAGCTCTGAAACGTAACGAAAAAGGGGCATGGTTGCCCACACCCCCTAATACTACCTGGGAAAAGTTCCCCCGGAACATACTATGAACTGCGTACGCTAGTTTTCCGCAACCTTAGCGAGCGGCTCGCTGCGATTTGCGCCACAGCAGATACGAGTAGACGTAGACGGCTCCAACCGAACCAAACGCCAGAACCGCAATCACCGCGGCGACGACTTCACTCGAAAGCACGCTGCCTGCCACGCCCATCACAATCAGGCCAAAGCCCAGCACCATAAAGCAGGCACCGCCAAAGCGCTGCGTACGGCGCCAGTTCTCGGGATTGGCAAGCGCCCAAGGCGTCTTGATACCGAGCGTATAGTTCTGCTTCACACGCGGCAAGTAGTTGCCTACGCCGATGAACAGCAAACCGATAGCACCGGAAATCAGCACGTTGACCGAACCGACCGCCGGCACCACGCCCCAGACCGTAAGCTCACCCAACCAGCTTACGGCACACATGAACAAGGTGAAGGCGATTACGAAGCCCTGGTAGAACTTGCCCGAGGTTCGATATGCCTCACCTTTGGGGTCGATGCGCGGCACCACGCAGAACATTGCGAGACACACCAGGGGCAACGCGCCGAGCGCGGAGGCCATCCAGCTGGGACCCCAACCGTCGACGGCGCCGTTCGCGCCCCAGTGCGTGGGAATCTGCCCAGGCAAGCTCGGCATCACCATGAGATGCGCTACGACATTGGCGACGCACAGAGCGACCAGCGCAATCCACACGCGCGACGATACGCCCGTGGGGTGAATGCCCTTGTTTTCGTTATTCATCCTTATCACCTTCCGTGTTTGTAAAGCCCATAAACCAACCGATCAAGTCCTGCATGACGGTAGTGTTTAAGCTGTATACGATGTTTTGACCATGGCGCTCGTCGGTCACCAACCCGGCGTTTTTGAGCGTCGCCAAGTGATGGCTTAGCGACGGCTTACTGATATCGAAATGCTCGGCAAGCTCCCCCGCCGTGCAATTGCCCTCGCGCAGCAACTCCAAAATGCGCCGTCGCGTTGGATCGGCAAGCGCCTTAAAACCCTCTCCCGGCATAAGACCTCCTCTCATCATCTCTCATGACGCGCACACTATACTCGCTATTTAGATGTTTGTCTAACTATCTAATCTTGTACTCAAAAAAATAGCCGCCTCCGCGTAATGCGAAGACGGCCACTTCTCACGCTACAAACGTGTTTGGGAGTTGGCCAACCCGCTGCAACGGGTGCCATCTGCTTCATCTTATGCGAACCCCGATCCCATTTCAACAAGCCCAAGGGCTCAAATGGAATCGCGATAACACCTATAATGGCAATAGCTAAAACACGATTCGCTTCCCCATCGGAGGATGTCTATGACCGAAACCGCTGCCGCTCTCGTCGAGACACGCGACACCAAGCTCGAGATTATCATGGGCCGCGAGGCACTCGATAAGCTCGCCGATGCTACGGTGCTGGTGCTCGGCTGCGGAGGCGTGGGCTCCAACTGCTGCGAGGCACTCGCCCGCGGCGGCATCGGTCATTTCGTCATTCTGGACAAGGACATCATCGCGCCCAGCAATATCAATCGCCAGGCCATCGCCTTTCACAGCACCATCGGCAAGCGCAAAGTGGACGTGATGGATGCCATGATTCGCGATATCAATCCCACCGCCACCGTTATCAAGCGCACCGAATACCTGTTGAGCGACAATATCGACGAATTTTTCGCGCGCGTTTTGGAGCAGACGGACGGCAAGCTCGACTACGTCGTCGACGCCATCGACACCATCTCGGCCAAGCTCACCATTGCCAAATATGCTCAGGACCACGACATTCGTTTGGTTAGCTCCATGGGCGGGGCCAACAAGCTCCATCCCGAGTGCCTCCGCTTTGCCGACATTTTCGATACGGTACGTGACCCCATGAGCCGCATCATGCGCAAAGAATGCAAGAAGCGCGGAATCAAGAGTCTGCATGTACTGTTTAGCTGCGAGGAATCGGTTAAGACACAGCCCCGCGACCCTTCCAATATCCACGAGCGCACCGAGCTCGGAACCGCCAGCTTTATGCCGCCCATCATGGGCCAGATGATTGCCGGCGAGGTTATCCGCCAGATCAGTGGCCGCGGCACCGAGCGCGTGCGCGCCGATGGCCAGCGCTTGGACTAGCGGAGCGCGCCGAGATGGAGCCCCGGTTATTTGATGCACACTGCCATCTTGATTTAATGGCTCACCCGGACGCCGTTGCCGATGAGGCAACGGCGCTGGGCTTGGGTCTATTTGATTGCGGCGTCGATCCACGCGACTTTTCGGCCGCAAACGAGCGCGCTCGTCGCCACCCGGGCATCATCGCCGGCGTTGGGCTTCACCCCTGGTGGCTCGCCGATGGCCACTGCGGTTTTGCCGAAGTCAATCTGCTTTGCGAAGTTGCTGCCCAAGAACGCTACATCGGCGAAGTCGGACTCGACTTTTCCGCGCGCTTTGCTGGAAGTGAGCCGCTACAAATACAGGCACTTAACCGGCTCTGCGATGCGCTCGTGCAGCATCCTCTTACCGGGCGCGTGATATCAATTCACGCCGTTCGTTCGGCAGGAGCCGTACTGGACGTCCTCGAATCGCATGGACTACTCATCCCAAACCCCGACTCCCCCGCTATCATCTTCCACTGGTTTAGCGGCACTTCGGACGAACTCGCCCGCGCGCGTAATGCGGGCTGCTATTTTTCCGTCAACGAACGCATGCTCGCGACCAAGCGCGGTCGCGAATACGCACGACAGATTCCACTCGACCGCCTACTGCTCGAGACCGATGCGCCGGCCGAGCCAAACACAGAAACAAGCGCGCAGTCGCTCATCAGGTCGCTCACAAGGACCTCAGAACGCATCACCTCGCTCAAAAACTGCGACGCAAAGCGCATCGAGTCGATAGTTTTAACAAATGCGCGCTCTGTTTTTGACCTTCGCTAACCCCTGGTGTGCAAAAAATGCCAAATATGAGTACTGCTACCGGAATGGATACATTTCTTTTAACTTTCCAACCGCCAGAATAATCCTCGATTGTCCGCTAATTAAAGCTTTTACAGTCATTCATCCTGCGTTTTCGCAAATCTTAAACCCCTCCAGACGCTCAAATCACGTCTGAAGGGGTTGATTTTGCTGCGACTAAATTAGTCACAGTACTCATATTTGGCATTTTTTGCACACCGGGTCCCGAGGAGGCGCCTGCACCTCCCCGGGACCGCTCGGCTATTCGACGATTGGTGCTCCGTGGCCCCAAGAACCTTCCATGCCGCACACGGTCGAGGCAAACCCGGCAGCAAAGTCGAGCGCGCGCTCGATGGCCTCGGCGCCATCCTCACCACGCTTGGCGGAATCGAGATAGCACATCAAAAACGAAGTGAGGAACGAGTCGCCCGCCCCCATGGTGTCCTTCATGTCCGTTACCGGCTTAGCCAGCTGGCGGTAATAACGCTCGCCGTCGTAAGCAATGCAGCCCTCGGCGCCCGCCGTAGCCGACACAAAACGCGGACCCAGGCCCTTCACCCATGCCAGACGCTCGCGAATCTCGTCCTCGCTCGCGGCATCCGCCGCACTAAAGAAAGCAAAATCGACGTAGGGCGCAATCTGCTCGTAGTACTCGTCGGTGGAGTCGTCCGAAAAGTCAAAAGAGACCGTGACGCCCGCAGCCTTCAACTTGGGCAGCTCGCGCTCGGTAAAGCAATAGTTGCCCGAATGAACCACATCGAACTGCTTCATGTACGAAAGGTCAAAGCGATCGAGGACATAGCGCGCATCGCCACGGATACCGCCCTCGTTGGAGCCGAGGAAGACACGGTCACCGTCAACGACGGTCACGCGAGCCGCTCCGTTCTCGCCAATCATTTGCTCGCACTTGTCAAGCTCGATACCCTCATCCTCGAGGCTTGCAATGACATGCTCGGCAGCGGCATCATTGCCAAAAATGCCCATGTATGCGGAGCGTGCGGCACCGCATTTCTTGGCATAAACGGCGAAGTTCACCGCATTGCCGCCGGGATACATGGTGTGGATATGCTCGTAGCGATCGACGACGTTGTCGCCAAATCCGAGCGCGTTAACGTTAAATGCCATGGCCTTTGCTCCTTCTAGTACTCGACAACACCCATATAGCGACGGAAATCGGGATCGTGATCAAACACCTTGCCGCGTGCAGCACGCAGCTCGCAGTTCATGGCGTAGAACAGCACCGGGTCCAGATAGGCACGGACGCTCGCCGGCACGGCTTCCATACCGTACTCCTTGGCATCGAGCACCATCAGCGTATCGGTATGCGTCTTAAGGAACGCCAGGGCGCGCTCGTCCATAGCACGGCACTCGCTGGAGCCCATCTGCAGGAAGTAAAAAACGCCATCCTGAGTAGCCTCGAAGGGGCCATGGAAGTACTCGGCAGAGTGGATGTAGCTGCAGTGCTGCCACTGCATCTCCATAAGAGAGCAGATAGCGAAACCGTAGGTCTGGCTAAAGTTGGGACCGCTGCCCAGAATATAGAAGAACTCGTGCTCCTGGCAAAGCTTGGCAAAGCGATCGCCCAGCTCGGCATTTACCTTCTCGCGTGCCGGGGGAAGAATCTTATCCATCTCGGCGATACCGGCATACATATCGGCAAGATCGGCGTAGCCCTCCTGCTGATCGAGCAGCTCGGCCGCAAGCGACAGCGAAATGCCAGCGGGGACCTCGGCCTGCGGCACGCCCTCGCCCCACGGGTAGACCCACGTGGTCCACTTGCCGGAGTCGATCTTGGATCCAGCGTTGTCGGTCTGAGCGATCACCGTAGCGCCGGCGGCAAGGGCAATCTCGCAGCCCTCGACGACCTCCGGGGTATTGCCACTGTGGCTGCAAGCGATGACCAGGGACTTCTCGCCCAGACGACGCGGACGCATAATGTCGAATTCACGCGCGGTATAGATATACGAAGTGAAGGTGGTTGCCTCGCGCTGCAGAAGCTCATGAGCCGGGATCAAATCGATCATGGAGCCACCGCAAGCAATCCAGTAGACGCTGTCGAACTTGCCCTTCTCGGCAATTGCCTCTTTGATTAGATCGTGTGCGTTCATATCCAGTTCCTTTCTTGTTTGGGCCGCAATCAATGACGTTGGTTGCGTGGCCGATAGTTGTTTTAGTCAATCAGATATTTCTCGAATGCGGCCATGTTCTTGGCATCTGCCGCCGCCGGGTCATCGTAGTAACGGCCGTCCGTGATTTCCTGGCCCAGCATGCCGTCGAAACCATGGGCGTTGAGTGTGGCGACGAAGGCGTCCATATCGTGCTTGCCATCGCCCCACACCAGATGGCCATACGGGTCGCCGTCGATAAAGTGCATCTCGTGAATTGCCCCATCACCAAAAGCGGCAAACCAGTCCTCAAGCGTCTCGCCTGCAACGCCCATCGCGGTTGTATCAACCATGGGCTGTAAGTACGGGCTCGCGACCTCGTCAATCATGCGCTTCGCATCGGAAACCGTCGTCACAAGGTTGCTCTCCTCGGGACGCAGGCTTTCCATCGTAAGCACCAGACCGTGCTCGCCGGCATACTCCGCCAGAATGGACAAGTGCTCGCGGCTGCGCTTCCAGGCTTCCTCGCGGTCCTCGTCCCAGTCGCCCCAGCCCGAGTTGATGGACATACGGTCGCACCCAAGTACCTCGGCAAGCTCAATGCCGTGTTTAAAGTACGCCAGGCTGCGCTGTTCATGCAGCGGCTTGCGTGCGCAGTACTGCCAAGGATAGACAACATTCTCGGGGCACAGAGTACGATACCTAAGCCCACGGTCTGCAGCCTTTTTCGCCAGGACCTCAGCCTCAAAGTAGCCCGTATGGTCGAGCGTCACATGCGGCTCTGCACACCACAGCTCAATGGACTCAAAGCCTAAACGCTGCTGCACATCAAGGAAGTAATCGAGCGACCACATGATGTAGTGGATATTCATGCCCGCAATCTGTTCGCGGCGCAGCGTCGGTTTGGATTCAGACATCCTATGCCTCCTTATTTCGATCGAACACGATTTGTCCGTCCGACATCGTCATATCAACCGAAAGATCGCGTGCGTCGCGATAATCGAGGTCGAACACATCCCGATCGAGCACGCAGATATCGGCAAGTTTGCCGACCTCGAGCGTACCCAGCTCGTCTTCGCGCATCAGATCGTACGCGCCCCCGGCAGTCCAAGCGCGCAAGAGCTCGACAAGCGTCAGCACGTTGGCCTCATTCACGGGCAGTCCGTCGGCGAAGAATCCGCCGCACGCGCTGTAGATTGACTCGCCCAGGCTCGGAACCAGCAGCGGCAAATCCGTACCACAGCACACCGTGCATCCGGAATCTTCCATGCCGCGGCGATTCCAGCTGTGCAAAAGTCGCGTCTCGCCAATTTGTCGACGCATCATCGACAGGCAATCCTCGCGCCGGTCCAGCGTCAGAATCTGCGGATAGACCTCGCAAATTCCACCTAACTTGCCAAACTCGACAAGATCGGTCGGGTCAGAGTTCTCGAGATCGGTAATCGCATGGCGGCGAAGCAACCGCCCATACTCGTCTCGAGGCAGCGAGGCATAGAGCGCCACGGTGCGACGAACGGCGCCATCGCCCTGGCAATGCAAGGAATATCGGAAACCGTCAGCATCAATTGCACGCAGCTCGTTCTCAATCAGATCCCACTCTGGCTCCTCGACGACCGTCTTGCCGGCAGCGCCCGCATCGGCCGTGTCCTCATAGGGGTCAATCATCTCGGCAAGCCCCGCCCATACGCCGCGATCGGTCATACGGTTGAAGCCAGAAAAACGAACGAACGGTCCCCGGAAGCGCTCTCGTGCCTCGCGAGCATATGCCAGATTTGCACCGGCGCCCACCGGCTGCGACATCATAGAGACGCGAACCGTCAGCTCGCCAGATTCCTCACGGCGAGCCATTTCGTCGGCAAAGCCGTAGTAGTCATCAAACGCCATCTCCTTGATGGCGGTAACGCCGCGCTCGTTAAGCATGCTCATGTAGTCCGAATACCCCGCGCGCATCTCGGGCAACGCGAGGAAATCGCTCATCATGCGCCAGATCTTCTCGGCATAGCACGCCTGCGGTGTAAAACCGTATCGCGCACTGGCGGCAGCATTGAGAACGCAGGTCTCCGCGCCCGGTGTAAAGCAGACGACAGGGATATCACCAAAAAACTCGTCAAACACAGCTGCCGTATTTGCGTTCTCGGCATCCGATGCCAACGTTTCGGGCAGGTTGTGGCCAAAAGCCGCCGCGCAATCCGGATGATCATCTTTCCATGCACGCAAGAGCGACACGGCCTCTTTGGCATCAGCGACGCCGGACAGATCAGACCCCAACGTCCGCAGTGCCCAGCCCGTATAGAAGGTATGCACATCGATCAGGCCGGGCATGACGGTGCGGTCGCCCAGGTCAACTACCTCGTCCGCCTGGGTCAAATACGAAGCTACCTCGCACTTGGTGCCAACCGCCTCAATTCGATTGCCACGGACCGCTACGAAACCTTCAAACGGCAGGTCCCCCGTACCGGTAAAGACGCTCTTAGACGTCAGGACCGTCAAACAATCAGACATCACAACCACCTACACCGGAAGCATGCCAGAGATTGCCGTTACGATCAGGCCAAAGACGACCATGAAGATGAAGAACTTCCAAATGGTCTTCCACCATTGGCCAAACGAAATCTTAGCCACGGCAAGGCCGGCGACCGTCATGCCCGCCACGGGACTGATGGTGTTGATGGTTTGGTTGGCAAACTGGAGCGCGGTAACGGCAGCTTCGGGATTGAGACCCATAAGCTCGGTCAGCGGACCCATGACGGGCATGGTGAGCGCCGCAAGTCCAGAACTCGAGGGAACCAGCAAAGAGAGCAGGCCAAGGACGATATACATAAACGTGGTGTAGACGGCAGCGGGCGCACCGGCGAGCGCAGTAGCGAGCGCCTGGAGGATGGTGTCGATGATCATGCCGCCCTCGGCGATGACCAGAATGCCGCGAGCGATACCGATAACGATGGCGGCGTACGCAAAGTCGGCAATGCCTTTAACGAACTCCTCGGCGATCGTCTGCTGGTCAAGGCCGCCCAGGATACCGGCAAGCAAGCCCATACCAAGGAACACGGCGGAAATCTCATTCATGTACCAGCCCTGGGTAACAAGACCCCAGACGATAATGCCCATACCGCAGGCAAAATCGATAAGCACGAGCTTCTGACGGGTAGTGAACTCTTCCTCGATGGAGGCATCGGTCACGGAAAACTCAACACGCTTGAGCTTGTCGTCCTCGTACGTAATGGACGACTCGGGGTTTTTCTTGACGCGCATGGCATAGCGCATGGCCCATGCGATGCCAACGGCGGTAAAGATGACCCAAGAGATGGCGCGCAGCCACAGCTGAGGATTGCCCTCGATGCCGATAATGCCTTGGGCGATCAAAACATTGAACGGGTCGATGGTCGAAGCACAATATCCCAGGTTAGGACCAAGGAAGCAGATGATGAATGCCGTCATCGAGTCATAACCGATACCCATCATGATGGGAATGAAGATGGCATAGAACGGCAGGGCTTCCTCAGACATACCAAACGTAGTGCCGCAAATGGACAGCAACGTCATCGTGATGGGAATGATGAGGATGTCCTTGTTCTTGAGCTTTTTAATCACACGGCTCATGCCGGCATTCAAAGCGTTGGTCTTGGTGATGACTGCGAACGATCCGCCAATCAATAAGACGAACGCAACGACGTCAGCAGCCTCCTGGATGCCCTTAGTGGGCGCTTGCAGGACCGCAAAGATATCCTGGCCCAGATTGATGGTCTCGCCGGTCTCGGAATCGGTGTAATTCTTATCGACCTGTTCATAGGTACCAGCAACGGCGACTTCACGCTCGCCCGCCGCTGTCGAAATCGTCTTGCGCTGGTACTGACCAGAGGGAACGATCCAAGTCAGAACCGCAAAGACAACGATCAGCAAGAACATGATCGTATAGACATGCGGTAATTTGAACTTAAAACGTCTGTTTGTCTTCTTCGCCTTCGTATCTGACATAGATACCTCCAAAGAACTCGAGACTGCATCGCATCTCGCTTCAACGTTTGCGCAAGGCAAACGTTCTATGACGTTCCATAGATTACCAGCAGCTTTTCCCCTCATCAAGATAATTTCAAACTGATTGCCGCGACGCGGCTGAACGGTTGCGTTCGCGCCGTGAACGGTATGGAAGCGCCCGGTGAGATGATCCACCGGGCGCTTCCATTCGCAATGTCCTAGATGTCAAAAATGTAACGAGATCCAACGATCCGCTGACGACCGATGATAAACGGCCGCCGCTGCTCATCGAAAAAGAAGGCATCCATGTAAAACAGGGGTTCGCCAACGGAAACCGCCAACAGCCGAGCGACCTCGGGCGACGCACACGCGATCTCGAGCGTGCACGGGTCGGTAAACGCGGGCGTACGGCCCGTCCGGTTGCGCACGAACTCAAAAATGGATTGGTTAGATAGAGGTGCCGTTGATAGATAGGCGTTGTCCTCGTATACGTATATGTTGTTCTCGAGCATGACGGGGACCCCATCGGCAGTACGCACACGCTCAACGCAAATCAAATCAGTTCCAACGGGAACACCAAAGAACTGTGCTTCGGTGGAATCCGCCGGCAGTATCTTTCTCGAAATGACGCGCGCCCCCGCCTCCATTCCGTTAACGCGGCATGCGTCCGAAAAACTCTGGACGTCATCCTTCTGGCGAATCTTGCGCTTAAGCTTAGGGGCATTGACGAACGTGCCTTTCCCCTGCCGCTTCGTTAGATAGCCCTGCTGGACGAGCTCCTCAATAGCGCGTCGCACGGTAACGCGGCCAACTTTATAGTTCTCAGCCAATTCGAATTCGTTGGGTATCCGCGCGCCCGCCTTGTAGGCACCGGAGCTGATTTCGTTTTTAATGATATCGATAACCTGTTGGTACAGCGGTATCGCTGCTTTACCGTCAGTTAGCCCTTCAGTCGGTGGCATATACCCTCTCCCAGCACAATTACGTCTAAAACGGGCTTAAGGGCATTCAACAAGCCCTTAAGCCCGCATTAGCATTAAGTATGCTTGCTGCCGCACCAAAATGTCGGGTATTTACTCATCAGACCCGAAAAACGCGCAACTACCGCGCTCCTAAGAAAGCGTGAGCAGCTCCGGCAGCTGGTCGATAATCTTGTCCGCGGCATCCTGGCTAAAGCCAAAGCGTTCCTCGCGCTTGGCAATGACTGTCAGACCGGCTCGCTTGCCGGCAGTGATGCCAGGCACCGAGTCCTCAACGCAGCAGCAGCGATTCGCGGGCAGCCCCAGCAGATCCAGCGCATGCAGGTAAATGTCGGGCTCGGGCTTGCTCTCCTTAAACTGCTCGCCGCTCACCACATACTCAAAGGCATCCGACAGCCCGCATGCGTTGAGCACTTCCTCGATGCTAACCATGGGAGACGAGCTGGCAAGCGCCACGCGAACGCCACGGCGCGGCAGCTCTCGAATCGTATCCACGGCGCCTGGGTTAATCAAAGCCTGATAGTCGCGCGGACGTTTATGCGCCCACTCGTCCCAACGGGCCAACGCTTCCTCGCCAGTGAAATGCCCCTTACCGGCGCGCTCAAACCAATCGACCAGCATATGCAGGAAGAACTGATGGGAGGTACCGACCTGCCCATTCAGCTCCTCTTGAGTCAGATTAAGCCCCAGCTCCTTGGCAAACGCGGCAGTCTCGCCCAAGTAGTAATACTCGGTATCGACAATGACGCCGTCCATGTCAAAGATAACGGCGTCGAACGGAAATGCGGACACGGCACCCTCCCTAACAAAAGGACGCCCGCGAGCAGGCGCCCGAATCATGCATTAATCGGCGATTCTAGCCCAGCAGCTTATCCAGCGCCACCGCAATACCATCTTCGTTGTTATTGGCGGTCACCATCTGGGCCACAGCCTTAACCTCATCGACGGCGTTGCCCATGGCTACACCCGTGCCGGCCCACTCAATCATGGACTTGTCGTTCTGGCCGTCGCCAAACGATACGACATCGCTGGCATCGATGCCGAGCTTGGGCAGGGCACCCTCGAGCGCACGGGCCTTGTCGATACCGGGCGCCATGTACTCAAAGTACCAGTCGGCCGTAAACATGCCCGAAAGCGTCTGCTTAAAGGGCGCATACATCTCCTCGTAATGCGCCTGCAGGTAGGCCGGATCGCCCGCCGTCAGCAGCTTGTCCACGGGATAAGCGTCCACAACCTCATGCAAGCTCTCGACCTCGCGAATCTTAAGATCGCACGCATCGCGCTCATACTTGACGATATTCTTCTGCGAGCCGTCAGGCAGCGTGATCGTGCAATGGTACGAATCCTCGACGTGCAGATTACGACCGAGCGAAATCATAGGGATCACGTCAAAATTACGCAGATGATCAATCAGGCGATGCAGCTCGTCAGCCGGCATGGCCTGGTCAAAAAGGACCTCATCGGTCTGAGCATCGACCACATGCGCGCCATTGAAAGCGACTAGCAGACCGTCATGGTTTTGAAGGTCGAGCTCCTGCGCCAAGGCGTGCAGCCCCCATGCGGGACGACCCGAAGCCAAGATGAGCTTAATTCCCGACTCCTGCGCCGCGAGCAGCTTCTCGCGCGTACGCGGGCTGATGACCTTTTGGTCGTTGGTGAGCGTACCGTCGATATCCATTGCGATGGCTTTAATTGCCATATGTGCCTCCTTGCATCGTTTTTATCGCGCACTATCTTATCCGAGCCGGGGCACGTTCGCACAGCGCGCGCATGACGGTTGCAAAACCACCCCATTTGAAACAAAGGCAAAAAAGTACTTGCAAAGACGCGTTCCGACATATAAGTTGATAAAAGACCGCCGTTGCGGTTTTAAGTAGATCGAGCATATGAAGTTTCAGTTTTCAGCGTGTAAGAGAAGGAAGATCGGCAAAGTACAACCCCAAACGCAATGACAACTTAATGAGGTAACTGCCACATGTGAGGCGCCCAGGGCATTGCTGTCTCGATTTTGAGCACGATGCCTTCCGCCTTGCATGGGCCGTTCCATCCCGCCCCTGCAGCAACTGCCTCACGGGCTCATTGAAAACCGCATAGCACCCCAACGTCAGCACATCACCCACGGCAAGCACATCACTCACGACAACCAACACATCAACAAACAGCACGAACATCAACCGATTGGAGAAGCTATGACAAACCACCACGCTCAAGACGGCGATAAGAAAAGCATTCTGGATGCCCGCATTGAGCGAGCATATGCAAACGAATATGACGCCGCCTTTGCCGCCGCGACCATCAAGAACTACGCGTCGCTACCGCTCGCGACGATCTTGGCCGACCACCCTCAACTGCTGAAGCGCTGCACAAAGATCATGGGCGACCCCGACATTCGCAAGCTGAAAGACCCCTATGCCCCAAAACGCGACAACGATTCGTACGTTCTTACCGTAGGCTGCCTAGCCCATATGCTTACGGCACTCGACACGAAACTCAAGCTCGAATGGGAACCCGACGAGCGTCATGAACTCGAAAGCAAGCGGAACACCCTGCGCACCGCACTGTTCCTTCCGTTGGACGGCCTCAAGCGCTGCAACGTCGAGCTCAATGCACAGGCGCGGCAAAAGCCCGGGACCACGGGGCAGAAAACTCCAAGACCCCATGCGGCCATCGTCGACCGCAACCGATATAACCGCATGACCGCGCACTTTTCCGCAGAGGGAGCAGCCATAAGGACGCTGATCGACCTGCTGTGCCTCCTGAGCATCAACGAGCTATTTGAGGGCTATCTCGCCCTTGTTCCCGCGACGGCACCCAAGTCGGTAGCAAAGATCATCGAGACCTGCAGACGCCAGTTTGAGCGCCATCGCAATGGCAGCGAGATGAACGCCAGCATCGCGCAGTACTACGCGGCTCATTACAAAAAAGACGGATGTGCCCCTGTCGAGCATCAGCTGCGGCTCGCCTATACCACGCCCGTCGCAACGCTCCATCGCTTTGGAGCCCTTGGCGCTTGCGAGCCGCACGAACAGGCAGCCTGCCCCACAACCGAGCTCGATCTCAGGCTCGGACGAACCCTGTAGCCCGCCAGCCCCTCCGCGGGCAACAATCCTATTCCACAACACAACCAACAGAAAGGAGTCCTCATGGACACCAATCATTCCCCCATCATCAGCCCCCTCACCATGCGTGAATCCGCCCGAGGCATCACGCTCACCAGCATTTACGATGAGATGCTCGCCCGTCGCGAGCTCTCCGTCATGGGAAACATCGAAACCCCGATGGCCCACGACCTATGCCAGCAGATCCGCCTGCTCGATGCCACCGACCCCAGCCGCCCCATCACCATATTTGTCGCCAGCGCCGGCGGAAGCGTGCGATCGGGTCTTGCGATCTATGACGCCATGCGCCTCGCATCGTGCCCCATCCGCACCGTCTGCCTGGAATTCGCCGCGTCCATGGGCGCCGTGATCTTTATGGGCGGCGACGATCGCCGTATGGCGCCCTATGCAGAGCTCATGATTCACGACCCGCTGATCCCCCAGGGGGCAGGCGGCTCGGCACTTGCGCTGCAGGAAACCAGCCGGCGTCTCATGCAGACCCGCAAGACCCTCACGCAAATCCTCTCGGACCGCAGCGGCCTCACGCCCAAGCGCATCCAGTCCCTCACTGCAAAAGACACCTACCTTTCGGCCGAGCGCGCCGTCGAGCTCGGCTTTGCCCACGAAATCCTCTCGACCACCAAGGAGGTCGCCCATGTCTAACCTCGCCAGCCGCCTCGCCGCATCTGAGTCCGCATCGTCCACCATCCTCGCCAAGGATCGAACGCTTTCCTGCGACACCCGCCAAACGGGACTCAACAACAATGCACTTGTGATCGGCCCCTCGGGAGCCGGCAAGACCCGCAACGTCCTCAAGCCCAACCTGCTGCAAATGAACGCAAGCTACATCGTGCTCGACACCAAAGGCACGCTCTGTCGCGAAGTGGGACCCGTGCTGGCAGCCCACGGTTACCGCGTGCAATGTCTCAACTTCGCCGACCTCAACACCGTCCCGGCCCTTGCGCCCGGCATCGAGCGCTGCGGCTACAACCCCCTGAGGCACATTCGCCGCAAGGCGGACGGCAGGCCCAACCAGCAGGACATCCTCTCGGTGGCAAAGGCCATCTGCCCCATCGAGGACAACAACCAGCCTTTTTGGGATCATGCGGCGGCAAACCTGCTGTCGTGTCTTATCGCCTACGTCACCGAACAGCTACCCGCCGACGAGCAGACGATCAGCTCGGTCATCAAGCTGATCGAACACCTGCAGGACGGTGCCACGGGTCGATTGTTTGACGACCTGATCACGACCGACCCCCAAAGCTATGCCCTCTCGCTATGGCGGCGCTACGCCATTACGCAAAATGCCGAGCGCATGCACGCGAGCATCGTCGGCATCCTTGCCGAAAAGGTCATGTGTCTGGGATTCGACGGTGCGGCACAACTCTATCGTGAGTGCCATCAGGTGGACTTCGCTTCCATGGGACACACCCCCTGCGCCCTGTTTGTAACCGTGAGCGATATTGACCGCAATCTCGATCCGCTGACCGGCCTCTTTATTTCGCAGGCGTTTATGGGCCTCATTCGCGAGGCCGATAGGCAGCCCGACGGCAGCCTGCCCGTGCCCGTGCGCTTTATGCTCGATGACTTCGCAAATCTGCAGATCCCCCAGATCGACAACGTGCTCTCGATTATCCGAAGCCGCAACATCTGGGCAACGCTGCTGCTGCAGTCGACCAACCAGCTCGATGCGCTCTATGGCGAGGCACGCGCACGCTCCATCATGGGCAACTGCGACACGCATCTGGTGCTGGCGTTCCAGGATCCCGAGAGTGCCCGGGTGTTTTCCGACCGCGCCGACGCGCTGCCCAGCACGCTCATGGCGACGCCAATCGATCGCTCGTGGCTCTTTGTACGCGGTCGCACTCCCGAACAGGTCGAGCGCTTTAGGCTCGAAGACCATCCGCTCTACGGGGAGCTGCCCGAGGCGCAGCGAGGCCATGCGGAGGCCGAGATCTAGGCGCAGGGTTCTCGCAGCGCGCGGCGCCCCGGCAATGTTCCACAAAGGCCGTGCGCCCCGGGACCACGGCAAAGCAAAGGGGCCCGCATCCGATAGGATACGGGCCCCTGACTATAAGGCGCGATGCGTTAACAGCAGCGACTACTTGCGATGCGCGCGGTAGAACTCGATGAGCGCCTGGGTCGAAGCGTCCTGCTCGGCCTTGGCGGCGTCGTCGTGGAAGGCCGGGGTGATCTGCTTGGCAAGCTGCTTGCCCAGCTCGACGCCCCACTGGTCATAGGAGTCGATGCCCCAGACCGTGCCCTCGACAAACGTGATGTGCTCGTACAGGGCGATGAGCTCGCCGAGTGCGAACGGGGTCAGCGTGTCGCCGAAAATCGAGGTCGTCGGGCGGTTACCCTCAAAGCAACGGGCCGGGACGATCTGCTCGGGCGTGCCCTCGGCGCGCACCTCATCGGCCGTCTTACCAAAGGCGAGCGCCTTGGTCTGGGCCAGGAAGTTGCCCAGGAACAGCTCATGTACGTCCTGACCGCTGTCGGTCGCAGGGTTGGCAGTGTTGGCGAAGGCGATGAAATCGGCCGGAACCACCACAGTGCCCTGGTGCAGCAGCTGGTAGAAGGCATGCTGGCCGTTGGTGCCGGGTTCGCCCCAGAAGATCTCACCGGTATCGGAGGTCACGGCGCTGCCGTCCCAGCGGACATGCTTGCCGTTGGACTCCATGGTGAGCTGCTGCAGGTAGGCCGGGAAACGGTGCAGGTACTGGCAGTACGGAAGCACGGCGTGGCTCTTGGAACCGAAGAAGTTGACGTACCAGACGTTGAACAGGCCCATCAGCGCGACGGCATTGTTCTCGAGCGGCGTGTTGCAGAAGTACTCGTCGATGGCGTGGAAGCCCTCAAGGAACTGCTGGAAGCGCTCGGGGCCAAGCACGACGATCAGCGACAGGCCCACGGCGGAGTCGACGGAGTAGCGGCCGCCGACCCAGTTCCAGAAACCGAAGGCGTTGGCGGGGTCGATACCGAAGGCCTCAACCTTCTCGAGTGCGGTGGAGACGGCGACGAAGTGCTTTGCCACGGCCTCGGCGTTCTGCTCATCGGAGCCGTCGATGGCGCCCTGAGCCTTGAGCTGCTCGAGCATCCAGGTCTTGACCTCACGGGCGTTGGTGAGGGTCTCGAGCGTGGTGAAGGTCTTGGAGACGATGATCACGAGCGTGGTCTCGGGATCCAAACCCTTGAGCTTCTCGGCCTGGTCGTTGGGATCGATGTTGGAGATATAGCGGCAATCAATACCGGCGTCGGCATAGGGACGCAGGGCCTCGTAAGCCATGACCGGGCCCAGGTCGGAGCCGCCGATGCCGATGGACACCAGGTGCTCGATCTTTTTGCCGGTAACACCCTTCCACTCACCGGAGCGCACGCGCTCGGCGAAGGCATACATGCGGTCGAGGACCTCGTGCACGTCGGCGACGACATCCTGGCCGTCAACGATGAGCTGGCCCTTCTCGCTTGCCGGGCGGCGCAGCGCGGTGTGCAGGACGGCGCGGTCCTCGGTGGTGTTGATGTGCTCGCCGGAGAACATGGCGTCGCGGCGCTCCTCGAGCTTCACCTCGCGGGCAAGATCGCACAGCAGCTTGACGGTCTCATCGGTCACCAGGTTCTTCGACAGATCGAAGTGCAGGTCACCGGCGTCAAAGCTCAGCTTGTTCACGCGCTCGGCATCGGCGGCGAACCAGGCCTTGAGGTCGATACCTTCGGCCTCGAGCTTCTCTTGATGAGCCTCGAGTGCCTTCCAAGCGGCAGTCGACGTAGCATCGATAGGTGCGGCAACAGTTGCCATAGAGTCCTCCTCAGCATACGGGCGCACGCCTCCATGCGCCCGGACATTCAGATGCCACTATTCTAGCGCAGGTCAAGACTATAATCAGCGAGCGTTGCCAATCGGCCCCCAAACGGCAACCGACCAAAAAGGGACAGGTTTATTTTGGCAGGTCAAACGCTTTACCAACCAAAAATAACCCATCCCTTTATGCCAAATACTAGGCCGCGGCGCACACGCTGCCGAGCAACTCACGCAGAGGAGACCCAATGCCCTCCAGCAGTTCGGGCGCGATGATGGCAAAAACGGGAACCTCGCCGACGCCCACGACAGCAGGCACCTTGCCCTCCAAGACAATGCATCCATAAGGGACAAAACCGTCTTCGCCGGCATCGAGCGCCGCCATGCGACGCGCGAGTTCGCGCGCAAAGCCAGCAGTATCGGCATCGCCAATCGCCAATACAAAGTCCACCCCTTCGTCGGTCGCCAGGGCCACGGCTTCGTCGATCAGCTCGTCTCCCCCATCGCCAACTGAGCCGCAGCGGAAAAGCACGCGTTCGAGCAGAGCTCGATCAACCGAGCCGAGTGCCGCCGAAACGAGCTCATCACGCGTGTGCTTGTCGCCTCCCAGCACGACCAGTGCCTTGGTGCCACCGTAGTGAGCGACCAATCGTCCGCCCCAGCGAGCCACGTCTCCATCCGCAACAAGGCGCGTCGGCATACCAAACCCATAGTTGACCATTATCCCCACAACCCTTCCGTGCTTTATGGTGGTATCGATCGTTAGGCTCATGCTACGAAGCGAGGTTTTCCGAGCTGTTTCGCACTCTTTAGAGCTGCGTTAAAACCCGATGCAGCCGCACGACCATACCTACCAAAACAAACCAGCCCCTTTTTGGCAGGTTTTGACGATGTCCGGACGAGCGGGTATTATCGAACAAGTATTCGATAAGAACATGTGTTTGATGGGAGGACGCGTGGGGCACGAGCGTCACACCTATATCTGCATCGACCTCAAGACGTTCTATGCCAGCGTCGAGTGCGTTGACCGAGGACTCGACCCCCTCACTACGTGCCTGGTCGTTGCCGACGAATCGCGCGGGCGCACGACCATCTGCCTTGCCATCACACAGGCCATGAAAGACCTCGGAATCCATAACCGCTGTCGCCTGTTCGAGATTCCCGACGGTATCGACTACATCAAGGCCGTACCGCGCATGCAGCACTACATGGAGGTGTCAGCGCAAATCTACGGTATCTATCTGGAATACGTGAGTCCGCAAGACGTGCACGTCTATTCAATCGACGAATGCTTTATCGACGTGACGCCCTATCTAGACCTCTACCATACCGACGCTGAAGGCTTCGCCTGTATGCTGCGTGACGAGGTCCTGGGGCGCACCGGCATCACGGCGACGGTCGGCATCGGCCCCAACCTATTCCAGGCCAAGGTAGCGCTCGACATTACCGCCAAGCACGTGCCCAGCCGCATCGGTATACTCGACGACGAGACCTTTCGCAAGGAGATCTGGCCCCATCGTCCCATCACCGATATCTGGGGCATCGGCCCCGGCGTGGCAGCCCGCCTCGAAAAATACGGGGTATACGATCTGATGGGCGTCGCCGCGCTCGACGAAAACCTGCTCTACGACGAGCTCGGCGTCAATGCCGAGTATCTCATCGACCACGCCTTCGGGCGCGAGCCGACAACTATCGCCGATATTCAGGCCTATCGCCCGCAGGCAACCTCAACTACCACAGGACAGGTGCTCTCGAAAGGCTATGCCTATGAACAGGCCTACACCGTCTTGCGCGAGATGGTCGACAACGCTGTGCTGGACTTAGTCGATAAGCACGTGGTGTGCAACAGCATCTCGCTCTTTGTAGGCTACGCGAGCGAGCGCGCCGACATACGCCGCCTCGACGCCAGCGGCACAGCGCAATATGTGGACGGATGCGGGCACCTGCGCTCAAGCACATCGAGCATCGAGCCCGCCGCAACCGCCGGCCCCGAGCTCGCGCCCCGCGCGCCCAAGCCCGTTCAGCGCGACGATGAACGCCGGCGTTTGGTACGAGAGGCTCAGGCAATTGACGGCATCTTTGTGGGCGAACACGGCGGCAAGCCGCGTGGTGGCTATGCCGCGCTCTTTGCGCACTCCAACGCCTCGCGCAAGCTGCCCGAGCGCACCAATTCGTTTAAGAAGATCATGGGCTATTTCGATGAGCTCTGGGCGCAGACTGTCGATCCCAAACGACCGGTCAAGCGCATCAACCTGGGATTTGGCAACCTCATGCCCGAGGAATTTACCACTATCGACCTGTTCAGCGATGTTAAGGCCGATGAGCGCGAGCGCGACCTGGCGCGCGCCGTCCTGGCCGTGAAGGGCAAGTACGGCAAGAACGCGCTCGTCAAGGGATTAAGCTTCACCGCCGGCGCCACCGCACGCGAACGCAACGATCAGGTAGGAGGACATCGTGCCTAAGTCCCAACAACAGCCGATGCGGCCACCGACGCCTTTTGAACGTCTAGCGGACCCCGAGGGAAGACGTCGATCCGCCGACCCCAAGCTCACCGCCAACGGCGCCGTCCGCGCCGGCCGTGCCGCGCAGTTTATGCCCTTTGCCGCCCTCACGGGATACTACGAGCTCGTGCGCAAACAAGAGATCACTGCTGAGCCCAAATGCGAACTCACGGAAGAAAAAGCCCTCGAGCTTTCGAAAAAGCTCGAGGGCCTCAAACGCGGCGACCTGGTGCGCGTCACCTATTACGATATGTACGGCTATCGTAGCCGCACGGGCATTCTCGACGAAGTGTTACCCGCATTCAAGCTGCTCAAACTCAGAGATATCGCCATCAACTTCGACGATATCCAAGGCATCGAGCTGCGTGGTCGAGCCTAGCAACGAGAACGCTTGCGCAAGACGAGAGCAATGCCAAGCACTGCGGCAGCTGCAACCAGCAATCCCAAGACCAGCGTGAGGGTCGAGTCGCCAGCGTGAGGCAGCGAGCCGTCCTTCGGAGTCTTCTTAGTGGTCGTCGAAACGGTCGTCGCGGTGCTGCTCGACTGGTCGTTGCCGCCCGTCTGGCTGCCACCAGGCTGATTGCCGCCACCCGGCTGCGAAGGATCGGTGGGTTTCGTCGGATCCGGAGTACCGGGATCAATCGGATTCTCCGAATTCTCCTTGCGCTGGATCCAAACCTGGCAACCATAGAACGGGTTGGCGGTACCAAGGCACAGACCCTGGTTGGTCACCGCAAAGGTGCGCAGACCATGGTTATACGGATCGTTAAAGCCGTTAGTCGTCAGCGTCGTAAAGTTCACGCCGTCCTCGGTCACATACATATCAAAGCCGCGCTCGGCATCGCGCAGGTAGTACATGCACGTAAGGACACTCTGCAACTTCTTGAGGTTCTCCGCACTCAGCAGCTTATCGAGCGCATCCTGAATATCACCCGGCAGCTCGGTGCCATAGGCATCCTCGTACTGCTGCTTCAGGCTCTCATAGCTATCGAGCATGTCCTGATACTGATCGGCAAAGGACTTGAAGTACGCAATCTCGCTATCGATTTTCTGAACATAAGCAGCGTCGTCTTCAACGTCCGCGGACATCGTCGCGGCCTGATCGCAAAGGTCGCCCGCAGCCTCATCCAATGCATCGCTCAGATCGCCAAAGCCCTTAGCAACCTCGGTCTTCTCGTCATCGACCTCGACGGCCTCGTTTGAATCATCGTCCGCAAGCGTGTTCACGGGAACGATGGGGTCGTCAGGCGATTTCTTGTCGAGCAGGTGATCGAGCAGGTCCCTAAGGCGCTGAACCTGAGAGTTCCACTCCTCAGGCGTCATATCGATAATGTCGCCATTGGAGAACTGGCCGATCGGCTCAAGCAGGCTCGCGGTATCAAAGGTACCGATATACAGCTTGCCGTCGAACTTCTGCATGCGCCAAATGTACTGGTTCTCGTTTCGGCCAAAGCCCGAAGCCAGGCCGGAAATACCGCCCTCGGGGAACATGTCGGTGGAATCGCCAACGACGAGCTCCATGTTCTCGTCCTTGTCCATGCGATAGATGTTGACCGACTGCTCAAGATTGGCATTCACAAACGAGCAGTCGACGCCGCCCATGCCGCTCTTGCCGCCCTCTTCGGTGTTGGATTTGTTGAACAGGATGCGCTCGAGAGCAATCTCCTCGTCGTTGTATTCACCGATATAGAGGTAGTCGTTGTAGACGATGAGGTTGGCAGCACCAGAACGGGTGCGGGCAGGATCGATGCCAAAGCAGTACTTTGCACCGTCCGCTTTGTCGCCAACAATCGGAGTCCACGTATAGCTGCCGTCGGCGTTCTTGTCGCCACGGACCATGGCAAACGACTGCATGGAATTATCATCGGGAGCGTTCTCGGGCGTACCGGTGCAGATGGTCGCATAGAGATGGCCATTGTACGAGACCATATCCCAAATGGCACCGCCGTAGATGCTGTCCTGATAGCGAATCGCCGGATAGTTAAACAGCGTCTCCGAGTTAGCAATCTCGGTGAAGCTGTCCTGGCCCTTCGAGGGGTCAGACGACGTCAGGATTGTCGACACAAAATTACCGTTCGCGTCTTTACCCACATTACTGATAACGAGCTGGCCATCATGGACGCACATGCCGCGGATACCGGTAGAAATGCCCTGCTTGTAGGCAGCACCGTAATCCTGCATGCTCGAAAGGCCCTTATAGACAACTTTCCAATCATCCGTCTTAGGATCGATCTCATATACAGCAGGCAGGCCGCTTTTGCCGCCATTGGTCCTGACGCTACCGCAGAAATAGAGCTTGCCCTTATAGCTCACGGCATTGCGGAACAAAGGAGCGACGCCGTTGAGCGAATCAGAGAGCAGCAGCTTGGTCTCACCGGTCTTGGTATTGATCTTGACCAAGATGCCGCCGCTGTCCTTGTCGGCCGTGCCGTCCTCCTTCTGCTGTCCATAGAAGAACGTGCCGTTAAACATGGCCTCCAGCGTCAGGCGCATGGTCTCGACATCAAAGGAATCGCCCAGCGTACTGTTCATGAGCGTAAGCGTGTTGCCCATCGCCGCATAGCAGGTGCCCACATAAAGCCAGTCACCATAGCTCGCAGCCGCCCAAGTGTAGCTCTGGCCGCGATCGCCTTCGTTATTGGCCGTGTTACCGTCGGTGCCCGGGACGGCAACGACACCGTCACCCTGGTAGTCGACGATGCCATCAGGCTGCGACGTTCCTACCGAAGGATGCGAGAGTTTCTCAAAGGAATACCCATTTCCCGCATTGTAGGTAACGGCACCCGAAGTGTCTTCGGCATTCGCCGGCAACGGTGATGCCAAGATAGCGGCAAGCGCTGCCACCAAGCCAAGTGTTCCCACTCGTCTCATAAGGCTATAGCCTCCCCTGTCCTTAAGCCCAGTTTTAGCATTCATCATCTCTGTCCACGTTTAATTGCAATCTGGGCACAGCAATAATCAGCATATAAATATACACCTGTATTTTTTCTTACGGGATAGCGGATGCTCGATTGGTCACGAATTCCGCGCGAACCGTCACCAAACTCCACTTTCGCCGCATCCGCGAGTTGTTTTTTGCGCAAATTTTAGGACGTCGATAGCCCCAATGGGGAGGAGGCCGGTACTCATTGGAGAGGGCAGCATCTACATTTTCATAACGAAATAGCCCGCGTCTCTCACCACCGTCTCGAGTGTGTCGCGATCAACCGGGCGCTTCGAGCGTACGCGTGCCGTGTGGTCCGCATACGTCACCGTAGCCCACACGCCATCAAGCGTATTGAGGGCATTCGTCACATTCCGAGCGCAGCCCTCGCAGCTCATGCCGCCGATAAGCAGCTCCTCACGATAGGGGTAGTGGGACTCGTCGGTGTCTGCCACCACAACCTTCTTGGCTTTCTTGCCGCTCGCGCCATCACTGCAGCAACTCTTTCCGTGTGTCGAAGCGGCAATGCGACGCAGTCCAAAAAACATGCCGACGGCAATGACGGCCAGCACGATGAGATTCGCAGGGTTGAGTAAGTCACTCATGCGCTCCCCTTTCAAGTAGCCCTATCTAGATACCCCCATGGGGTGTCCCCATCTTAACCCAAAATCATGTCCGTTCGGTCAATTAGTTTCCCTCTTCAAACTTTTTAGTTGACCACGGCTTACTTTCGTGTATAAGTTTTCCTAGGCTAACAGTTTAGATCCGTAAGGAGCGTCGTGACTCGAACCATAGACATCCCAACGTTTCAGGCGGCAGTCGTGCGCAACTGCTCCCCCACGCTCGCGGGCATCAAACCGGCATCGCTCTTTACCTATCCAGGAGTCTATGTCGATCAAGACGGCTCAAGCGTAACTGCGGCGATCGAGGATCGCCGAGCACGCCTGCTCAACGTTATCGCCCGGTGCAACCGCGAGCTTAATCCGTTCGGCATCCATCTGAGCGTTTTGGTCTGGCGCCCCTGCGGGGCGCTCGTATACGCATATCGGCCCAATAGCCTCGCCACTTACCTTGCTGACCCGCGCGCCAAAACGGCACTCGCCAAGGAGGGCTACGACACCGGCAACCTCTCGGCATGTCTTGTGCACCTGGCATCGCGCATCACGCTCGCAAGCAATAACGCCGCGGAATGCGCATGCGGCCAAACCCGATGCGCATTGGACCATCAAGCACACTGCGACAACGGCTGCACCTGCGAGTTTCCACACGAAATTGGCTACTTCCTGGGGTACCCCTACGACGACGTATACGAGTTCATCGCCCAGCGTGGCGAGAACTACAAGATCTTTGGAGCCTGGAAGGTCTATACGAATGTCGAGCAGGCGCTTGCGACGTTTGATGCGTACCGTGCCTGCACCCAACACCTCACCTTTATCTATCAGCAGGGCTGCAGCTTGGCGCAACTTGCCCAGGCGACCCGATAGAACGTACAAACCGCGGCCGCACACCGCACAACCGAAAGGACTCAACATGAGCAAGATCGCCGTCGTCTATTGGAGCGGCACGGGCAACACCGAGGCCATGGCAAACTTTGTCGCCGAAGGCACCACGTCCGCGGGCGCCGAGGCCGAAGTCATCCCCTGCGCCGACTTCTCTGCCGACAAGGCCGCCGACTATGATGCCTTCGCCTTCGGTTGCCCCGCCATGGGCTCCGAGGAGCTTGAATACGATGAGTTCCAACCGATGTGGGACGAAGTCAAGGAGACCCTCGGCGACAAGAAGGTCGTCCTCTTTGGCTCTTATTCGTGGGCCGAAGGCGAATGGATGGACAATTGGAAGGCGGACGCCGACGAGGCAGGCGTCAACGTGGTCGACTCCGTCATCTGTTACGACGCCCCCGACGATGAGGGCGAGGCGGCCTGCCGCGCCCTTGGAGCCGAGCTCGCCTAGCGGCAATGAGCTCCGCCCGTAACGCGCTCTGCGCCAAAACACATTCGCATCCCAACAAAAACGGGAGCCGGATCACATCCAGCTCCCGTTTTCTGCTATGTCAGTCATATAAAGCGGCTAGGAGATATTGCCCAGGAACGCCTTGGTGCGCTCGCTCTTAGGATGGTCGAAGACCTCGCTCGGCGTGCCATCCTCCACGATAACGCCGCCGTCCATAAAGACGACGCGGTCGGCGACGTCGCGGGCAAAGCCCATCTCGTGCGTCACCACGATCATGGTCATACCGTCATGCGCAAGATCGCGCATGACGCCCAATACATCGCGGACAAGCTCAGGATCGAGCGCCGACGTGGCCTCGTCAAAGAGCATCACGTGCGGATTCATCGACAGGGCGCGGGCGATGGCCACGCGCTGCTGCTGACCGCCCGAAAGCTGACTCGGCATAAAATCGATGCGCTCGGCCAGGCCGACCTTGGTCAGCTCCTCGATGGCGATCTTCTCGGCCTCTTCCTTGCTGCGCTTGAGCACCTTTTGCTGCGCAAGCATGACGTTCTTTTTGACCGACAGGTGCGGGAACAGGTTGAACTGCTGAAACACCATGCCCAAGTGCGTACGCACCTTATTGAGGTCAACGCCCTTGGCGCACACATCCACGCCCTCGACGACAATCGAACCACTCGTGGGCTCCTCGAGACGGTTAATGCAGCGAAGCATCGTCGACTTGCCCGAACCCGAAGGGCCCAGGACTACGACGACCTCGCCCTTGTGCACATCAAGGTCGATGTCGCGCAGGACCACGTTATCGCCAAAGGCCTTCTGGAGATTCTTGATGCTGACGACGACCTCGTTCGAGTTATTGGTTTCGCTCATAATAGAACCTCCTTACAGACCAGCGATATGGTCGGCGGGCGTCGCGACAACCTGTCCGGCGCTCTTGGTGGGACGCTTCTTTTTGGTTTCGGCCGTACCCAGCAGCCTCGCCTCAAGACCGCTCACCAAGCGCGCAAGCGGCAGGGTAATGACCAGATAGAACAGGGCGGCAACCACATACGGCGTAATGGAGCCCGTCGTGGCCACGATGGTGCGGGCGTTCATGACGATCTCGACCACGCCCACGGCCGCGAGCAGCGACGTATCCTTGTAAAGCAGGATGAACTCGCTGGTCAACGTAGGCAGGACATTGCGGAACGTCTGCGGAATCATGACGTAGAGCAGCGTCTGGAAGGCGTTCATGCCCAGCGAGCGAGCAGCCTCATTCTGGCCCTTGGGGATCGACTGAATACCGGCGCGGAAGATCTCGCACAGGTAGGCGGACGAGTTCATGGCCATGACGATGACGCCCAAGACATAGTCGTCCACCTTGACGCCGGCAAGCGGCAGGCCAAAGAATGCAATATAGATCTGCAGGAACGCCGGCGTACCGCGGATGACATTCACGTAGATGCCGGCAAGACAACGCAGGATGCGCGATTTGGATATGCGCATGAGCGACAGGGCAAAGCCAAAGGGGATCGCCAGCGGAAACGCCACGAGCACGATCGAGAGCGACATAAGGAAGCCCTTAAAGACGATCGGCAGGCTTTGGACCAAAATGACCGGGTTCAGGAACAGGCGCAGGAACATATTGGAGTTCCAGGCCTCGACCCACGGCTGCTCCTTAAGATCGGCCAGGAAGTTATCGAATGCCGTCACGCCCTTGATCTCGACGGAAGGAATCTTGGAAATCTTCTTGGTCGAACCGTCGGCAAGCGTATAGGTTCCGCTAAAGGCCTCATCGCCGCCCTCGACGGGGAACGTCACGCCGTAAACCTCGACACGGAAAAAGCCGCCGGCAGGCGCCGTCTCGCCAAAGTCAATCTTGAGCGTCTGGCCGTCAGCCTTGCACGTGGGCTTCATGGGCGTACGATCCATGAGGTCCTCGCCCGAGAGCATCGTCAATCGCGTGTCATCGGTACCAAACGTTGTGCCGTCGACAAACGTCAGAGAAAGACCGCTCAGCTCCTCGTCGGCATCGGCCTGAACTTCCCAGGTAATGCGCGTTTCGGTGCCGCCGACCACAGCGCTGCCCGAACCGGTGTTGGGTCGGGCGGTAATCTTTGCGGTCTCAAGCGCCTGGGCGGTCGTGGGCGCATATGCCCCCACGCACACCAGCGCGAGCGCCACGGCCATGGCGCAGGCTAGCTTTTGGAGCAAGGCGGGCAGTGGAAAACGCTGCTCCGCAGCCCCTTTGTTCAGTCGAGACAAGGTGGCTCCTATCGTAGAAGTTGCCGGCAAAACGAGACGGAAACACTCTCCGTCAAGAGAAGCGCAAAGGCCCTCTCCGCCAAAACGGAAAGGGCCCGCGCGCAATCAAGTAGCTATTTTACTTGATGTTGTACTTAGCCATGAGGGCGTCGACGGTACCGTCGTCAGTCAGGTCCTTGATGGCCTGGTTGATGTCGTCCTTGAGCTTGGTGTTGCCCTGGTTGATGGCGATGGCGTACTCCTCGCCGGTGCTGACCTGCTTGATGGTCTGGCAGGTGTTGAACTGCTCGGCGGTCAGCTGGCTGGCAACGGAGCGGTTGGTGACTACGGCGTCGCCCTTATCGGACTGCAGGGCGCTGAAGCACTCGGTGGCGTCCTTGTAGGGGACAATCTTGGCCTTGGGGAAGTTCTCCTGGGCAAAGGCCTCGGCGGTCGAGCCAGACTGGACGATGATGGTAGCGTCGGCGTTGTTGAGCTTCTCGCTGAAGTTGTCGGCCGTGATGTCGGTGTTATCGACCTTGGTCACGATAGCCTGATCGTCCATGTAGTAGGAATCGGAGAAAGTGACTTCCTTCTCACGCTCGGGCGTGTCGGTGATAGCCGCGATGGCGACGTCGTACTTGGCGCCCGAAGCAACGCCGGGGACGAGCGTGTCAAAATCATTGTTGACATACTCGACATCCAGACCCAGCTTATCGCCGATAGCCTTAATGAGTTCAAGGTCAAAGCCCTGGTAGTCGCCATTGTCATCCTTGTACTCAAACGGAGCGTACTCGGCAGAGGTGCCGACGGTCAGCGTACCGTCCTTGACGAGCGCGTACTCCTTGGAACCGTCGACCTTCTCGACCTTAGCGTCGTCAGAGCTGCTGGAACTGGCATCAGAACCAGAGGTGGCGTTGGACGAGCCGCAGCCCGTCAGAGCAAGGGCGAGCGCCATAGCACCCGTGGCGGCAAATGCGCCAAGCTTCTTCAGCTTCATAATCAGTCTCCTTCCAATGACCCCACGTGATTCAGGGGTCTGCAAAAACTGAGGGTTATTATGCACCCGCTTGGAAGAATCCGCAATTAGAAAACTGATTGAAACAAACCCATAACGTGAATGGAGCACTCCACTTTATGACAGTCATCACTGCTGCAATGACCTTAACAATTTGATTTCAGCCGCATAACCTGCAAGTTCGTTCGGTGTCTCCAAAATGAATGGCAATGCGCGCAAGCGGCCATTCGATACAATATTCTGCATAACCTGCATACCGCCGCCAAACTCTTCGCTACCCAGGTAGCCCTTACCGATGCATTCGTGGCGGTCCTTATGGGCGCCGCAGGGGTTCTTGGAGTCATTGATATGCACGGCGCGCAGGCGCTCGATACCCACCACACGATCGAACTCTTCGAGCACGCCTTCAAGATCGTGGACGATGTCGTAGCCGGCGTCATTCACATGGCAGGTGTCCAAGCAAACGCCCAACTTGGCCGACAGCTCGGGGCACTTGTCGGCAACGCCCTGGATGATGAGTGCCAGTTCCTCAAAGCTGCGGCCCACCTCGGTGCCCTTGCCGGCCATGGTCTCGAGCAGCACCGTCGTCTGTTGGCCCTCAAACATCACCTGGCACAGGGTGTCGACGATCATCTGAATGCCGGCGTCGGAGCCCTGCCCCACATGCGCACCGGGATGGAAGTTGTAGTAGTTGCCGGGCAGCGCTTCCATGCGCCGCAGGTCCTCCGCCATGGCCTCCAAGGCAAACTCGCGCGCCCGCTCTTTGGCCGAGCAAGGGTTATAGGTATACGGGGCATGAGCCACAAGCGGGCCAAAATCGTTCTGTTCCATAAGCTCGCGCAGGGCGGCCACGTCATCCATGTCAAGGTCTTTCGCCTTGCCGCCGCGCGGGTTGCGCGTAAAGAATGCAAAGGTATTGGCACCAATTGACAACGCCGTCTCCCCCATCGCCCGATAGCCCTTCGTCGTGGATAGATGACACCCGATCGTCAGCATCCCCAGCTCCCCCTCATCAGTTGCGGTGAAATAGTTCCTGTCGATGCCTTATTCTGCCGCAAACAGGAACTATTCCACCGCAAGCTATAAAAGGGGCATCAGAGATGCGGGCCACCAAGCACTACGGCTACGGGCGCCGGCGTCATGACCCCCTACGCGTCAGCGCCAAGCCCTAGAGGGCTAGACGGATTGCATCGATAATGCGCGCGCAGCGCTGTGTGGCGGCAAGGGGCATGACGGGACTCTCGAGTTTCCCCGCCCGGATGAGCTGGGTCGCATGCTGGATTTCGCCGTAGAAATCATCGACCTCAAACGGGGCATTTATTTCGAGCATTCGTCCATCGGAGCACTTCACATGGGCGAGCTCGGGGCGATGAAGGCGCTCGATTTCCAACGAGCCCCGCTCGCAGGCAATCGTTAAGCGGCTTTCATATGCTGCTTTGCCGTCGACCACCATATGAATGGATATGCCGCCGACACTCATATGGATCTCATCGGCCCAATCCACGCGGCCGCCCGATACGTCACGCCAGCGAACTTCACGAGACGAAACATCACACGCACCCGCAAGCAGATCCTCAAACCACCCGACCGCATAGCAGCCCATGTCATATAGACAGCCACCCTGCAAGGGATCGAGCAGATAACTCGAAGGGGACTCACCATAATCGAGTTTTTGCACGCTTTCGATCGAAACGATACGGCCGAGCTCGCCCAACGCAAGCAAGCCCTTCACGCGAGTACGCATCGGGCAAAACCGATTTTTCATCGCTTCCATAAACGGCACGCCGCACTCACGGGAAACGGAGGCGATCGCATGGGCCTCTTCTTCATTCAAAACGGCCGGCTTTTCGCACAGTACGGCCTTTCCCGCGCGCAGTGTCCGACAGACCCAATGCGCATGCATGCCATGTGGAAGAGCCAAGTAGATTGCGTCGACATCGGGGTCGGCAATCAGCGCATCATAAGCCGCATCGCCGCTATCGTCAGCCGTGGCATAACTGTGCGCGGCATCAATCGAAAACGCTCGGCAAAATTCCTCGACATGTGCAGGAGTGCGGCCGGCCGCAGCCACCAGCCGTGCCCCGTCGACCTTCTTGAGCGACGATGCAAATCGATGAGAAATGCGTCCAGCGCCCAAAACGCCCCAACGAACCTCACGCAAATCATCACATGAATCCCGATGGCCCACGACAGCCCCCTTCAGTTGCGGTGAAATAGTTCCTGTCGATGCCTTATTCTGCCGCAAGCAGGAACTATTCCACCGCAAGTTATAAAAGGGTCACGAGGAGCGCGTTTTGCCGAAGGCCTTAAGCACCGCCGTCACGGGGCCAGGCTGAAAACGGCGGCGTACGTCGTCCAAGCGCCCGGGGATATCGATGTGCTGCGGGCAATGCCGCGCGCATTTGCCGCACTTGACGCAATTGCTCACCAGCTTGGGCTCGTTCGTCCGCACCGCGCTCGCCGTAAAGTATTGAGACAGCCCCGTAAACCAGCTGTGCGCATAGCTTGCGTTGTAGGCAGCAAAACACCCAGGGATATTGATGCCTTTAGGACACGGCATGCAATAGCCGCATCCCGTGCAGGGCACGCGATTCGATTTTTCAAACTCCCTCAGCACGCGTGCGATGGCATCGAGCTGAGCAGCCGTCATCGAATCCGGCAGGGCCCGATCGGCCAACGCCGCGTTCTCATCCACTTGCGCGGTATCGGTCATACCCGAAAGCAGCATCGTCACCTGAGGATGGTTCCACACCCACGAAAGCCCCCAGGCGGCCGGAGTGCGCAAATGCGGGTCACGGGCGCCATCGAGCACAGCGCGTGCCCGCGGCGGAAGTTTGCCCGCTAGACGACCGCCCAGCAGTGGCTCCATCACAAACACCGCAAGACCGCGCTCCGCAGCCGCCATGAGTCCTGCCGTTCCCGCTTGGTAACGCTCGCCGGCATAGTTGTACTGGATCTGGCAAAAATCCCAGTCATATGCGTCAAGCACCGTCAGGAAATCCGCCGCGCTGCCGTGATACGAAAAACCAATCTGGCGAATGCGCCCCGCCGCCTTTTGACGCGCGATCCAGTCCTCGATGCCCAACGCCACCACACGTTTCCACTGGGCGGGCGAGGTGATGTTGTGCATAAGGTAATAGTCGATATGGTCGGTCCGCAGGCGGCGCAGTTGCTCGTCGAAGAAACGGTCGAAATCCTCCGCGCATTTGCACGAAGCATGCGGCAGCTTGGTCGCGAGCAAAACCTGGTCGCGTAGGCCTAGGCGCTCAAGCGAAGCGCCCACGCAAGCCTCGTTGCCGGGATAGAGATAGGCCGTGTCCAGGTAGTTAATCCCCTGCTCCACCGCACGGGAGATGATGGCGTCGGCTGTCTTCGCATCCGGGCGTCCCGGCGCACCGGGAAACCTCATGCAGCCCAGCCCCAACGCCGAGATACGGTTACCGCTTTTGGGGTCAACGCGATATTGCACGGCCCCTCCCCCCCCCATCGAAGCCCTGATAAGGCGAAACAAACCTGTCACGTCATCGAAGCACATCGGAATCGCAATCGAGAACGTATCGTAACGCAGCAGAAATCAGGCCGTCACGGCACCGCTTTAACATCAGCAAAAAGCCCGACGAAAGGAGACGAGCGTGACCACACGAGAGGATGCCTGCCCCTACCCCGGCGAACAATACATCCTCTCGGTCGACCGTTACCAGATCGAGGTCATGGACCATCTGGACGAGCTTCCCGCCACAGGCGCCGTCATCTTCTGCACCTTCTCCAAGGTGCGCGATGGCGTTGGATATCCCGCACGCGTTTTTGCCATCTACCCCGCGGCATGAGTTCCCTTGCGTTTGTTCTTCTAAATTCAGCCTCCGGTGCACGCTACACGCCCCAGCGGCATACAATCCATCAGGCGCCCCGCACGCGGGCGCCTTTTTGTGAGGAGATGATTCACATGCAGATCAACAAGGTCGCCTTTATCGGCAAGGGCGGCGTCGGGTTACTCTACGGCAGCATGATCGCCCAGGCACTCGGCGACGATGCCGTCGAATACGTCATGGACGACGCCCGTTTCGAGCGTCACGTGGGCGATGCGCTCACCGTCAACGGCAAGCCCTGTGCGCTCAAGTCCATCCGCGCCAGTGAGGCAACGCCCGCCGATCTGGTCATTCTCACGGTCAAGACGACGGGACTCAACCAAGCGCTCAAGACTATGGAGCGCGTCGTGGGGCCCAACACGCTCATCGCCTCGCTGTGCAACGGCATTACGAGCGAGCAAAAGATTGCCGAGCGCTTTGGCTGGAAGCATACCGTTCTTGGTATTTGCCAGGGCATGGATGCCGTGTTCCTCGACGGCGCGCTCACCTTTACCAATGCGGGCGAGATTCGCTTTGGCGCGGCAGCAGGCACCGAGCCCGCAACCGTCAGCGCCATCGACGAGCTCTACACACGCTGCGGCATCGCCCATACCGTCGAGAGCGACATTGCGCACCGCATGTGGGCCAAACTCATGCTCAACGACGGCATCAACCAGACCCGTATGGCCTACGGCGGGACCTACGGAAGCGCCACGGAGCCGGGCTCCGAGCAGCGTCGCTGCTTTGTTTCCGCCATGCGCGAAACGCTTGCGGTCGCCAACGCCGAGGGCATTGAGCTGACCGAGGCAGACCTGACGCAGATGGTGCACCTCATCGAGGGAATCGACCCCGTCGGTATGCCCTCGATGGCGCAGGATCGCATCGCACAACGAAAAACCGAAGTCGAGGAGTTCGCTGGCACCATTTGCCGCCTAGCTACCAAACACGATATCCAAGTGCCGCAAAACGATTGGCTCTACCAGAGGATTCGCGAAATAGAAAGCAGCTGGTAGTGCTCGGCATACTGCAGCCAACAGATCCAATGGCAAAGCCGCCGCAAGGGGCACTCCCCTCGCGGCGGCTTCCTTTTTCATCTTTGGCCAAAAATCAGCTTCACAACGGTTAGAGCTGCGACTCCGACGTCTGGTCCTCATCATCGCGACAAAGGACTACACCCGCACTTCCCAGCAGCGCGGCCGCGATCAACACGCCAACCACGATAGAGGCAGCCCCACAAGACCCCTGCATACCCGCGACGAGCGCGGCCGTAGGACCAAGGCAACCAAGCGTCAATGCAACGGCGGCAACGGCGATATCTCGAGCGTTCACAAGACCACTTCCTCCACGAGAAAGACCTTATTTCTCATGAACTAGTGTGCCCCGCGCCCATATGCGTGGCGTACTGCCACGGTAAGCGCTCTGTTAACTCAAGCACGCACAAAAAACGGACGCCCCTACGTTGTGCCCAAAGGCTCAGTAAAGACGCCCACCCGTCATCTCCTATTGGCTTATGGCAGATTACCAACCGGTATAGTAGTCGGTGGTTCCGGCAGCGCAGCCGGAGTCATAGACCTTGCACTCACCCTTGGATCCGGTAAACGTGGAGCCTTGGGCCTTATCGCCCGCGGCAACGACGTAGTAACCATCGGAATCGCGCCAAAAGCCCTCGGAATCCTGCGTCCATTCGCCCGTGCGGTGGTGATACAACACGTTGCTGCTGTAATAAGTCTCGCGGCGGCCATTATAGTTATTGACGCCGCTCGAGCGCGTCAGGCCCGAGCCGTTCGCGTAATACGCAGCAGACGCGTAAGACGAGCCGGAGCCGGCGTTGTAATACGAAGCCTGAACGGCCTCAGCGGCCTCGGCGGCTTCCGCCTCGGCGGCCGCAGCCTCGAGCGCCTCGCGCTTGGCATCCTCAAGCGTGGAGCGAAGCTCGTCGAGCTCGGTCGACTTGGCGTCGACCTCCCCCATCGTCAGCAGGCTACCCGCGCCGTCGATGCATTCTTGAAGCACGGCGCGCTCGCCATCGGTGGCATAGTCGCCATACATGTTCATGATAATTTGAGCGCGAACTTCCAAAGAGTCGCGCTTGGCCCCCATGGAGGCGTTCCACTCCTGCATGGAGCCAAAACCGTCGCCGCGATAATCGACGGGCTGCATCAACGTGGTCTCGGAGGGCGCGGACCCAACCGCGTCGGACAGCGTCGCCGCGTGGGCCTCGGTTACGCCGGCACCCACCAAAAGCGCCACGGCAAGCGTGGCAGAAAGGGCGGCGGCCTTCGGTTTTCGTGAATCGATCATCATGTAGCTGGAAACCTCCGTAGTGCGTTTTTGCTGCGTTTGAGCTGTGTGATTCGATCGCGCTGCATAGTACCCCGAGCAAATCGCGACCTGCGGTTTTACTCAAAAGGCGCACGTCAATTGCGTAAAACTCACATCCTCTCAACAGGAGTTTTCCACAACTCGAATGCATAAAGCGTGCCAAAAACCCTGTTTTTGCACCCTCTCTATGCAAAAAAGGCGCCTGTGCGACCATTGTTCGCACAGGCGCCTTGAGCAGGCATTTTATGCAGTTATACCTATCGAGTCGCAAGGGGTCCTTGCACAAGTCGCCTTACTCGTCCAGCGCGGCGAAGGCCTGTTTCAGATCCCAAATGATGTCCTCGGCGTTCTCGGTACCGATGGAAAGACGGATCGTGGAGGGCGTGATGTTCTGCTCGGCGAGCTCCTCGGCAGAGAGCTGGGAGTGCGTGGTGGTAGCCGGGTGCACGACGAGCGACTTGACGTCGGCCACGTTGGCGAGCAGCGAGAAGACCTGCAGGTGGTCGATGAACTTCCAGGCAGCCTCCTGGCCGCCCTTAATCTCGAAGGTGAAGATCGAAGCGCCGCCGCGGGGGAAGTACTTCTGATAGAGCTCATGGTCGGGGTGCTCGGGCAGGCTCGGGTGGTTCACCTTGGCAACGTGGCTGTCGCCGGCAAGGAACTCAACGACCTTCTTGGTGTTCTCGACATGACGGTCAACGCGCAGCGACAGAGTCTCGGTGCCCTGGAGCAGGATCCAGGCGTTGAACGGGCTGATGCAGGCGCCCTCGTCACGCAGCAGGATGGCGCGGACATAGGTTGCGAAGGCGGCGGGACCGGCAGCCTCGGCAAACGAGACGCCATGGTAGGAGGGGTTGGGCTCGGCGATCTGCGCATACTTGCCGCTCGCCTTCCAATCGAAGTTACCGCCGTCGACGATCACACCGCCCAGCGAGGTGCCGTGGCCGCCGATGAACTTGGTTGCGGAGTGGACGACGATGTTGGCACCATGCTCCAGCGGACGGAACAGATACGGGGTGCCGAAGGTGTTGTCGACGACAACCGGTAAACCGTGCTTCTTGGCGATCTCGGAGATGGCGTCGATGTTGGGGATGTCGGAGTTGGGGTTGCCGAGCGTCTCGAGATAGATGACCGTGGTGTTGTCCTTGATGGCGCCCTCGACCTCGTCCAGGTTATGGGCATCGACGAAGGTGGTCTCGACGCCAAACTGGGAGAGCGTGTGCTCCAGCAGGTTGTAGGAACCGCCGTAGATGGTCTTCTGGGCGACCACGTGGTCACCGGCCTGGGCAAGAGCCTGCAGGGTATAGGTGATGGCGGCGGCGCCAGAGGCGACGGCGAGGCCAGCAACGCCGCCCTCGAGCGCGGCAATGCGGTCCTCGAAGACGCCTTGGGTGGAGTTGGTCAGACGACCGTAGATGTTACCGGCGTCGGCAAGACCAAAGCGGTCAGCAGCATGCTGGGAGTTGCGGAACACATAGCTCGTGGTCTGGTAGATAGGCACGGCGCGGGAATCGGATGCGGGATCGGCGCTCTCCTGGCCAACGTGAAGCTGCAGGGTGTCGAAACCAAAGGTGTGCTCGGGGTTGTTGATAAACTGGCTCATGATGATCTCCTTGATCGAACAAAAGCAATTAAAAAGAGAGAAGTAAGTCGCTGTCTCCTGATCACGCCGACGGGCGCAAACAGGAGCCCGGCATTCGTCTTGGTAAGCAATTCATATGCGGGCCTCCTTTCGCATCCCGGTTCCGTGGTCGGCTTAATTACCTACCGCCTTTGTGTGTTTTGAATAGTACGAACATTGTTTCCCTCGGTCAATCACTTAAAAGCGCTAACCTGTTATCTGTTTTGTAGATAGCAATCGAGAGGATGGCGTCGATGACCCTTCAGCAGCTTCGTTTTCTGATTGCCGTGGCAGAGTCCGGCTCAATCAACGCTGCAGCTCAGCGCCTCTATACCGCTCAGTCCAACATCTCAAACGCCGTCAAAAGCCTGGAACAGGAGCTCCATCTGGAGATCTTTACGCGCTCCAGCCGCGGCGTCACGCTCACCAACGACGGCACCGAGCTTTTGAGCTATGCGCGCCAGGTCGTGGAGCAGGCAGATATGCTCGAGGCCCGCTACGAGGACGGCGGTACACCCCAGGCGCGCCTTGCCATCTCGGCCCAGCACTACGCGTTTTCGGTCGAGGCCTTTGTCAACGTCGTCGAGCGCTGCCGCGACAGTAAGTTCGAGTTCATCATGCGTGAGACCACCACCTCGCAGATCATCGACGACGTCCGCGCATTTCGCAGCGATATCGGCATCCTCTATCTGGACGACTTTAATACCCGCGTCCTGCAGAAGGCCTTCGCCGACGCCCGCGCGAGCTTCCACCCCCTCTTCGACGCGACGGTCCACGTCTTCGTTAGCGAGCGCCATCCACTCGCACGCCGCCCTCAGCTGTCCCTTGCCGACCTCACGCCCTATACGCGCTACAGCTTTGAGCAGGGAGCCTCAAACTCCTTCTATTACGCCGAGGAACCTTTTAGCTATATCCCTTGCGACCGCAACATACGAATCTCGGACCGCGGAACACTTACTAACTTACTTATCACGTCGAACGGTTACACCCTGTCGACCGGTGTCCTCTCCAATGAAATGCAATGGGGTATGGCATCGATCCCGTTAGCAGACGCCCCAACGATGCACGTAGGCTATATCATGCACGACGAGCGCAAGCCCTCTCCCCTCTTGCAGCAATACCTCGACGAGCTCAACCGCATCATCCATGCCAACTAACTGTCGGAAGACGGGGTAGAAATCGTAGATTGCTAGCCCCCGGCGGGCATGGCGCTACAATGGTCACTCACACGAAACATGCCCAACGAAAGGAAGCCCGTGAAGGTCATCATCTATACCGACGGCTCGGCCCGATCAAATCCGGGACGCGGCGGCTACGGCGCCGTGCTCAAATACACCAACCCCGCCGGCAAGACCTTCACCTCCGAGCTTTCGCGCGGCTATGCCAAGACCACCAACAACCGCATGGAGCTCATGGCGGTCATCGTGGCGCTCGAGGCACTTAACCGCCCCTGCGAGGTCGAGGTCCATTCCGATTCGCAGTACGTCGTCAACGCTTTTAACAAGCACTGGATCGACGGCTGGAAAAAGCGCGGATGGAAAACCGCCAACAAGCAGCCCGTCAAGAACCGCGACCTGTGGGAGCGCCTACTCACTGCCAAAAGCAAGCACAAGGTTGAGTTCATCTGGGTTAAGGGTCACGCCGGTCACGAGCTCAACGAGCGCTGCGATGAGCTCGCCACCACGGCGGCCGACGGCAGTAACCTCGATATCGACACCGGCTTTAACGAGAGCGACCTGTAATAGCGTTTTCGCGCAGCTTTATATCCCCACGCGCTACACTCATCCTGTAGACCAAACAACGCAAGGGGGATACATGCTGCGTATAGCGACCATCGGCACATCCATGATTACCGACGACTTTATCCAGGTCGTCAACGCCAACGACCAAGCCGCGTTTGTGGGCACGCTCTCGCGCGATGCCGAGCGCGGTGCTGCCTTTACCGCCGAGCGCGGTGGCGAGCGAAACTTTACTTCACTCGATGAGCTCGCGGCAGCCGCCGACGTCGACGCCGTCTATATCGGCAGCCCTAACGCACTTCACTACGAGCAGGCCCTTGCCTGCATCGCCGGTGGCAAGCATGTCATCGTCGAGAAGCCCTTCTGCGCCACCGAAGCGCAGGCGCTGGAAGTCTTCCGCGCTGCCGAGGCGGCGGGCGTCGTAGCCCTCGAGGCCATGCGTCCCCTCCACGATCCCGCCTTCCATGCCATCGAGGACGCCCTGGGCGAGATCGCTCCCATCCGCCGCGCCTCATTGCGCTTTGGCAAGTATTCCTCGCGCTACAACGAGATTCTCGCGGGGCGCGCCACCAATATCTTCGACTGCCACATGGCCTCGGGCTCCCTCATGGACATCGGCGTCTACACCGTCGAGCCCATGGTCGAGATCTTCGGCATGCCCTCCGGCCTTACGAGCATGACCACGCTGCTCGACCCCACCACGCGACAGCTCACGCACGGCCCCATCGACGGCTGCGGCTCCATTCTCGCCAGCTATGGCGGAGGCCGCATCTCCGTCGAGCTTGCGCATTCAAAGATCACCAACGATCTGCTGCCCTCACAGATCGAAGGCGAGCGTGGCACTATCCAGATCGACCATCTGTCCACGCCCTGCAACGTCCGCATCGACTATCGCGGCGACGTCGTACGCGGCTCAGCGACCGAGGCACCGCGCGAACAGGGCGACAACGGCCGCGTGCTCGACCTGCCCAAATCGAGCAACACTATGGAATACGAACTCACAGACTTTATCACCGCCATCGGCGGCATCGATAACGTTAAGGAAGAGATTTGGGAGACCCCGGCGGGACGCCACGAGCTTGGCCACTACCGCGATGTCACACTCGTCTCACTGCGCATCATGGATGCCGTGCGCCAGCAGGCCGGCATAACCTTCCCGGCCGACGCAGGCAAGCAGGCATAGCGATGGGCCTCTTCGATACGTTCTTCTCCAGTGTCACCGGCGGCAGTCGAGAGCCTCAAAAACCATCAAACGTCGAGCTCGAGCTGCGCCGCAGACTTACTGTGCTCGCAAGCGACGAGGCCACTCTAGACACTCCTCTGCGCTATTTCCTGCGCTGGGCGGGGCAAGTCCAAGGCGTTGGTTTTCGCTTTACCAACGCCAACCTCGCGCAGGCACGCTCCCTCACCGGCTGGGTGCGTAACATGGAAGACGGCTCAGTCGAGATGGAGATACAGGGAGCTCCGGCAAATATCTTATCTCATCTCGAGGCGCTTCATGCCTCCTACGAGCGCATGGGAACACGTTTTCGCCTCGTAGATGCCCAGGCCCGAGCCCCACTTGCCAATGAAGACGGTTTCACGCCTCGTTATTAGTATTGTGTGCTAAATACGGTATCATTTACCTACGACCGTTGATAGAAAAGAGGCGAGGCGCATGGCGGTGCAAAGAAGGAATACCAGGCAGCGAAAGCTAGTTCTTGACGCCGTGCGCCAAAGCTATAACCATCCCACCGCCGACGAAATCTACAACGTCGTGCGCGCGCAGGATGACAAAATCAGCCGCGGCACGGTCTACCGCAACCTCAATCTCTTGGCCGACGCCGGCGAGATTCTCTCCATCAAGACGCCGGGCGGCAGCCGCTTCGATCGCACGATCGAGCCGCATGCGCATATCATCTGCACCTCGTGCAGCCGCGTCATCGACGTACCGCTCCCCTTCGATGCCCAGCTCGACGCCAAGGCGTCCGAGCAAATCGGCTGGCACGTCACGTCGCACTACACCATCTTCGAGGGTCTCTGCCCCGACTGCCGGTAGTCTTTGAGACATGTTTGCAAATCTACTTACCCATCTGCTACAGCAAACAGTACATTTCTAGGTATGTCCCGAAAACCTACTCGGCAAGCAGACGGCGCAGTTCTTCTTCGACCGTGTGCACGTAACGGACGCGGTCGTTGATGCCACGCATAGAGGGATTGCAGCTCTCCATTAGATAAGGATGGCCCACTACGTTGAGCATGTCGCGGTCGTTTTCGTTATCGCCAAACGCCATCATCTCATCGGGCGAAATACCCAGGGCACGACCGTAATCGGCAAGCGCAGAGCCCTTGCCCGAACCGAAACCGATAAAGTCCGTCCATTCGGTTCCCGACGTCATCACGTCAACACGGTCGCTAAAGAGGCGCTCGAAATACTCCAGGGCCGCCGGCTGATCCACCTCGGGCGTCTGGAAGGCAATCTTAATGACGTCCTCGTCGATGTCCTCGGGGCGGTCGACCACCGCCACATCGCAGTGGACCTCATAGCGCAAATGATCGACGAACGCATCGTTGCCGCTCATGGTGTAGAGGTGCCCCTCGCAGGAAAGGGTTACGTCGGCATGGGGGTAGGCGACCACGGCATTCGCGATATCCATAGCAAGGCTACGCTCCATGGAACGTTTGACAACGGCGCGCCCCTCGCTCATCACCAGGGCTCCGTTTTCGCATACATAGGCGAGCTCATCGGCCACCGGGGCAAACAGGTAACGCAAGCTCGCATATTGACGGCCACTCGCCGGCATAATCACAATGCCGCGACGATGCAGCTCGTCGATGAGCTCAAATGCCTCGGGGCGTGGCTCGCGCTCCCCCGGATGCAGCAACGTGCCATCCAAATCGCAGGCGATCAGCCTGATTCCTTCAAGACCCATATGTTCCCCAAAGCCTCCTATCAACAGCAAGACGGACCTTGATTGGTCGCCCCTCAAAGCCCGCCTTGCGTATACACGCGCTTAGCCGCGCGTCTTTTTTACGATGGTAAAGTCGGGAGCCATGCTCACGACGGCATCCGCCGCACTCGACGCAAAGCGCCGGTCCGCATCGAGTTCACGGGTAACCACCGAGAGCCGAACGCCCTCGACGCCCCGGAGCATGCGGCCCAAAACAGGCTGCACCGGCGTATACATGCGCACGGTATGCTCGTCCGAATCGCCTCGGAAAAGCGGCGCGTGCATATTGCCGATCTCCCAGCACGCATGCGCGAGCGCAATCGGGTCCATGCGGTCAACTTCGACCAAATAAACCTCGGCACTGCGCAGGCGCACGACAACCGCCACGGGCACCATGCCCGAACGGTCAATGGCGAGCACGTCGCCATCGGTAAGACGACCGCCGTCGGCAGCATCCAGCCGAACATCGACCGTGCGCCCCAGCTCCGTCGCGCCCACAAACGCACATACATCGGCCTGGTCCCAATCGAGCAGTAGCTCGTCAACTTCAAAGACGCCGCCCAACTTCCGGCGAAGCAGGAGTTCATAGGACGGATCGTTGAGATTTCCCAAGCATGTCGTCGAAACCAAGCGTTCAGGCATACTCTAACCCTCGACCTCGACGAGCTCGATATCAAAGTTAAGGTCCTTGCCGGCCAGCTCGTGGTTGGCGTCGAGCGTCACAGCCTCGGGCGTCACGTCGATGACCACGGCGGGGACGGGCATACCGCTCGGCGTAGACAGGAAGAGCTTCATGCCCTTCTCGATCTGCTCGATGTTGGGAACCTGCTCGGCCGGGAAGGTCAGGACCATCTCGGGGTTGTGCTCGCCGTAGGCATCGGCAGCCGGGATATGCACGGTCTTCTTCTCGCCCACCTGCATGTCGACCACGGCGGCGTCGAAGCCCTTGATCATCTGGCCGGCGCCGCAGGTGAACTCCAGCGGCTCGCCGCGATCGTAGGAGCTATCGAACTGCGTGCCGTCGTCGAGCGTGCCGCGATAATGAGTCTTGACCTTCTTGCCCTGGTTGGACATGGTAACCTCCGTGATAAGGGCGGCGCACAACGCGGGCCGCCGTGAACATATGGCGCTAACTATACCCTAGTCATACAATTCAAAGACAGTTTGCAAAGAAACGCTGCAACCGGAGGAACCATGGCATATCCCGTATTTGACCTACACTGCGACACCGCCGACCGCATCGGCTGGGCCACGCTCGATCTCGACCTGCGCTTTACCGCCGGCACCGACGGTTATTTCCCCGGCGATGAAACACATCCGCAAGATTTCGACCTCATCGAGGGTAACGCCTGTGCCATCTCGCTCGCAAAGATCGGCAACACGCCGTGGGCACAGTGCTTCGCCACGTTTGTCCCCGACGAGATTCCCACCGCCCACGCCGCGCGCTTCCAGGCGCAGATCATGGCGCACATGAGCGGCCAGGCAATGCTCAACCACGGCCGCATGGTCAACATACGCAGCGCGGCAGACATTCGCCCTGCGCTCAAAGACGGCAAGGTCGCCTGCATCCACACCATCGAAAACGCCACGTTCTTTGCCGAGGACCCCGCGCTGATCGAGGTGCTCAAGAGCTTGGGCGTGCTTATGTCGTCACTCAGCTGGAACGCGCAGGGACCGCTCGCGAGCGGCCACGACACCCACGCCGGCCTCACCGCCGCCGGCATCGAGGCACTTACGCAGATGGAGCGCGCCGGCATGGTACTCGACGTCTCCCACCTCAACGATGAGTGCTTTGACGAGGTCGCCGCCCGCGCCACGCGTCCCTTCGTCGCCAGCCACTCCAACTCCCGTGCGGTTTGCGGCGCCAAACGCAACCTTACCGACGACCAGTTCCGTACCATTCGCGACATGGGTGGCATCGTCGGCCTCAACTACTGCAGCGAGTTCCTTTCCAACGACGCAACCGACAAGACCGCCGCAGACGTCACCTTCGACCAGCTGGCGGCACATATCGAGCACTGGCTCGACCTGGGCGGCGAGGACGTCATCGCGCTCGGCGGCGACTGGGACGGCGCCACGGTGCCCGCTTTCCTCTCCGATGCCAGCAAGATGCCCGAGTTCCAGAACATGCTTTCCAAGCATTTTGGCAAGACCGTGATGCAAAAGCTCTGCAGCGACAACGCGCTTGCCTTCTTCGAGCGTTATTAATTTCACATCCCTTGAGCGGGCCGGCATGCCGAACGGTCGACATGCCGGCCCGTCCCCAATCTGAAGGACCGCTTTTGACGCAGCAGTTTACGATTTCCGTATCCCGACCGGATGGGACGCCCATCCCCGTCGTAGTTACCAAAAAGCGCGTCAAGAACTTCAACCTACGCGTCACATCGAGTGGTGAGGTCCACGCCAGTGCACCGCTCGGCGCCAGCCGCGAGCGCATCGAAGCGTTTGTAAAGCGCAACAGTGCCTGGATTATCAGCCGACTTGCCCAGCGTGAGCGACGTCAGGCGACGGCGCGAGAGCCGCTCAGTCCCTCGTCCATCATTGCACTTTGGGGCAAGCCCATCACGGTACAAGATGCGCTCGATCACAACTTTGCATCACCCGCACCGCGACCCAAACAGGCCACCTTCGCAAGTTTTATGGGTACCGATAAATCGGACGAAGGCCCACAGACCAAGCGGCACGCAATCCTCGACGGCCTAACGTCCGATGAGCTCCAAGCCCACATCGACCAGCTCTATACGTCCGAAGTCACATCGGCGCTGCGCGATATGGTGCACGCATACGAAATCGCAATGGGTGTCGCCGTTTCCCGCGTTTCCGTACGCAGCATGAAAACGCGTTGGGGCTCATGCACGCCAAAATCCGGCGCCGTTCGCATCGCACGAGAACTTGCCGCCTATCCCGTCGAATGCCTCGACATGGTTGTCGCCCACGAGCTCGTCCACTTGCTCGAGCCAAGCCACAATCAGCGATTTCACGCCCTGCTCGACACGTACTGCCCCAACAATAGAGCGCTGTCACAGCAGCTCAAGCAGCCGCCCATAGAGATGTATTAGAACCGGTTAGCGCACGCGCTCGATCTCGACACCGCAGCTTGCCAGGGGAAGACCGACGGGCGCCCAAGGCTTATCGAGCTTGATGCGCACACCAAGCAGCGAGGGATAACGGCGCAGCAGCATCTGGGCCGTACCCTCAGCTGCCGCCTCGATGAGCTTAAACGTATGCTCGCGCAGATAGCCATCGACATCGTGGCACACCGAGCCGTAGTCAATCGAGGCGTCCAGGTTATCGTGCTCCCCCGCAGCGCGCAGGTCGGCATAGAGCACCAAGGACACGATGAACTTCTGGCCCAGCGTGTTCTCCTCGGGATACACACCATGGTTGGCAAAAACCTCAAGCCCGTCAATGACAATACGGTCGGCATGGCGCAGATCGTCATAGCTCACGTGGGGCACCGCCGTTGCGGTGGATATTTCGCCCCTGCCACGGCGGGCGAGCTCGGCGCCTTCAGTCTTGGTTGCATTCTCGGGCAGCTTTTTGTTACTCATCGCGATCGTCTCCTTCGTTTAGAACCCCGACCGCGCAAACTAACTACACGCGAATCGACAGGTTCTTTTTATCATCGCTCCAGTTGCAAGCATTGCGCGCGGGGCATGCGAAGCAGGCGCGCGAGGCCTTGTCGGCCGCATAGAGCAGACGTTCAAGCGGTTGGCTGTTCACGCGCAGCTTTCGATGGCCCAGAATGGCCGTCTTAATGGCTGCGGCATCGGCCGGATCAAACGCCACATCATCGGGCATGCCGCCGAGAATCGCATCAGCGACGCGTTCGCTTGCAACATCATGGGATATACCCGATTCATACTGTTCATCTTTGCCGATATCGTGAAGAAGTGCCGTGGCATAGATGACCTCACGGTCAAATTCGAGCTGTTCCTCGAGATTCTTGATCCACATAATGCGAGCGACATCGAGAAGATGGTTAATGCCGTGGCGGCAGAAGATGCGCCCCGATTCCAACTGTGCAATGTTGCCCAGGTGCCGACGGAACAGCCCGTTGGCACAAATGTAATCAATGCGAGGCATGGCACCAAAGGGAGTCAGGCCCGAAGCCATAAAGCCGCGACGCGACGTCCCCTCATCGGTCTTCGATGTAAAGTCGTTGACGACCCTCATGCTAACGGCCCAGCATCCTAAAGAACCGCTCCTCGAGCGCGGGATCGGTCTCAAAGACGCCGCGGCGAGCGAGCGTCACGGTCTTGGTGCCGGGCTTCTGCACGCCGCGCATGGTCATGCACATATGCTCAGCCTCCATGAGCACAATCGCTCCCTGGGGAGCGAGATAATCCATGAGAGCATCGGCAACCTGCGCACACAGCTGCTCCTGCAGCTGCAGACGACGGGCATAAACCTCAACCGTGCGGGCGAGCTTGGAAAGCCCAGCCACCCGACCGTTAGGGATATAACCAATGGCGGCCTTGCCATAAAACGGCAACAGATGATGTTCACACAGCGAGTAGAACGTGATGTCGCGCTCGATAACCAAATCGTTCGAAGCGACGGCAAAGGTTTTGGACAGGTGCTCCTCGGCACTCTGGTCCATACCGCCGGCGATCTCACCATACATACGGGCAACGCGCGCCGGGGTCTCCAGCAGGCCCTCACGAGTTGGGTCCTCGCCTATGCCCTCAAGCAACAGCTTAATGGCGGCCTCGACTTTTTCCTGATCGACCATCTGGGCCTCACTTTTCCGATTTCACGTTCGCGCTATGGTACCACGCCCTTTGGCATCGACCACAAGCTACATAGTATGGGTCGAATAGACCGGATCATCACGCCAAAGTTCAACCGCATCACAAAGCGCAACGCCCTCGCGCTCAGCACGGTCGCGCGTAGCGTTCATATCGATCACACGCTGGTTACTCGAGCCCCTAAAGCGCAATGAGATATCGTACAGATCCTGAACAAACGGGCCGTCCACCAACATGTCGAGGCATGCCAGGATACGGTCCGTCACCTCGGTATGATGACGACCACCCGGCATAAGCTCCTCGAGCACGTCGCCGGTAAAGCACCAAATGGTCTTCCCCGATCCCACTGGATAGGCCGCACGCACGCGTTCGATAAAGTCAACAAGCCCCGCCTGATTCTCGGGCTCCATAGGCTCGCCACCCAGAATCGTCAGGCCATCGATAAAGGGATGGTCGAGGCTCTCGATAATCTTATCCTCGACGGCGCGATCGAACGGCTCGCCCGCAGCAAAGTCCCACGCGACAGAGTTAAAGCAATTCTTGCACCCACGACGGCACCCACTCACAAACAGAGAAGTACGAACGCCTTCCCCATCAGCAATATCGAAATACTTAATGTTCGCGTAGTTCATAAGCAACTCTCCCGGGAGGCCGGGACATATCATCCCGTCCTCAAACATTCTCGGCCTTCGGCCTGCGAAACTGCGGGCGGGACGATATGTCCCGGCCTCATGCAAAGGGTAACTCAATGAACGAAGCGAACATCGAGCATAGGGTTCGAGATCCAATAAAAACTAGGTTGCGGCTCAACCGCCATCGCAAGTAAATCGCAGCTGCAGCTCAAATTATTTCCGCTAAGAACTTCGAGGAGTGAGCAGACCGCATGCTGCATCTCAGCTACGTCAACTTGGCTGAACCGAGAGGGCCGCTTGGGCTTTTGCTCGATATGAGTTCCGCACGCAAAGAAGGCCACTTAATGTGGCCTTCGTCTTGCGCAGGACTGTCCGAAATAGCGAGCAAATGCCCAAGCGGCCCTCTCGGTTCAGCCCCGGAGCGGTATTAGAGATGCAGCACGCGGTCGCGGATCTCCTCGGTTCGACCCTGGTTCCAGAACTGGGTACCGATGTAGCCGCACGTACGACGGGCGACATTCATCTTCTCCTGGTCACGATTACCGCAATTGGGGCACTCCCACACCAGCTTGCCGTCATCCTCGACAATCTTGATCTCGCCGTCGTAGCCGCACACCTGGCAGTAGTCGCTCTTGGTGTTGAGCTCGGCGTACATGATGTTGTCGTAGATGTACTGCATCACGCGAATGACAGCCTTGAGGTTGTCCTGCATGTTGGGAACCTCAACGTAGGAGATAGCACCGCCCGGCGAAAGCTGCTGGAACATACCCTCAAACTTGAGCTTATCGAAGGCGTCGATCTCCTCGGACACGTGGACGTGGTAGCTGTTGGTGATGTAGCCCTTGTCCGTCACGCCCGGGATGATGCCAAAACGACGCTGCAGGCACTTGGCAAACTTGTAGGTCGTCGACTCAAGCGGGGTACCGTACAGCGAGAAGTCAATATCGCTTTCAGCCTTCCACTCCGCGCACTTGTCGTTCATGCGCTGCATGACGGCCATGGCAAAGGGCGTGCCCTCCTTCTCGGTGTGGCTGTGGCCCGTCATGTACTTGACGCACTCATACAGGCCGGCATAACCCAGACTAATGGTGGAGTAACCGCCCACGAGCAGCTTGTCGATCGTCTCGCCCTTCTTCAGGCGGGCGAGGGCACCGTACTGCCAAAGAATCGGTGCGGCATCCGAAAGCGTACCCATCAGACGCTCATGACGGCACAGCAGGGCGCGGTGGCACAGCTCAAGGCGCTCGTCGAAGATCTTCCAGAACTTGTCCATGTCCTGATGCGAGCTCAGCGCGACATCGGGCAGGTTGATGGTCACAACGCCCTGGTTAAAGCGACCGTAGTACTTGGGCTTGTTCGGGTCATAGTTCAGCGCGTTGGCCACGTTGTTAAATCCGTTACCAGAGCGGTCGGGCGTCAGGAAGCTGCGACAACCCATGCAGGTATAGCAGTCGCCGTTGCCGGCGGTCTCGCCCTTCGACAGCTTGAGCTCGCGCATCTTCTTCTCGGAGATGTAGTCGGGAACCATGCGCTTGGCGGTGCACTTGGCAGCCAGCTGGGTCAGGTAGAAGTACGGGGAATCCTCGTGAACGTTATCGTCCTCGAGTACATAGATAAGCTTGGGGAATGCCGGGGTAATCCACACGCCGGCCTCGTTCTTAACGCCCTCGTAGCGCTGGCGAAGCGTCTCCTCCACGATCATGGCAAGGTCGTGCTTCTCCTGCGGCGTACGGGCCTCGTTAAGATACATAAAGACCGTCACGAACGGCGCCTGGCCATTGGTGGTCATAAGGGTCACGACCTGATACTGAATCGTCTGGACGCCGCGACGAATCTCATCGCGCAGACGGTCCTCAACGACCTCACGGACCTTCTCGGCAGACGCAGAGACGCCAAGCTCATCGAGCTCGCGAGCGACCTCGCCGCGAATCTTTTGACGGCTCACCTCAACAAAGGGGGCAAGATGGGTTAGCGAAATAGACTGGCCGCCGTACTGGGAGGAAGCAACCTGGGCGATGATCTGCGTCGCGATATTGCAGGCAGTCGAGAAGCTGTGCGGCTTCTCGATCAGCGTGCCCGAAATAACAGTGCCGTTCTGGAGCATGTCCTCCAGGTTCACCAGATCGCAGTTGTGCATGTGCTGGGCAAAGTAATCCGAATCGTGGAAGTGGATCAGGCCCTCATTATGGGCGTCCACGATCTCCTGGGGCAGCAGCACGCGCTGGGTCAGGTCCTTGGAAATCTCGCCGGCCATATAGTCGCGCTGAACGGAGTTGACGGTCGGGTTCTTGTTGGAGTTCTCCTGCTTGACCTCTTCGTTATTGCACTCGATCAGCGACAGAATCTTGTCGTCGGTCGTGTTCTTCTGGCGCTTCAGGCTCTGAACATAGCGATAGATGATGTAGTGGCGGGCAACCTCGTAGCAGTCGAGACGCATAATCTCGTCCTCGACCAAATCCTGGATCTCCTCGACCGAAACGGTGTGGCCTGCGCTCTCGCATGCCTCGGCGACGTTTTGTGCCGCGTAAATCACCTGACGGTCGGTTAGACGAGAGCTCTCCTCGACCTCCAAGTTGGCGGCGCGAATCGCATTGACGATCTTATCGATGTCAAAGACAACCTCGGTGCCGCTGCGCTTGATGATCTTCATCCTCTTGCCTCTTTCGCGTCGTAGCCTCATTGCGCTTCAGAGCCAAACGATGCCCGGCAGGGCTTGCCCCTGTCTTGCGGCGCCGTCGCGCAATCTGTGTTCTCGATAAACCATAGGTCCTCATGCGGACAATCTTCGTAGCCGATCAAGCGACTCAAAGGCGTGTCCGAAGGGGACGAACAAGGTCTTCGTTCTCTGTCCGCCATCTATCATACGACAAAGACGCATCTATATCCTGTATTCTTTTTTTAGTTCAAACACAACATATAGTGTTTCAGCAGGTCAAAGCAATTGGTCATTTTGCAGACGCATTATAAATGAGGGGTATTTGACAAGTCGGTAAAACGTTACCAACACGGCTACCTGCATGGCAGTTATAAAACGCCCATAGTCAAGCCGCTGACAAATCCTACCAAAACCAAGCCGCTCACGCCAAAATAATCCAAAAGATTGCGCTTGACCAACATGTTGCGGTCACGCTCGGTCAGGACGTATGCAATCAGCCAGTGCCCCTACGGGATGCGAAGATCATCGCACGCGGATCTTGAGTTCAATATCTGGTGCCACATTTGACGACATAAAAATCAAAACCACCCCTAAAAGGGGAGGTTTGCTCTTAGGGTATAACCCTTGGATTTCCGGCACGCGTCTAAAGGCGCCGGCCCTCACGGGGTTCGGGCCGCACTGCAGATTGACCCGTGACGGGCCGGTCAAACCGGCGCTATTTACGCCCCGGCCCCCTACCGAAGGGGTCCTCGTACTCCTTGACGCTCAGCCGGTCGATCGCGATGTCGGCCTTCTCCTGCTCCCGGATGTACTTCGCGATGGTGGCCTCGTTCAGGCCGACGGTGGACACGTAGTAGCCCTCGGCCCAGAACTTCCTGTTGCCGAACTTGTACTTCATGTTCGCGTGCTTGTCGAATACCATCAGCGAGCTCTTCCCCTTCAGGTAGCCCATCACGCTCGATACGCTGTACTTCGGCGGTATCGCCAGCAGCATGTGCACATGGTCGGGCATGAGGTGCCCCTCGATTATCTCGACGCCCTTGTGCTCGCAGAGCCTCCTCAGGATCTCCCCTATGTCGGACCTGATTTGGCCGTAGATGGCCTTTCGCCTATACTTCGGCGTAAACACGACTGTACAAGGCAAAGGGCGGCAAGCTGGTGCGTACCGACGCGCCTGAGTAGCGAGAGGACGGCATGGCCATGGATGAGGAGCGCGGGCTGGCCGTGCGCGAGGCGGGGTCCGACCTCGTCGCGAAGACCGAGAGGCAAGAGCCCTTGCTGTACTACGGCGGGAGCGGCAGCAACGGGGACAAGACCGCCATCGAGTACATCTCGGATATGCATCTGCTCCATCACGTGAGGTATTACGGCGGCGACATCCGCAAGACCGTCGACGAAGCGGCGAGGAACATCCGAGCATCCCACGCCGACCCGTTTTACACGAACTGGAAGACGGGCTGGATTGCGCCGAAGTCGATTTTCCTCGGCGACGTCGCGTCCGACAGGGACGTGACCGTCGAGTTCTACAGACGTTATTGGCTGAAAGTGGCATACCGCCAGTACAAGGAGTACAAGGCGCGGCTGATGGAGTCGCGGCCCAGCCCGGAGTCGGCGCGCAGGCAAGCGAACATCAAGCGCAGCGTCAAAAGCATCGACAAGTGCATCAGCGCCCAGAAGGACGAGTTCAAGCGGCTGAAGGCCAAAGTTGATAAGCATCTGAGTTACAGTCGCATCATCGCGCCGAAGGGCGGCATCAATGGTATCAAGGCATATCTCGCGAGCAGCTATTACAAGAAGCGCAATCTTCCGCGCTCCGCGAGGAAGAAGATTCTGGACGCCGCTGCCGCGAACGAGGAGCTGTGCCGGCTGGAGGG